>JAJRPV010000084.1 GCA_024280575.1 Campylobacterales bacterium
CTAGAAAGTGCAGGCGTACAGATAGTCGAAGCAAAACACTTCTACATGTAGGAAAATTGATGACTTATAGCAAAAATGAGTGTCTCAGCAAAGATGAATTAATATCATTGCAACTTCAAAGACTTCAAGAGACTTTGGTGCTAGTTTACAATCTCGTACCTTTTTATAAAGATAAATTTAACTCTCTTGGCATAAAACCATCAGACATAAAGAGCCTAGAAGATTTAGCCAAACTCCCTTTTACAAAAAAGCAGGACTTAAGAGAGAATTATCCTTATGGATTATTTGCAGTCGATATGGATCAGATAGTAAGAATTCACAGCTCAAGCGGAACTACGGGGAAACCGACAGTTGTCGGATATACAGAACATGATATGGATATTTGGAGTGAAGTGATGGCAAGAGTTTTCACTATGGGCGGACTCACTAGCCGGGATATACTTCAAAACTCAACCGGATACGGACTTTTCACCGGTGGACTTGGCTTTCATACAGCAGCGGAGCGCATGAAAATGGCTGTCATTCCAAGCTCTACAGGTTTTACTTCGAGACAACTTTTACTACTCAAAGATTTTAAAGCAACAGCCATCACAGGCACTCCATCATTTGCACTTCATATGGCAGAAAAGGCTAAAGCCGAGGGATATGATATAAAAAAAGATTTTAACTTAAAAGTTGGATTTTTTGGAGCAGAGCCTGCAAGCGAAGGACTTAAAAACGAGATAGCAAGAGTTTGGGGAATCCATTATGTAGAAGTATATGGACTCTCGGAGATAATAGGCCCAGGAGTTGCATCTAGTTGTAGGCATTCGCATCTTTTGCACATAAATGAAGACCACTTCTATCCTGAAATAATAAACCCAAAAACAGGAGAAGTCCTACCAGAAGGAGAGCGAGGCGAACTCGTGGTAACATCTCTTACAAAACAAGCACTTCCTATCATAAGATACAGAACCGGCGATATAACAAGTCTAACAAGAATCCCTTGCAAATGCGGAAGAACATTGGCAAGAATAGAGAGCATAGTCGGAAGAGCAGATGATATGCTTGTCATAAACGGAGTAAATGTTTTCCCATCACAAATAGAACATGTACTTTCCTTGATAGAGGGCATAACACTAAATTACCAGATAATCGCTCATAAAAAAGGATACCTTGATAAATTACAAATAGATATAGAGTTAAATGAAGATATTATGAGTGAAAATATAAGTGAGATGGAAAACCTTCAAAAACACATACAACATGAAATGCTAAACAATCTATATATAAATGTAGATGTAAAATTAGTAGCACCAAAATCGATAATAAGAAGCGAGGGAAAAGCAATAAGAGTTATCGATAAAAGAAAAGAGTAAATATTTAGGAGTAAAAATGCAATATAGATATATCGGAAAAAGTGGTTTAAGAGTTACGCCTATATGTTTAGGAACTATGACTTTTGGGAGTTTTTGTGACAAAAAAGAGTCTTTTAGGATAATGGATAAGGCTTATGAATTTGGTATAAATTTCTTTGATACTGCTGAGCTTTATCCCGTGCCTCCCTCTGCTCATTATGCCGGATTGACTGAAGAGATTATCGGTGAATGGTTAAAAGATAAACAAAGAGATTCTCTCATAATTGCTTCAAAAGTGGCTGGGGCTGCAAACGGATGGTTTGTGCCACCAATCAGACATGGACTCACCGCAATAGATAGATTTCACATCACAAAAGCACTTGATGCAACTTTAAAAAGGTTAAAAACTGACTATATTGATCTTTACCAGGTACACTGGCCAGATATGACCGTGCCCATAGAAGAGTCTCTTTTTGTGCTGGATGAGTTTATCAGGGCTGGAAAAATAAGATATATCGGAACTTCAAATGACAGTGCTTATGGGCTAACAAAAGCAAATGAAATATCAAAATTTAAAAATTTGTCCAGATTTCAATCAATTCAAAACAATTTTTCTATGCTAAATCGAAGATTTTTAGATGAGCTAGGAAATGTTTGCAAAAAAGAGGATATATCTTTATTGCCCTATTCCCCACTTGCCGGCGGGGTATTAACCGGCAAATATAATCAAAAAGTTCTTCCTCCAAATGCACGATTTACACAATACTTAAATGATCCAAATCCAAGGATGCATACTCAAGCCCAAAGATTTGTAAATGCCAACACTCTAAATTCTGTAGAAAAATACTTAGAAATTGCAAAAAAACACGATGTAAACTTAACAACTTTGGCAACAGCATGGAGCATGAGTTTTGATTTTATTGCCTCAACAATCATAGGTGTCACCAAAGCAGAACAATTAGATGTCATATTTGATGCGCTGGAGTATAAAATCAGTGATGAGTTAAACCAAGAGTTAGATAGAGTTCACCAAGAGATACTCTATCCTATGGGATAAGGAGAGAAAATATGAACTGGTACATAAGCGTTCTGAAAAAATACGCTGAGTTTAACGGAAGAGCAACACGCCCTGAATATTGGTATTTCGTGCTCATCAATACGATTATAACTATCATATTAGTAGCCATAGGCAATGGAATCGGAAATAATTTTTTAGATATGATATATTCGTTGATTGTATTTATCCCTACTTTGGCCGTTACAGCAAGAAGACTGCACGATACAGGCAAAAGCGGTTGGTGGCAACTTATACTTTTGATTCCGATTTTGGGATTAATAATCTTAATCATATTTTTAGTAAAAGACGGAACACCTGATTTTAACAAATATGGTCCAAATCCCAAAGACTCAAATTTGAATCCTCCAATTTGAGAGTTCAAAATATTTTCACAGTCAAAAGAATACGGTATCAAAGCTTGATACCAAAGATATTTTTACTATTTTCATATCTATGTGTAAATTCAAAGCCGTGATAATTGACAATTCTTGATACTAAATTTAACCCCAATCCATACCCTTTTGAGCCTCTTGAATTATCTTCTTGCGTAAACTCTCTTGTATAAAAACCGAATTCTTGCTTCAATGGCTCTGATTGGTTTTTTATCTCTATGGTATTTTTATCACACTTTATCTCAACTTTGCCTTTTGTTTTGTATTTTAAAGCATTGTCTATCAAGTTTTTTATAGCGATACTCATATAATTTATATCCACAAAACATTCA
>JAJRPV010000003.1 GCA_024280575.1 Campylobacterales bacterium
ATCATCTGTCGAATACATTAGTTTAATTACACAAAGATATCTTTTTACTATAAACATAAAACTCAGAAGTAAGGGTGATACTGATATAAGTGTCGTTAATGAGATAATCAATATCATAAATGGTGAGATATCTTTTGAAAAAGAGAATGATTTACCATTTATATCAAGAGATGATAATATGAATGAAAAAGTTATATTTAGATATAGTGTCTTTAAAAAATTTTTTTATAGCATACTTTTTTTAAAACAGGATATTGAAGTGGATGCCAGAAAATTGAGGCAATTCTACTATGCTGTTGCTGCTGGGATCTCTATGATATTTGCAACAACGGTTGTATTCATAACACAGCAAAAATTTGGAAACTTTACCACTCCTTTTTTTGTAGCTTTGGTTTTAAGTTATATGTTTAAAGATAGGATAAAAGATGTGGCAAAGGGATATTTTGAAAAAAAGCTAAATATCAAAGCATATGATTTTAAAGATAAAATTTATGATATGGATAGACATAAACTCTTTGGATATTTTAAAAAGAAAGTGAAATTCATCAAAAAAGATGAATTGGATAAAAGAATTGTAAATGCAAGACTTTTAAAAACAAACAGCAGGCTCTCAACATGGTATATAAATGAAAAGATACTCAAGTATGAAAACAGTATCACTCTATACAATAAAAATATTAAAGATGCCTATAATAATGCTATTGAGGGGATTACTGACATTATGAGATTTGATATTAGCAGATTTAAAACAAAAATGAATGATACAAAAGTTCCACTATATAGAATAAATCACAATAATTTATATGGCGAGAGAGTTTATCATATTAACTTGGTTTTTGTATTTAGTTCAGGGAAGCAAGATGAGATTCAAAAAATTAGATTA
This sequence comes from Campylobacterales bacterium, assembly GCA_024280575.1. Lineage (GTDB taxonomy): Bacteria > Campylobacterota > Campylobacteria > Campylobacterales > Sulfurospirillaceae > JAADIZ01. The sequence goes on from JAJRPV010000003.1 coordinate 884, forward strand.
GTGCTCATAAAAGAGGGCATAAAGAGGATAGAAATACCTAAATATAACATAGAAATATTTCCTGGTATTGTAAATAAAAGAGATAAAAATTGGTTTTATTTACAAAAAGATGGTTTGCTCAAAAAAATAGAAAATTTTGATGATCAATGAAATAAGCTTGAGCCGATTCTGAGCATATTTGAACCGCATTCAACTGCTAATTCGTAGTCACTGCTCATTCCCATTGAACAATATTTTGCACCTCTGCTTTGTAGCTTTTCATATATAGCATAAGTTGTTCCAAAACTCTTTTTTATTAGATTTTTATCATCACTGTGTGCGCCAATGCTCATCACTCCTTTTAAATTTATATTCTTACATGTAGAGATAATTTCTTCATAAATGTCTTGCGATGATTCTGGCAGAACTCCTGCTTTTTGTTCTTCATATGCACTGTTGATTTGTAAAAGGGCATTTAATTTTTTATTTTTTACTTCTAGTCTTTTGTCTATCTCTTTTGCCATCTTTAATGAGCTAATAGAGTGCATAAGCGAAGGATTTAAGTCTATTAGGGCATTTATTTTGTTTGTTTGCAACCTACCTATAAAATGCCATTCTATTGGTAGGTTTGCTAGGTTTTTTTCCTTCTCTTTCAAATCTTGAACCCTGTTTTCTCCAAATGCTCTTTGTCCAATCTCATACATTTGTGAAATTGCATCAGAATCAACGCTTTTGCTGACAGCTATGATTTTAACTATTTGATGTTGATTTACTTTTACTCTTACATTTTCAATATTGGTAAGAATTTCATCATACTTTTTTTCATAATTAGATATTGACATTAATTTTCTCCTATTATTCTATATATATCGTTAAATATCGTAAATGCCATCAAAGAGAGCAAAAACGCCCAACCCGCAAGGGTTAAGTAGTACAATACCCGCTCACTAGGAGCTTTTTTTGTGATCATTTCATATAAATTAAACATGATATGTCCACCATCAAGTGCAGGAATCGGCAATAAATTTAAAACTCCGAGATTTACTGATATGAGAGCGGTAAGTCCAAAAAGGGCAACTATGCCTATTTTGCTCGCTTGTGCCGTGACCTGTACGATTGAGACAATTCCTCCCAAATCTTTTGCTGGGACTACGCCCTCTATCAGCTTTTGAAGACTTTTAACGATCAAAGTTGTTGCATTTTTTGTTTCTTGCCATGCGAAAGGTATACTTTGCAAAAGATTATATTTTACTATTACGGTTTTGCCGATAGGCGCAATCCCAACCATTTTCTTTTTTAGAGTTTCTCCAAACATATTTTTGTATGTATGTACTTTTGGCATGATATTTATGTATTTAATTTTATTTGCTCTTTCTATTTTAAATCGTAGTAAATTATCACTTTTTCTTATATTTTGGCTTAACTCATCCCATGTTTTTATTGGTATTTTGTTTATAGATATGATTTTATCATTTTTTTTCAGCCCACTTATGAGAGCCGGTGAGTCTTTTGAGATATTGCCGATAATCGGAGAATACTTAGATACGCCAATACTTCCAATAGCGATATATAAGAAAAAAGCTAAAAGAAAATTTGCAAATGGTCCGGCAAACAAGATGATAATTCTTTGCCATGGTTTTTTAACATTGTAGCTATCATTATCGTCACTTGTTTTAAGTGGATTAGTATCATCTTGACCTTTCATTTGCACATAACCACCAAGAGGAATCATGCTTAATGCATACTCTGTGCCTTTATATACTTTCTTATATACTTTCTTGCCAAAGCCAATACTAAAAACCTCTACATGTACACCAAAAAATCTTGCTGCTAAAAAATGTCCTAATTCATGAAAAAAAATTAAAAAAGATAAAACCAGAAGTGAAATTAAAGTACCCATTAGTTAGAAGCCTTTTTTGCATATCCATACACATATTCAAATCCGGAATACAGAGTTAAAAATACTGCCAACCAAAGAAGAGCATTGGCATAAGGCCAGTTCATCATCAAAAAACCGATAGCAAACATCTGTACCACAGTTTTTACTTTACCAGCCATTGATGCAGCAACGCTATACCCTTTGCTTGCACTTGCAACTCTTATACCGGTTATAAAAAACTCTCTAGTTAATATCAACAATATAGCCCAAGGGTTTGCACGGTCTATTACCATGAGTCATAAAAAAGCAGCAAGAACAAGCATCTTGTCTGCCAACGGGTCAAGTATAGCTCCGAGTTCTGTTTTTTGTTTCCATGCCCTTGCTATAAAACCATCAAAAAAATCAGTGGTACTTGCCAAGACAAACAAAAGTGCAGCAAAATAATCAAGCCAGGAAGGATCTATTCCGCTAAAAATAGAACTGTTTCTATCTACTAAAAACCAGTACATGAGTGGTGCCATAGCAATTCTAAGAAGTGCTAGAAAATTAGGAAGGTTTAAAATCATTTAAATGTAGTACCGCCGTCAATCAAAAGTGTATGTCCTGTTATCCACGAAGCTTTATCTGAACAAAGAAAAAGAGCAGCTCCCGCCATATCTTCAGGCTTACCCATACGATTTAGCGGAGATAACTCGGCTGTTTTTTCCTTTATTTCTTCATAATTGGTAAATGCTCTAAGTGCGTCAGTCTCAATTGGACCGCCACTTATGGCATTTACCCTGATGCCTAATTCTCCAAGTTCCGTTGCCGCATATTTTACCATGGTTTCAACTGCTGCCTTTGCAGTTCCATGACCTGCATAATTATCAATAAATACGCGATTTCCGGTAGAAGAGAGAGATATAATACTTCCCCCGCCAACTTTTTCCATTCTTTTTGCTGCTTCTTGGGCGCCCACAACAAAGGCATCTACGGTGGCTGTGAAAATATTATTTAAACCTCGTGGTTTTAGTCTCATAAATTTTGCATATCCACCGACAACTGCGCGCCCTGAGATAATAGCATTTGAGATAAAAAAATCAACCCTGTCAAAATCTTCATCAATCTCTTTAAACAAATCTTTATAAGTTAAAGGCTCGAGTATATTTAAAGCATAAGCTCTGGCCTTTATGCCAAACTCTTTTTCTAATTCTTTTGCTTGAGTATTGGCCAATTCTTTATTTGAATTATATGTAAAAGCTATATTTGCACCGTTTTTTGCAAACTCTCGAACAATCGCTTTGCCAATGCCTCTAGTTCCGCCACTTATAACAAGTGTTCTTCCTTTTATGTCAGATAATATCACTTAATTTTACCTTTTTTGTGTAAAGAATTTTATAATCCCTTGATTTCATATTTTTTTATAACTTCTTCAATCTTTTTCATGTGCTCATCGCTTGGCTTGGTCAGTGGAAGTCTATATTCTAGTGTGTCTAACAGTCCGGAAAGATACATAGCTGCTTTTATTGGTATCGGATTGCTTTCACAAAAAAGAACTTTATTGATCTCATAAAGTGCATCATTGATGGCTTTTGCTCCGTGATAATCACCCTTTAGGGCTAGGTGAGTAAGTTTTGCAGTTTGATCTGGAAGTAGATTTGAAGTAACTGATATAACACCACTTCCTCCGTTTGAAAGAATAGGGTAGTTTATAGCATCGTCCCCGCTCACAACACTCAGATTTGGCTCATGAGCTAACAAATCAACACACCTATCGATAGATCCGGTTGCTTCTTTGATACCATAAATGTTTTCACAATCATTAAAAAGTCTATAAACAGTTTCAGGCAATAAATCACAAGCTGTACGACTTGGAACATTGTACAATAAAACAGGAATTTCAATACTGTTTGCTAATGCTGTGTAATGCTGATATAGTCCTTCTTGCATAGGTTTGTTGTAATATGGCGTAACAGAAAGTATGCCATCGGCTCCATGTTTTTGAGCAAACTTGGCTATATCTACTGCTTCATGTGTTGCATTGCTTCCTGCTCCCGCGATTACTTTTGTATTTGTATCTTTACATGTATCAACTGCAATCTCAATACATCTTCTATGTTCTTCATGATTTAATGTTGCGCTTTCTCCCGTAGTACCAACAGGAACCACCACATCTATGCCATTTTTTATCTGTCTTTTTATGAGTTTTGCATATTGTTCTTCGTCTAGTTTTCCTTTTTTAAAAGGTGTAATAAGAGCTGTCATAGCCCCTTTTAAATTTCTTGTCATTTTTTAGTCCTTTTTTAAAATTACAGTAGTTGAGTTTTTCTCTACCAAGTATTTTTTTGCAACTTTTATTATATCTTCTTTTGTCAATTTGTTTATAGAATCTTCATAGTTTATCAAAGGTTTTATATCTCCTCTGGCAAAATAACCTCCAAAAAGATTTGCTACACTTGAAGAGCTTTCCATAGAAAAAATAAAATCAGCCTTGGTGTTGGTTTTAACCTTTTTCACTTCTTCATCACTTATATCACCACCTTTTATCTTTTTTATAAGTCCCAATATCTCTTTCTCAATATCTTCTGCTTTTACTCCGGGGTTACCGACAGCCAAAAATAGAAAAATTGATGGATCTTTTAATTCCATGTTGTACGCATATACCTGGTTTACCATTTTCTTTTTATCAACCAGTAATTCTTGAAGTTTGGAGCTTTTTCCACTACTTAGCAGTTCGCTTAGGGCTGAAAGTGCAACTTGGTCAGGATTATTGAAAGCTGGTATCTTGTAAGCTATTGCAATCATTTCAACTTCACTCTCTTTTTTGATATTTACTCTCTTTGCACCATCTTGAACGGGCTCTATTTGATGATTTACTCTGATTTTCTCTTTTGGATTTTTTATATGTCCAAACTCTTCTTTTGTTTTTTGAAATACATCTTCAGGATTAATATCACCGGCAACTATAACTATGGCATTATCGGGTCTGTAAAATATTTTATGAAAATTTCTTATATCTTTTATATCCCAATTTTTTATATCATTTTTAAATCCTATCGGAGTCCAATGATATGGATGATATATAAAGGCATTGTTAAATAGCCTAAAATAAAGATATCCAGTAGGTGAATTGTCAGTTCTCCATCTTCTTTCTTCCATCACGACATTTCTTTCAGGTTGAAACTCCTTGTCACTTAGTGTTAGATTTGCCATTAAATCTGCAAAGAGTTTAAGAGAATTTTTAAGATTTTTGCTGGAGCTTTTTATAAAATAATGCGTGAAATCAAATCCGGTAGAAGCATTGTTTACACCACCAAACCCTTTTACTATTCTATCAAATTCACCGGCTTTTAAGTCTTTGGTTGATTTGAAATTCATGTGTTCTAGCATATGAGCTATACCGCTTTTACCCATAATTTCGTTTCTGCTTCCTACTTTATAAATTATATCCGTTGTGATAACACCACTTCCATTTTTCATGGGGATTACAACAACTTGCAATCCATTTTCTAATGTTTTTGTATAATATTTTGGCAATGAATTAGCCATCAGAACTCCTGTTAGTATTAAAATTATAAATATAAATTTTTTCATCTGTAATCATTTCCTATTGCTTCGCTTATATGACTAAAGCCATCTTGTTTTAAAAGTTTTATAACCCCTTCATTTATATCTTTTATCAATTTTGGACCTTGAAATATAAATGAGCTATAAATTTGAACCAAACTAGCCCCGGCTTTTATCCGCTTATATGCTTCTTCTGCATTATCGATTCCGCCAACTGATATTAGCGTGGTTTTGCCATAAAACTCTTTTCCTAATTCTTTGAAAAGATTATAGCTTTTTTCTTTTAACACTTTTCCACTAATACCACCAAAATCTTTTGCATTTGGTAAAAGCGAATAATCAATGGTTGTATTTGTAGCTATTATTCCATCTGCTCCATGCTCAAGTGCCACGGTACATAATTTTATAGCATCTTTGCTTTCTAAATCCGGTGCAATTTTCAATAAAACAGGTTTGTCTGTTATGCTTTTTGCTAATAAAAACAATTTTTTTACAAACTCTTCGTTTTGTAAATCTCTAAGACCAGGTGTGTTTGGAGAAGATATGTTTATTACTAGATAATCACTTAAATCTTTAAAAGTTTTTAAAAGTTTTTCATAATCTCCCAATGCATTTTCGGCAGATGTGATTTTGTTTTTGCCTATATTTGCACCAAGAGGAGCTGCAAAAGGATAAATCTTTCTTAATCTTTTTGCTATTTTATCCATACCGTCATTATTGAAACCCATAGCGTTTTGAATGCTTTCTTCTTTAACATAGCGAAACATTCTAGGCTTTTGGTTGCCCTTTTGGGGAAGTGGTGTCATAGTACCATACTCAATACACCCAAATCCAAGGGATGTGAGCATCCTAATCATCGTTGCGTTTTTATCAAATCCGGCAGCAATTCCTACGGGATTTAAAAAAGTAACACCAAAAAGTTGTTGCTCGATACTTTTATCTGCTATAAAATATCTGTTAACAAGAAGAGATGGTATAAATTGACAATAATTGGAGAAAAATTTAAAAAAAAATTCGGCTATGTTGTGTGCAGTTTCCGGACTAAAGAGAAACAATATTTTTTTTAACAAATCATATGCATACATATAAAAACCTTTTTTAGATATAAAGATATTATTATACAAAAATTATTATAAAAAACTGTTTATTAAAGCAATATGTGCTAAACTATTGGTTATGCAAGGAGTTGAATATGAGAATTATTTTATTTTTATTCTTCATGAGTACTTTTCTTTTTTCTGAAAACTACATAGACAAACTGCATCAAAATATATCTAATACAATAGTAAAAATATCTACAAATACTGATAATTATATAGCACAAAAAATTGGCTCATTTTCAACAAACAAGCAAAATAGTTTAAGTGATAAATTAAATAAAAATGATAATTTTTTTAAAAGTACAAAATATTTGGGAGAAACAATCAGATCCTATATCAGGGTATCTACTGATTATGAGTATAACTCCCTTCAAAGCAATGATTTTAATGTAAATATACATGCTAGTATTGATCTTGCAAAAAGTAGTAAAAACCTAAAACTTTTCATTAGTGATTTAAATAGTGACAATGCAAATGATTTGCTAGATAAAAGGCGATATAAAGAGAATAATGCAGCTATAGGTATAAGTTTAATGGAAAGTATCGGTCGGTATATTGATGTCAAGTATTCACTTGGAATAAGAAGTTTGTATCCATACGCAAAAGCTAGATTTTCACTAAAAAAACAATTTAGGAGTTTTCAATTTGAACCTGTTCAAAACTTTCAATATTCCACAAAAGATCATTTTAGAGAAGATACAAGGCTTTATATAGACAAGTATATAGAAAAAAATTTACTTTTCCGAACAGAGTTTGGACGGGGAAGCAGATCTGCATATGACGGTATGGATTATGACACAACTTTTCATCTTTTTTGGACATTAAATGCAAAAGCTGGTTTTGTACTTACTTAAGCATTTTATGGAAATACAAAATATAAATACACTATAAACCAAACTACGGGAGAACAGAAAAAATTTAGTGGAATCAATAACTATTTAAGCCAAATCTCATACAGACAAGATATTTATAAAAAATGGATATTTTACGAGATTAGTCCCGGAGTAAATTTTTCCAAAAGTGAAGGTTATAAAGCAAATTACAGACTGTATTTAAAGTTTGACTTCTTTTTTGGTAATTTGTAGCCCTTTTAGTTTTCTATATTCGCTACATGTAGCTTCTAAATCTTTGTCTGTGCCTATAGCTTCTATCTTGCCGTGTTTTAAAACAATAATTTTATCTGCTTTTTGAATTGTGGTTAATCTGTGGGCTATTACAAAAGTTATCTTATCTTTTATGGCATTTTCTATAGCTTCACTTATTTTTTGTTCACTTTTGCTGTCTAGTGAACTTGTAGCTTCGTCCAGGATTAGGATTTTAGGATTTTTATATATGGCTCTTGCCATTGCTATTCTCTGTCTTTGTCCGCCTGAGAGATTTGTTCCAAATTCGTCTAAAGGTGTATAAATACCATCTTTCAAGTCTTTTATAAAATCATAGGCATTTGCTTTTTTTAGAGCTTCTATTACTCTTGCTTCATCTATCTTTTTGCCGTAAGCTATATTTGCTGCAACCGTATCGTTAAATACATAAACTCTTTGGGTGACTATAGCTATGCTGTCTCTTAAATCACCGAGCGAAAAAGATTTTATATCTGTACCATTTATAAGTATTTTCCCGGAAGTTGGATCAAAAAATCTTACCAGCATATTTGCAAGCGAAGTTTTTCCTCCTCCACTATCCCCTACAAAAGCTATAAATTCACCTTTTTTGGCTTCAAAATTTATATCATTTAATGCCATTTTATCGCCATATTTTAAGATTACATTTTCGTATCTTATATCTTGTATGTCAGAAGGTATTTTTTTATTACCGTCCTTAATCTCAGCCTTTAAATCAAGCAAAAAGAAAATTCTTTGACTTGCAGCCACGGCATCTTGCATTCGATTGTATAATGATGATATTCTTTTTATCGGAGTATATAGCATAAAAAGAGCTGTTAAAAAAGAGAAGAAACTACCGACACTCATAACTCCCTCTATAACCTCTTTACCGCCGACTATGATAACTGTGGCAACACCAATGGATCCCAATGTTTCCATCAATGGGCTGACCAATTGGGTAACTTTTACACTTTTCATATTTAGATTAAAATACTTTTTATTGTCTTCTTCAAAAAGATTAAGTTCGTATTTTTCTGCATTATTGGCTTTTATAATCTCTATATTATTAAATATCTCACTGAGTCTTGCTGTGAGATCTGAAATTTTCTCTTGAGAGAGTCTTGAAATTTTTTTCATTTTTTTAGCAAGCAAAGATAACGGATACACAGCTAGAGGCATAATCACAAGGGCATAAACGGCCAATTCACTGCTTTGATAAATAACAACTGCTACCAAACCTATTATCGTAAAAATTTCTCTGAAAAATTCAGGAATTATGTTTGAAACTACCAGTCTGATTCTTTCAACATCATTTGTATTTCTGCTGATTAACTCACCTGAGCGGTATTTATGAAAAAAAGATATGTCAAGCGAGAGTATATTGTCTAAGAGTTTGTTTCTAAATCTTCTGATTATATCTTGACCGATATATTCTGTGAAATAAGCCTGCATGTAGCGACCTGATTCTTTGGCAAAATATACGGCAATAATCGCATAAGGAAGAAGATAAAGCATATTTTCATCTTTTGCAATAAAGATTTTGTCCAAAAGTGGTTTTACCAAATAAGCAGACGCAGCAGTACCACCGGAGGCTAAAATCATACCAATCACAGCAAAGATAAAGTAGGGTATATAATCTTTATAATAAGGTGTAAATCTAGCTAAGATTTTCCAGAGATTACTGTTCATCTATCTTTTCCCATTGTGTCCCGTTTGCACTGTCCATCAGTTGAATTTTCATGCTTGAAAGCTCATCTCTTATCGAGTCGGCCTTTTCGTAATTTTTTTGTTTTTTTGCTTCATCTCTTTTTTCTATTAAGTTTTTAATTTTCTCTTTTTGCTCATCTGTTATGCCTAATTGAAAGTATTCATAAGGGTTTTTATATCCGATTCCCAATATGCTGTCCAAAAACTCGATATTTGCATTTATCTCATATTTTTGGCTTTTATTTTTTGGCTCTAAATCCAGTTTTTCATTTGAAGCAGAAACCATATCTTCGACGACTGCCAAAGCCTTGGATATATTTAAATCATCACTTAATGCAGACATAAATTCTGTTTTGAAATTTTTATTGACAGCAGAAGTTTTGGAGCCATATATTCTCTTTTTTAATCTGTAGATTTTATCAAGTCTTTTTTTGGAAATGAGCAAATCTTCTTCGGAAAAATTAAAATTGGCTCTATAATGTGTAGATAATAAGTAAAATCTCAAAATTTCACCATCATATTTTTTCAGTGCATCTTTTAAGAAAAAACTATTTCCCAAAGACTTGCTCATTTTTTCGCCGTTGATTGTAACAAAGCCGTTATGCATCCAGTATTTTGCCAACTCCTGTCCGCTTTGGCATCTTGTTTGTGCTGCTTCGTTTTCATGATGAGGAAACAACAAGTCCATCCCGCCGCCGTGTATATCAATCTGAAAAGGAGTATCACTGTTTGCTATATGTTTTTTTATCATACAAGAGCACTCTATGTGCCATCCCGGTCTGCCATCTCCGAAATCTGCACTATAAGTAGGTTCTCCCTCTTTTGAAAATTTCCAAAGAGCAAAATCTTTTAAATTTTTCTTTTGATTCATGGGGCAAACTCTTGATTGTAAGCTATCCGTATCTATTTGCATATGAGAAAGACTAAGGTATTTTTCATCTTTTGTGGTGTCAAAATATATGCCATCACTAAGTCTGTAAGCGATATTTTTATCCAACAAATCTTGTGTAAATTTAATAATTTCATCTATGGTCTGTGTCGCTTTTGGTTCAATATCTGCGTCCTTTATACCGAGTTTGTGCATCTCGTCTTTGTATCTATCTATATAAAAATTGGTGATTTCTTCGAGACTTTTTCCACTTTCTCTCATCTTTTTTATGATTTTATCATCAATATCAGTAAAATTCTTTACAAATGTAACCTTATATCCAAGACCTACAAGCACTCTTCTGAGTAAATCAAACGCGATAGAGCTTCTTGCATGTCCCAAGTGTGCATCATCATATACGGTTGGACCGCAGACATACATCTTAACTTGATTTTTAACAATTGGCTCAAATAATACTTTTTTCTTTTGCACAGAATCATAAATATACATCAATTATTTCCTTAAACCATAACAATATGGCTGTTTCTATTGATAAAACCATTATAAGTAGTATAGTTTTTTTAAGTGAGATTATATCTAAAAATTGTTTTATACCAAATGTTCTAATTGTAAAAACAAACAAAACAAAACCGGAAATTGAGCTAGCAAGGGCTAACCCCATCACTCCTAGTGGCTTTATAAACAATAATGACAAGACTACATTTGAAACAAGAGAGTAAATTGAAATTTTTGCTGCCATTTTTTGCAGATTTTTAGAATATAACCACAAAGAGAAGATTTTAGATAAGCCAAAAGGCAAAAGTCCTATCATATACATAGATAATACTTGTGATGTGTGATATGCATTGTCAGGGCTAAATGAGCCTCTTTGAAAAAGAAGTTTTACAATTTCATCGCTTAAAATTATCCCGCCAATCATAGATAAACCAAGTATAAAAGTTAAAAACCAAAAAGAGTGCCCCATGAGATTTAAGGCCTCTTTTTCATCTCCTTTTTTTAACATTCTTGCGATTTTGGGAAAAATTCCGACGCTTAGCGCTATGGCAAAAAGAGCTAACGGAAGTTGAAATACTCTGTTTCCATAATATAGATAACTAATACTCCCACTTGCTAGAAAACTGGCCAACCAAGTATCTAGGAAAGCGGATATTTGTGCGGTTGAATTTCCAAGTATCGCGTGATAAAATGATTTATAAAATATCTTTGATTGTTTTTGTTTTTTGTTTTTTTTTGAGAGTCTGTATCCGACTATAAAAATTCTTAATAATCTTTTTTGCCTGAGGGCTATTATGTGTGCGACTACCTGAAGTACTCCTCCGATTAAAACGGCGTAACTCATGGCATAAACTATGTCAATTTTGTTTAAATCTTTACTTAGCAAAAGTGCGGTGATTAGCGATATATTTAAAAGTGCAGTTGAAAAAGCCGTAGTTGCAAAGTGATTTTTGTATTGGAGGAGGGCGGCAAAAAATGACACACAAAATATAAGAGGCAAATAATAAAAATTGATAGCTACAAAAGTTGAGGCTAATTTGACATTTTTTTCATCAAATCCAATAGCTATAAGTCTGGTAAAAAATTCGCTAAAGAGTGTAACCACTAAAGAAAAAATCAGCAAAAAAAGAAAAAATCTGATGAAAATTCTATAAGTGAAGAGAGATTTTTTCTTTGCTTTTACAAAATTCGGTATAAAACTCTGAGTAAAAGCACCTTCGGCAAAAATTCTTCTAAAAAGATTTGGAAGCTTAAATGCAACAAAGAAAATATCACTATATATATTTGCCCCCAAGATTGAAGCGGTTAGTAAATCTCTGATAAAGCCAAATATACGAGAGACCAATATGCCCACGCTATTTGTAAAAAATGATTTTATAAACATTTTATTATTTTATCCAAATGAGCGTTAAATGGAACTTTATTTATTTTATTGTATAATCATAAAATTTTAAAAAAGGGATACATTTTGGGATTATTTGATAAAAGTTCTGCTAGTAAAGATACCAAACAAAATAATCAATCAAATAGTGATTTTGTGTCTATAATTATAGATACAAATAATATCAATGACGAATTAAAAAACATAGCATCCGCCAAAAAGATAGATGTAAAAGCATTGTCATTTAGGATTATTAAGGTAACGACTTCGTTTAAGACTCACAAGGGCGATGATTTTAAAGATTTGGTTGAAGACAATAAAGATATCTTTAATGATAATGATTTTTTACTAAATCCTGAACTTAAAATTTTGCAACATTACAAAATTGAAATATTTAAAAAATCTGACGAAAAACAAGATAATATTATCCCTGAAGTAATTTTGAGCGGAAACAAATCTCTCACAAAAATAGTAGCAACCATCAAGAAAAATCTAGATGTAAAATATTTTTCCAAACTTGAAGAAAAAATAATAGAAGATATAAATACTAAAAAAGTTCGTGCAAATATTCTAGTTGGAATTCGAGATGAAAATATGTACAAAGAGGTCAAGAAGGTTGTAGCAGGCATTAGAGTTAGAAACTTTTTAGAAGCAGATTGTATGTTTGTAGTTTGCCAAGGATTAGATAAAATTTCTGCTGTTGATGATAAGTTTATATTTCATTATAAAAACAAAGTTGAAACTAAAGACAAACAAGGAAGGGTGGATTATTCTAAGCGGGGTTTTGTTTTAGCTGTTTCTAAAGGTGAAACCATCATGGAGTATGTAAAACCACAGTCTGGGATACCCGGAAAAAATTGTCAAGGCAGATTTTTAAGTGTAAAAGAACCATCGTCTAGTAATATTGCTGAAATAAATCATACAGAAAATATAATAAAAAAAGAAGATGATGGTAAAATTTTATACATTGCAAATAAAAATGGATATGTAAATTTAGAAGGCAATACTTATGACATACAAGATGAGATGGAGATAAATTCAGTGGGTTTTAAATCTACCGGTTCTATAGAAACTGATCTTGAATCCAATGTTAAAATAAACATAAAAGAGAGTGATATTTTTAAAGATGCCATTGGCCCTGGCATGAGTGTTGAAACTTCAGAGTTACATGTAGAGGGAAATGTTGCTAGTGGAGCAACTATAAAAGCAAAAGAGGTTGATATAAAAGGTCAAACCCATAAAACAGCAACAATAGATGCAAATAATATTAAAATTTCAGCCCACAGAGGCAAAGCTAATGGCAAAAATATTGAAATAGATAGACTTGAAGGCGGGAGTGTTGTCGGAGAAATTATTAGAATAAAAAATGTTATTGGCGGTGAGATTACAGGAAAAGAGATATACATAGAAGAGTTAACTTCAAATGCATCTATAAAAGCAGGCAAGCTGATTGATATTAAAAAAGTAAAAGGAAATAACAATAAGTTAGTTATTGATCCATCAGGAACAAAGCAATATGGCGAAAAGATTGATATAATTAATGACCAAATAAAAAAACTTATCATTTCTGTAAAACCATTGCCAAAAATCTTAGAAGCAAAGAAAAGAGTTATAGACAATAATAAAAATACAATTGAAATGATAAAAAAGAAAATTTTAGAACTAAAAAATGATAAAAAAGTACCTCCAGCTTCTTTAATTATGAAGATAAAAGAATTTCAAAAAATGGTAAATGAATATAACATTGCCTTAGAAAACTTTAAAAGCAAGAAACAAAAAATTTCGGCACTAAAAGAAGAATTAAAATCTTTCCAAAATCAAATATTTTCAGCAAAAATTATAAATCGTGGAGTTTGGAAAGAATTTAATGAGATAAAGTTTAAGTTAATATCTCCTCCGGTGGAAATTACATACAATACTAAAGAAAATGAGATTATAAGAGAAATGACACTCAAAAATATTGATGATGAAAAATTTGAAATAAACAGATCTAGCGAGTACAGTAAATGATAGTGGGCATAGAGGGTAAAATTGTAAAAAAAGAGCCAACATTTTTGCATATAAAGACACTTTCGGGCTTAACTTACAAGGTAAATATCTCTCTTTTTACTTCTCCAAAAATTAACACTGATGCAATATCGCTACATGTAACGCAAATTATCAGAGAAGATCATCATTCAATGTACGGTTTGCTAGATATGGATGAGAAAAATATATTTGATACAGTTATAAAACTAAACGGCATAGGTCCTTCTACCGCACTTGCAATTTGCTCGACTTTGAGTCCAAATGAATTTTCTGCGGCACTTGTAAATCAAAGTATAGAGGCATTTAAAAGAGTTCCGGGCATTGGGCCAAAGAGTGCAAAGAGAATTTTGGTGGAATTGAGTGATTTTTCTCTTGAATCTTTACATAACACTAGTGAAAATTCAGCACTAAATGAAGCAACACAGGCACTAGAAAGTTTAGGATTTAAAAAAGATAAAATCAAGAAAATACTAACAACTTGCAAGAGTGACAATACTACAGCTTTGATAAAAGAAGCACTTAAAAAATTAGGATAAATATGAAAATAGCGATACTGTTTGGAGCAAATAGCTTTGAGCACGAGATAAGCATAGTTAGTGCAATTGCACTGAAAAAAGTATTAAAAGAAGAGTTGATATATATATTTTGTGATTACAATAGAGATTTTTACCTGATTTCAACAGATAAAATCACATCAAAAAGATTTAGTTCGGGAGAGTATAAAAAAGATAAAAAACTTGAACTTAAAAAAGGTGGTTTTTTTCAAAAAAACTTGATGGGTGAAAAAAAGATTGCTTTTGATACAGTTTTAAATGTCATACATGGAAAAGACGGGGAAGACGGTACTATATCGGCGCTACTGGATTTTTTTGATATAAATTATATCGGACCAAGGGTAGAAGCAAGTGTCGTTAGTTTCAATAAGCTTTTGACAAAACTTTATGCAAGAGAGTTTGGAGTCAAAACACTTGAATATAAAACACTTCAAAAAGACTCAAAAAGAGACTTGATTCTTAATTATCCAGTAATCATCAAGCCCACAAGACTCGGAAGTTCTATCGGTATATCCATCGTTAAGGATGAAAATGAGCTTGATTATGCACTTGATGTTGCTTTTGAATTTGATTCACAAGTCGTGATAGAACCTTTCATAGATGGCATAAAAGAGTACAATCTTGCGGGCTGTAAAACTGATAAATACAATTTTTCCATCATAGAAGAGCCTCAAAAAGAAGAGTTTTTGGACTTCGATAAAAAATATCTTGATTTGTCCAGAACAAAGAGAGGAAATGAAGCAAATTTAAGCGAAGAATTAACACAAAAGATACAAGATTCATTTAAAAAACTATATGAGCCATTTTTTGCAGGCTCAATCATAAGATGTGATTTCTTTGTATTGGACAATGAAGTTTATATAAATGAAATTAATCCGGTTCCTGGGAGTATGGCAAATTATCTATTTGATGATTTTAGTAAAACAGTAAAAGAATTGGTAAATTATTTACCAAATAGAACAAAAGTTCCTCCTCTATACAGATATATAAACAAAATTCAAGCAGCAAAAGGTAAATAATTTGATATAATACATATAATTATATGTATTATGGAGTAATTTTATGATTTCTTATACAAAAGATGAGATTATGACTTCTACTGATGTTGTTAGGAATTTTAGCTCAGTTCTTAAAAGTATCTCTAGAAAAGAGAAGGAGAAGGTGGTGATTGTCAAAAACCATCATTTTGATGCCGTGATGATTAGTGTAGATAAATATGAAAAACTTGTCAGTGCTATGGAAATACTAGAAAATATTTATAAAAAGACAAAAAAATAATGGCTTCAAAAGAGATAATTCAAAATAATTCAAAATATGATATTAGTTACGAGATACAAAATAACAACCAAAAAGAGTGTATCATTTTTTTGCACGGTTGGGGTAGTAATAAAGAGATAATGCGTGATAGTTTTGCCAAATACTTGGCTGATTTTAAACTTCTTTTTATAGATTTGCCAGGTTTTGGAAATTCCAGTATAGTTTCTGCTCTTAGCACAAAAGAGTATGCGCAAATTATAGATCTTTTTTTAGAAGCTCTACATGTAGAGAAAAATATTATATTTGGTCATTCATTTGGCGGTAAAGTGGCACTTTTGCTCAATCCTGATGTATTGGTACTTCTTAGTAGTGCCGGAATATTAAATAAAAAGAGTTTTAAAACAAGATTTAAAATCAGATTTTTCAAAATGCTCAAACCACTGTTTGGAGAGAGTTTATATAAGTTTTTTGCTACAAAAGATGTAGATGGCTTAGATAAAACAATGTATGAAACTCTAAAAAATGTTGTAAATGAAGACTTTAGTCAATACTTTAAAGATTTTAAAAAAAGAGCATTTATTTATTGGGGAAAAGATGATAAAGCGGTTCCTTTAAACAATGCTGTAGCAATCGATTCTCTTATAAAGAACAGTAAACTTCGCGTCTATGAAGGAGACCACTTTTTCTTCTTAAATAATGCTCAAAAAATTTGTAAAGATTTCAAGGAGAATTTATAGTGTCATATTTTTATCTATTTACCCATGTCGCTTTTACTTTTGCTCTTGGTTATTATTTTATGAGTGCTATGCAGTGGTACAGTTATAAAATTGAGCGAGTTGTTTTTCATTTCAATAGATATGACTGGCATCTTTATTTTTTTATTGTTCCTATTTTTGTATATTATCTAAGTGGACTTTATTTTGTATTTTATTTTTATATATTGCTTATTCCTACTCTTGTTTTATGGTATAGAAAACTAGACAAAAAGCTTGTTTTTACAGCTCGAATAAAAAGATTTTTCGGCTTTCTGGCTTTAGCAGTTGTTTTTCAGGACATACTCTGTTTTATGAGTTCAAAATGTACAATTTACGGGGTTATTATGCCTCTTTTATTTTCATATTTAGCTAGCTCACTGTATGAAAAAATTCTTTTTTATGATTATAAAAAAAGGCTCTCAAAAAACTCTCTTCAAATGGAAATCTAAAAATTATCGCTATTACTGCAAGCTATGGAAAAACAAGTATAAAAAACTTTTTATATGAGGTTTTGGCAACTAAATACAGGGTTTATAAAACACCCAGGAGCATAAATACATTAGCCGGCATAATAAAAGATATAAATGACAATCTAAGTGATGATTTGGATTTTTATATAGTAGAAGCCGGGGCAAGACAAAAAGGTGATATAGATGAAATTGCAAGATTTATAAACCCTCATATAGCAATAGTTGGGCAAATTGGAGAGCAGCATATAGAATACTTCAAAAGTTTGGAAAACATAAGAAACACAAAGATGGAACTACTTAAATCAGATAGATTGGAGCAAGCCTTCGTACATGTAAGTGCAAATGTAAAAAAAGATAAAAATATAGTCATTTACGGAAATGATTTGAAAAATATAAATTCGACACTCGATGGGATAAGTTTTGAAATGCAACTAGATGATATTACTGAACAGTTTCATACTAAACTTTTAGGCTCATTTAACGCAAATAATTTAGAAGTTGTCATCCTGACTGCCTTGTATCTTGAAATCAAAATAGAAGATATAAAAAAATCTATAGAAAACATATCCACAGTTGAGCACAGATTGCAAAAAATAGAAGCAAATGGTAAAATTATCATAGATGATAGTTACAATGGAAATTTGCAAGGTATGCTGAGCTCATATGACTTGATTAATACTTATGTCGGAAGAAAAGTTATAGTAACACCCGGTATCGTTGAAAGTAGTGAAGAGGCAAATATAAAATTGGCAAAAAAGATAGATGATATTTTTGATTTAGTTATCATCACTGGCAAAGTAAACCTTAAAATTCTTAGCCAATACATCGTAAGAGCAGAAAAACTGATACTAAAAGACAAAGATGAACTCCAAAATATTCTGGCAAGTCATACACAAACAGGTGATATAATACTGTTTTCAAATGATGCTCCTACCTTTATGTAATTTTTTAATTTTTTAATTTTGTGTATTTTTTATTATAACTTTGTTATATTGTCGTAATATAATTACAAAAATATTTAAAGAGAGGCACTAAAATGAAATCTGACAGTATTTACATATCGTCACTAGAACCGGCTACTGGTAGCCTAATAATAACCATGGGAATAATGGAGCTTTTAAAAGGTAAATTAAGCAGAGTTGCTTTTTTTAGACCTGTTATTGATGTATCAACTGAGAGAGATCATGATATTGCTTTTGTTCTTGAAAAATACGCATTAGATATGAGATATGAGGATTGTTATGGTTTTACTACGCACGAAATAGAAAATTTTATAGCAGAAAACAAATTTAACTATTTTGTTGAGTCATTATTGGAAAAATTTAAGAAATTAGAAAAAGACTATGATTTTGTTGTGGTAGAGGGTTTGCATAATTCTTCCTTTTCAAGTAGTTTTGATTTTGATATCAACTTGGCAATAGCACAAAACCTCGGTACTCCTTATATAACAGTATTGAAAGGAAAAAATAAAACTGCTATGGAAATTTTTGATGAAATATCCATAGAGACAGATTCAGTTAAAAATGCAGGATGTGCTCATATAGCAACTTTTGTGAATAGAATTGATCCGAAAATCATAAACGAATTAAGAGGCAATTTACTTTCAATAGATACAAAAAAAACTCCAATTTATCTCCTTGAAGAAGTAACTGAATTAGATACTCCAACGGTTTCTGAAATCAAGAAAAGTCTAGGATGCATCCAAATACTCGGTGAAGAAAAAGATTTAAGAAGAGTTGTCAGGCAAAGCAAGATAGCAGCTATGAAATTAGAGAATTTTTTAGAATATCTTGAAGATGGAGATTTGATAATAGTTCCAGGAGACAGGTCGGATATCATCATAGGGTCTCTTAGCTCAGTATTTTCAAAAAATTATCCAACTATCTCAGGAATACTGTTAACAGGAGGTATTTTGCCTCATAAATCCATAAAAAAACTCTTTAGTGGTTTTGACAGTTGCACTATGCCTATTTTAAGCGTTGAAGACGATACATATACCACTGCCATGAAAGTCAAAGATGTGCCAGCTGTAATTTCACCACAAAGTGATAGAAAAATTGCATTAGCTATGGGGCTTTTTTCATCCAATGTTGATACTAATTATCTAGGAAATAAAATAGTATCCGAAATTACAAGTGATACGATAACACCTATAATGTTTGAATTTGGACTTTTTGAAAGAGCTAGATCAAATAGAAAAAGAATTGTTCTGCCTGAAAGTAATGATGAGCGGATATTAAGAGCTACGGAAATACTACTAAGAAGAGATGTTGCACAGATTATACTATTGGGTGATGAAAAGATAATCACAGAAAGAAGCAGGACTTTGGGTTTAGATATATCAAAAGCTGTTTTTATAAATCCAAAAAAATCTCAATTGATGGATAAATATGTGAATGTTTTTTATGAATTAAGAAAGAAAAAAGGATTAACACTTGAAGTTGCCAGACAATCCCTTGAGCTTGATAGCTATTTTGCTACGATGATGGTTCACTGTGGAGATGCCGACGGTATGGTTTCGGGTGCCGTTCATACTACCCAAGATACTATAAGGCCGGCACTTCAAATCATAAAAACAAAACCAGAAGTTTCGATTGTGTCTAGTGTATTTTTTATGTGTTTAGATACAAAAGTGCTGGTATATGGAGATTGCGCTGTAAATCAAGACCCAAATGCCGAACAACTTGCACAAATAGCGATGACTTCATCACAAACAGCAAAAATATTCGGTATTGAACCTAGGGTTGCTATGCTTTCATACTCAACCGGAGATTCAGGCAAGGGAGATGATGTAGAAAAAGTGAGAGTTGCCGCAAACATAGTAAAAGAAAAGATGCCTGATTTGTTGGTTGAAGGACCTATTCAATATGATGCTGCGATAGATGCAAAAGTAGCAAAAACAAAGCTTCCAAATAGTAAAGTAGCAGGAAAAGCCACGGTCTTTATTTTTCCAGATTTAAATACTGGTAACAATACTTATAAAGCGGTTCAGAGAAGTTCCGGTGCTATAGCTATTGGACCGGTATTGCAAGGTTTAAATAAACCGGTAAATGATTTAAGTCGTGGTTGTTTGGTGGCGGATATCGTAAATACGGTTGCCATTACAGCAATACAAGCACAAGGAGAATAAAATATGAAGATTTTAGTGCTTAACAGCGGTAGTTCGTCCATAAAATTTCAACTTTTTGATGCTAATACAAACAAATCTTTGGTAAGCGGAATCATAGAGCAAATCGGAGAGAGGAAATCTCATGCAAAAATACAATTTAAAGATGAAAATGGTCAAAATATCATATTAGAAAAAAATATCGCTATAAAAGATCATAAAGCCGGACTTGAGATTATGAATGCCCTTTTAATAGAATCTAAAATTATCAAAGACTTGTGTGAATTGGACGGTATCGGGCACAGAGTTGTGCATGGCGGTGAAAAATTTTCAAAACCTACAATCATAAGCAATGAAGTGATAAAAGAGATTGAGAAGTTGATACCTTTGGCGCCTTTACACAATCCTGCAAATCTTGATGGAATTAAAAGTTCGATTGAGCACTGTCCAAATGTGCCTCAAGTAGCTGTTTTTGATACTGCGTTTCATTCGAGTATTCCAAAATATGCCTATATGTATGCACTTCCTTATGAAACTTATGAAAAAGATGGTGTAAGAAGATATGGATTTCATGGAACTTCTCATCATTTCATAACAAAAGAAGCAGCTAAATTTTTGGATATGGATGTAAATAAATTAAATGCCATAACTCTTCACCTGGGCAATGGCGCTAGCATGAGCGCTGTAAAAAATGGCAAAAGTATAGATACTTCGATGGGTTTAACTCCGCTTGAAGGACTTATTATGGGAACAAGATGTGGGGACATAGACCCGGCTATCATTTTTTACCTTTCAAGAACAGAAGGCCTAAGTATAGATGAACTTGATAATATGCTAAATAAAAAAAGTGGGTTAAAAGGAGTCTGCGGTAACAACGACATGAGAGAAATCGGAGAATTAGCAAAAGAGGGCAACAAGAAAGCCAAACTCGCTTTGGAAATGTTCAGTTATAGAATTAAGAAATACATAGGCTCATACTCGGCAGTTTTAGGAAGAGTTGATTGTTTGATTTTTACAGGAGGAATTGGCGAAAATGATATAGAAGTGAGAAAAAACAGTTGTTCAAATCTTGAAAATTTTGGAATTTCACTTGATTTGGACAAAAATAACCAAAGAGCAAAAGAGACAATAGATATTAGCTCAAACGAGAGTAAAGTAAAAGTTCTGGTAATTCCTACAAATGAAGAACTTGAAATCGCTTTACAGGTAAAATCTTTGATTTAACAAGCATTTCTTAAGTGTATCCTCATATCCTCTCTATGAGGATACATATTCAAAAAAGTGATTTTTTAAGTTTTTTTTAAAATTTTTTTGTTTTACTTGTTATAAAAACAAAGGATAATAATATGTTGAAAAAAAGCTTTTTAATTTTTGTAGTTGCCTTATTTGGCACATTGGCTTTACATGCGGGAGGTTTTGATGGTTTTTATAAAAAATTTGGAGAACTTAAGGTAAATCAAGGTTACGAAAAAACAAATAAAAAAATAAAAAAAATGGCTAAAAAATTTAGCTATTATGCATCTGTGCAGGAAGTAAAAGATGCCCTTGCCGGAAAAAAAATAGACGGAAAACCTGTTGTTGTAATTGATTCAAGAACAAAAAAAGAACAGGCAGGATTAGAGCTCAAGGGTGTTACCCATGCCAATTTAAGAGGATGGAATAAATCTTTTGAATCTAAAAATATGCACAGTAACAATATAGGTGCAATTTATAATTATTGCCGAACCGGTACTGATGTTGCAGGAAGTATCGTAAATCTTGAGTGGTTATTCCAAGGAAAAGGTAAGATTTTTGGTTTGAAAGATATGGTCCAAGCTTGTTATCCAACAACATCAAAAAGCGGGAATGTGCTTGATGCCAAACTCAATGTAAAACATGTTTTCGTACAAAAAGCAAAAAACGGTTCATACTACGAAGTTAATTGCCAGGAAGTTAAAGATTCTTGCTCTCCGGTAGATGTTTTTACAAAAGGGGATATTGATTTTATGAAAGGTGATAATGAAAAGTTACCGATGACTTTCACAGCAAAAAGCAAAAAACTAAATAAAAAAGTAACTCTATACAAAGGTGCAGACGATAGATATTATAGAAAAGGTTGCTTGGAAAAGTAATTTTTTTCGATGGCCTTGTAGTATTTTAAACTACAAGGTATTCTCTTCGATAAAATCTATAAACTCATCGATTATGCTCTCTTTCGCATTCCAAGATATCACAAGTCTTATGGCTGAATTATCCCTGTCTATTTTTGCCAAACATAAAAACCATATAATTTTTCTATTTTTTTAATCATATCATTTGGTAAAATAGGAAAAATTTGGTTTGTGAAAGAATTTGTTAAAAAAGGGATATTTTGTTTTTTGAAAGACAAAGTGATTTTTTCAGCCATCTTATTTGCATGAGTTGCCAGTTTATAAAAAAGCTTATCTTGAAATAAAACCATAAACTGCAATCCCAAAACTCTTCCTTTTGACATCAACGCACCTTTTTGCTTTAGATTATAAGTAAAATCTTCCTTCAAGTTATCATTGTTTATGACTATTGCCTCACCAAGAAGTGCTCCGTTTTTTGTACCTCCTATATAAAAAATATCAACCAATTTGGATATATTATGCAGGGTTAAATCATTTTTTGAAGAACAAAGAGCCGAGCCGAGTCTAGCGCCATCCATAAAGAGAAATAATTTATTTTCTTTACAGAACCTTGATAGCTTTTCTAGTTCATCTTTTTTATAAATTGTACCGAGTTCTGTAGAGTTGGAGATATACACCATCTTTGGTTTAACAATATGAGGGGCTTCGGTATGAACATCTAACACTTGTTTGATATCATCAATTCTTAGCTTTCCATTTTTGCTTTTTACAGTATTTATTTTATGACCGACTGCTTCAATTGCTCCTGCTTCGTGTATATTGATATGTCCACTATCAGCTGATATTACAGATTCATACGGTCTTAAAACAGAAGATATAATAATCAAATTTGCTTGAGTACCACCGGAAACAAAATAGATATCTGATTTTTCATTTTTAATCTCTTTTTGGATTAGCTCTTTTGCTTTTTTGGAATACTCATCATCTCCGTAACCTTCTTGCTGGTCAAAATTGACCTTTTCTAATGCTTTTAAGATATTGGGATGGCAGCCTTCACTGTAATCATTTTTAAAACTGTATTTCATATTGAAATTATAGTATAATTCACTAAAAAAACATAGGATATTAATGCTTTTTAGTGAAAAAAATATACCTAAACTCATCATCTTAACTCCCATATTTACTATTATTATTTTAACAATATTTGTAACCATTTTTCTTGTGAGCTCCCAAAATAAATATTTTGAGAATCAAAGCAAGCTACTTGAAAAGAAATACATATTAAAGCAAAAGTCTCTGCTTGTTTCGGAAGTAAACAAGGTTGTAAAATACATAGAATACAATAGAGTAAATTTGAAAAATATCAAAGAAAAAATCTTAAAAAATTTATAACAAATTACATAGACACTATTCGATATGGAGATAATGGTTATATCTGGATACATAATACTGACTATTATCTTATATCACACCCTTTTAGAAAAAAAAGCGTTGGCAAGTATGATATAAATCTAAAGGATGAATCTGGAAAATTCATAACAAGAGCCTTTGTAAGTATTGCCGTTAGTAATCCTGATGGTGGATTTTTGGAGTATTACTGGAGAAAACCAAATGCTAAAACTGCGACTAAAAAAATTGGATTTGTAAAATTATATGCTCCGTGGAAATGGGTTATAGGTTCTGGTTTATACATAGATGATATCTCAAAATCCATAAAGAAAGAGAAAAGCTTATTGCAAAAAAGGATCAATAAGCAGATACAAACTATTGTATTAATAGCTCTTTCATTTATGTTCCTAGTAGGCATACTCTCTTTTGTAATTTCTAAAAATATCATAAATGCTTTAAACTTCCACAAGCAAAAAGTATATGAAAACGAAGCCGCCTTAAAGACAAAAATTGCAAATGCCATTGTTGAATCTCAAAAAAAAGACAGGGCTCTATTTTACCAATCAAGACTTGCTCAAATGGGGGAGATGATCAGTATGATTGCCCATCAGTGGAAGCAACCCTTAAGCGAGATAAGTTGTATTTTTATGGAATTAGAGACGGCATATAAGTTTAAAAAATTAAATGACGACTATATTCTTGAGTGTGCAAAGGATGGAGATAAAATTACGGATTTCATGAGTAAAACAATAGAAAATTTTAGAAATTTTTTCAAACCAGATAAAACAAAAGAAATTTTTGATATAAATTTAGCTATAGATGAAGCTTTGAGCATAATAGGAGCAACCATTGAAAATTCAAATGTAAAAATATCTAAGGAGTTGGGCAAAAATCTATTGATACTCGGCTATCCAAATGAATTTGCACAGGTAATTCTAAATATACTTTTAAATGCAAGAGATGTTCTTGTTTCTAGAAAGGTTATAGAGCCAAAAATTCATATCGAAACATACGAAAAAAATAACATTGTTTTTATTGAAATTTTAGATAATGCCGGCGGTATAAAATATGAGATAATGGATAAAGTTTTTAATCCGTATTTTAGTACCAAAGACAAAACAAATGGGACTGGATTGGGACTTTATATGTCAAAAATGATAATAGAAAAGAGTATGGGGGGTACACTTATCGTGAAAAATGAAAATTTAGGGGCAAAATTTATCATAAAGGTAACAAATGAATCTGATAGACAGGCTTAAAAATTTAACTCTTCTGTGCGTTGAAGACAATATTGGAGTGAGAAAAAGATTGGTTAAAACACTAAATTTCTATTTTAAGACAGTTATTGAGGCAAGTGACGGCAAAGAAGCTTTTGAAATATATGAAAATTCTAAAATTGATGGAATCATAACTGATATTGATATGCCTAAAATTGATGGTATAACTTTAGCAAAAAATATTAGAAAAAAAGATAAAAATATGCCATTAATAATATTAACCGCATACAGTAATGAAGAATATTTACTAGAGCTTATAAATTTAAATATAAATCATTTTATATTGAAACCGATTAACAATGAGAAGCTTCAAATCGCTCTAAATAAAGTTTATAACAAAAATATTAGTGAAGTTATAGAAATAAATAATAACCTAAAGATAAATCTAAACTCAATGGAGATAAAAAACGGTGAAACTTTAACAAGAATAACAAATAGAGAAAAACTTTTTTTAAAACTTCTATATAAGAATAGAGGTAGTATAACCACATACCAAAACATACAAGACAATGTTTGGCAAAATGATATCATGAGCCAAACCGCACTTAAAACATTTATTAAAGTCTTGAGAAAAAAATTCCCTATTGAAGTGATAGAAAATATTTCAGGAGTTGGATATAGATTTTGTAACTTTTAGTTACATGTAGAGAAAATTTTTATCTTTTTATCTTATTTGGCATCAATCCTCACTTTTTTCTCACTTCTAATTAGTATAGTGTAATAACATAAATTCAAAGGAGAACACATGTTAAAAAAAGTAATAGTGGCGGTAAGCGCTGCATCACTTATGTTTGCAGGAACTGTAAATATGGATTTGAACGCAAAGTATGGAGCTACAAATTTCCATACGATTGGTGCTGTTAATTATGCAAAACTTGTTAAAAAATATACAAATGGAAGTGTAAATATAACTGTACATCCGGGAAGCTCGCTTGTTAAAGGAAATGCTCTTAAAGCTGTAAAAGACGGTGTTGTGCCCATGACAGACATGTTTATACCTTTTACTGCCGGTGGCGGTAAAGTATTTGGTATCTCAGCTCTGCCTTTTGTAGCTTCTTCGTATGATGATGCTTACAAATTATATCAAATCTCAAAACCTGCTTATGAAAAAACTGCTAAAAAATGGAATCAAAAACTTTTATATGCAGTTACTTGGCCACCAAGTGGAATTTATACAAAAAAGCTTTAAATTCAACAGCTGATTTTGCTGGTGTAAAAGCAAGAACTTATGATAAAAACTCGGCAAATTTTGTTAAGATGGCTGGTGGTAGTGCGGTAGCTCTTCCTTGGGGAGAAGTTTATTCGGCTCTTAGTACAGGATTAGTAAATGCAGTAGTTACATCATCAGAAAGTGGAAAAAACGGTAAATTATGGGAAGTTTTAAGTCACTTTACTAAAATTGGCTATGCTTATCCTTTGCAAGCTGTTACAATCAATCTTGATTATTGGAATTCTCTTGATAAAGCTCAGCAAAAAGCTATGTTGAAAGCTGCCAAAGAGACTGAAAAAGCACAGTGGGATATAAGCAGAAATATAGACAAGGAAGATCTTGCGATATTGGCAAAACATGGTATGAAAGTAAGCGATCCTACTCCAACATTGAAAAAACAATTGGCTGATGTTGGTGCAAAAATGTTAAAAGCTTATCTCAAAGATGCAAATAGTGATATAAAGAAAATCTTCAAAGAGTATAGAAAATAGAAATGTTAATAAATTTTCTTATAAAATTTGAAAAAAAGCTCTCAGGATTGGGGGCTTTTTTATCATCTTTATTCATTATTTCCCTGATACTTCTTATACTAACTGAGATTTTTTTAAGATCATTTTTGAACAAATCCACAATGTTGGCAGATGAATACAGTGGTTATTTTTATCTAGCTTCTGTATTTTTAGGATTAGGCTATACTTTTAGTCAAAAAGGACACATTAGAATCAATATTTTAACAGCTAGAGTTTCTAAAAAAATACAAAACTATTTTGATATTTTTGCTGGAACTATCACGCTTGCAGTTATATCTTTTATATTTTATAGAGTAATTCTTATGACTTTGGATGCTTATAATTTTAATATACTCTCGGAAGGAGTTTCTGAAACACCTATCTATCTTACACAAATACCCATGATTGTAGGCTCATTTATATTTGTTATCTCTCTTTTTGTTTTTGTGATAAAAAGGATAAAAAGTGATAGCTGATCCATTAACTCTTACTATTGTTTTATTGGTTGTTATGTTTGCTTTTTTACTCTCATCTGTTTGGATTGGAGTATCTTTGATGCTTACTGGTATCTTTGGTATGCTTATTTTTAAAGTAAACCTTCCACCTAGTATTCATATTTGGGATAAGATTGGTGATTTGCTCTCTTCATCCTTGTATGATTCATTGAACTCTTGGTCGCTAGCGGCTCTGCCTATGTTTATTTTTATGGGTGAATTATTATATAAATCTTCCATATCTACAAAATTATTAAATGGACTAATACCTTGGCTCACCAAAGTTCCGGGAAGACTTCTACATGTAAATGTAGCAGCTTGCTCATTGTTCGCTGCAGTTTCGGGCTCATCAGCAGCGACAACTGCTACAGTTGGCAAGATAACATTAAGTGAGCTCAAAAAAAGAGGATATAGTAAATCTTTAGCTATAGGTTCACTTGCCGGAAGCGGAACTCTGGGATTTTTGATACCTCCTAGTTTGATTATGATTATATATGGTGTTTTATCAAATGTGTCTATCGGTCAACTTTTCATAGGCGGTATTCTGCCCGGAATTTTACTTGCCAGCTCTTACGCTTTATATATAATGATTGCGGCAACCATAGATAAGGGCGTAGTTCCCGCACAAGAAGAAGAAGTTACCTGGAAAATGAGACTGCATTCTTTAAAAGATTTAGCTCCTATTTTTTCTTTGATTATTTTGGTTTTAGGAAGTATTTATGCTGGCTTTGCTACTCCAACCGAAGCAGCAGCTCTAGGGGTTTTGGGTTCCATTATTTTGGGGTTCTACTTTAAAAGCTTAGATTTTGAAGTTTTTAAAACAGCTATGTTAAATTCCATAAAAACAACTGTCATGATTAGTTTTATCATAGCAGGTGCAGGATTTTTATCTCAAGTTGTTGGATTTCTAGGAATCGCAAGAGCTCTTAGTGAATACATAGCATCTTTGGGATTATCACCTTACATGTTGATATTCGTTGTCGGGATTATGTATATGATTTTAGGCATGATGTTAGATGGTATTTCTATGGTTGTTATGACCTTGCCAATTGTTTTGCCAATTATCACGCTAGCTGGTTATGATCCGCTTTGGTTTGGTATCTTTTTAGTGCTTATGGTTGAGCTTTCCCAGATACCTCCTCCTGTTGGTTTTTCTTTGTTTGTTATACAAAGTATTTCAGGAGAAAAAATAGATTATATTTTAAAAGCTACTTTTCCATTTTTTATCATAATGATTTTAATAGTTGTGGTTTTAACGGCGTTCCCTGAGATAACACTTTATTTACCAGCCAAAATGGTGCATGGTTAAAGGATTTTTTATGATTAAATTAAATTGTGATATGGGTGAGAGTTTCGGAGTTTGGAAGATTGGTTTGGATGTCGATATTATGCCCTTGGTGGATATGTCGAATATTGCTTGTGGATTTCATGCAAGTGATCCAGTGACTATGGATAAAACAGTTAAATTAGCTTTGAAAAATGATGTCGTCATAGGAGCTCATCCCGGATATCCTGATTTGGTCGGATTTGGCAGAAGAAACCTTAAATGTTCAAGCGATGAAATAGAAAAAATGATAATTTATCAGATAGGAGCACTAGAAGCAATTTGCAAAACAAATAAGGCAAAAATTCGATATGTAAAACCTCATGGTGCACTTTATAACACAATGATGAGTGAGAGTGAAGTATTTAAAGCTATAGCAAAAGCGATATCGAAATATGATAAAAAACTAAATTTGATGATTTTAAGTTCATCTAAAAATGAGCAATACTCTAAAATTGCTGAGGATTTAGGTATAAAATTATTGTTTGAAGTATTTGCGGATAGATCTTACATGGATGATGGCTCTTTGATGCCAAGAAGTATGTCAAATGCAGTTTTAGGCTCTAGTGATGAAGTGATACAGAGATTAGACTATTTGATTAAAGAAGGCGCTATAAAATCGCATACTGGAAAAAAACTAGAGTTAAAAGTTGATTGCATCTGTGTGCACGGTGACAATACTCATGCACTAAGTATAGTAAAAGCTATGAGAAAATATCTTGATAAAATATAAGATAGCTTCAGTCGATAGTATTATTATATACTTTGCAGATTTGATTTCAAAAGATAATGTCGAAATTGTAAAGTATAACTATGACTTGTTAAAGAGTTTAGGT
The DNA here is from genome assembly GCA_024280575.1 of Campylobacterales bacterium. Lineage (GTDB taxonomy): Bacteria > Campylobacterota > Campylobacteria > Campylobacterales > Sulfurospirillaceae > JAADIZ01. The sequence continues at coordinate 30,262 of JAJRPV010000003.1, forward strand.
AACATTGGGTTTATAGACATAATTCCATCTTACACATCTATTTTGATTCATTATGATTTAAATTGTTTTGCAAGTAAAACTATCATCGAATTTTTAAAACAAAATTTATCTCTCAAAATTGATACAAAAAAAGAAGAAGGAAGATTGGTTGAAATTCCAATTTATTATGGCGCAGAAGTTGGATTTGATTTGGATAGAATTTCAAAACTATCAAAGCTAGGCATAAACGAAGTTATAAATCTTCACTCATCTACAATTTATAGTGTATATACAATAGGATTTTTACCCGGTTTTGCATATTTAGGCGAAGTAAATAAGAAAATTGCAACATCAAGACTTGAAAGCCCTAGGGTTAAAATTCCCAAAGGAAGCTTGGGAATTGCAGACAACCAAAGTGCTGTATATCCAGTAGAGAGCCCTGGTGGATGGAATATAATAGGAAGAACTTATCTTGATATGTTTGACAAAAATCTAGATGGCTTTTCATATTTATCTGTTGGAGATAGAGTAAAATTCAAGCCTATTGAAAAAAGTGAATTTTTAAAAAATGGCGGTGTGCTTTGAACTCTTTTACAGTTTTAAATGGGGGAATATTTTCTCTAATTGAAGATTTTGGAAGATTTGGGTTATGTGATAAAGGCATAACAAATTCAGGAGTCATGGATGAATATGCCTACATAATAGCAAATAACCTTTTGCAAAACAAAGCTGGTACAAATTGCATAGAAATTACACTTGGTGGACTGAAATTAAGAGCAAACAGTGATTGCATCATCAGCATAACTGGTGCGGATTGTGGATGCACAATAAATTCAAAAAAGATAAACAACTGGAAAACTTATAATCTACATGTAGGCGATATTTTGGAGTTTGGTTATAGCAAAGAAGGCATGAGAGCATATTTGGCAGTAAAAGGTGGATTTGATATACCAAAAGAGCTGAGAAGTAACTCTACTACCGTTAAAGAGCAAATAGGAGGTATAAACGGAGATAAACTAAAAGAAGGGGATATGTTAAGTCTTAAAAACAATCAGTTTGAAGACTACAATATTTCACTGAAAAAAGATTATATACCAAAATATGAAAAGCATCTCGTTTTGAGAGTTGTTTTGGGTTACCAGGATGATTTTTTTGATACAAAAGAGATTGAAAAGTTTTTTTTACAAAAATATACTATATCTACACAAAACAACAGAATGGGATACAGATTGGAAGGTGAGCAAATCAAGTGCCAAATTGATGGAATTATCTCTGAGGGTATCAGTTTTGGAGCAATTCAAATTCCGAAAGACGGACAGCCAATCATTTTGCTAAAAGAGAGCCAAACTATAGGCGGATATCCAAAAATTGGCTCAGTTTTGCCGATAGATTGTTTTAAGTTATTACAATTAAGAGCAGGGGACAGCATAAACTTTGAACAAATAAACATAGAAGAAGCTCAAGAGAAAATGAGGCTTTTTAACTCCTTATAAAACCTGTTGATATTGTGGGGGCTGATACTATGCAGCGGTCTCTTTAATTAGCAACTTTTGACATCATTATCAAAACTTAATTTTCCATAGCCTTGCAGTTTGCTTTTTGCACATATTAAAGCATCTACAAAGTCAATATTTTTGGTTTCTACTAAAGTTAATGTTTCATATAGTATCGTCTTGTTCACATTTATAACTCCATCGAAGGATATGATTGTTTTTAAATCTAGTATCACATCTTTTTTGGGTAGTTTATAAAATTTAGTTAACACAAAAAAAGATTCCATTAAAACGCCTTCCAAGATTTCCACTTGCAATTTGGCTGTCTCTATATCTTTAAAATAAGCAGTGCTTTTTTCTAAAAAATTTTCATCATCCCCTACTAAAAATCTTATGATAATATTTGTGTCAAGCAGGTAAATCATATTGATCTTCCATAGCTTTCATCATCGATTCTTCTCGTATTTGCTCAAATGTTTTGTTTGTTGAGCTTATCTTGCCTTTGTATTTGCCTGCTAATTTATCTACCATGCTTTGTTTTTGAACAGGATATACCATAGCTAGAACTCGCTTTTTTCTCTTGTCAACTATCTGTAGTACCCCAGTTAAATTTGTAAAAATAGAGATATTTTTTTGAAGCTCTCCTATACCTATGCTTATCATCTTTTATCCTTTTATATATATTGATTTTATTATATATAAATAAAAATAAAATGTCAATTGAAATACAAATTAACTCCTTAACTCTTCAAATCTAGATTGTAAATCTTCTCTCATTTTATCTGCTATTAATTCTCCATTTTGGATATTTTCTCTAACAAAGCTATCTAAATCAAAAAGAGTTTGAGCCAAATCATTTTCTATCTGCTCTTTTGTTTTATTTTGTGCCATTGTTGTTTCAAAAAACACAAGTTTTCTGATGAAATCTGACAATTTTTCTTGTGATTTCTCTAAATCTTTGTCTTCTTTTAAAACAAAAACTGCTTCATTATTATTTTCTTTTTTATTCAAATCTTTTTTCATATCTCTTATGTATTCCTGAATATGAGAAGAAAATGATGCATAAGAAGTGTGTGGATTTAATGCATCTATGTCCATTTTCTCAGTAATTTTTTTTATATTTTTTATTAATATAAACGCGACTACAATTGAGATAAAAATAGCCGGAAAAAATTGATCCATACAGAAATCCTTTAATTTTTTATAATTATAGCAAGATATTGTAAATTATAGGGCAGGTGCCCTATAATTTAATGTGAAAGTATTTGAGATAAAAATAGTTTCAATCTATCTGATTTAGGATTTTCAAAAAATTCTTCAGGAGTATTTTCTTCTATAATTTGACCTGCTTCCATAAATATAACCCTGTCTGCCACTTTTTTAGCAAAACCCATTTCATGCGTTACACAAACCATTGTTCTGTGTTCCCCGGCAAGCTCAATCATAACATCAAGAACCTCTGAAATCATCTCCGGATCCAAAGCACTTGTCGGCTCATCAAAAAGCATGATAGAAGGATTTTTACAAAGGCTTCTAGCGATCGCGACTCTTTGTTGCTGTCCACCACTAAGTTGATTTGGATATTTTTTAGCTTGATCGGCAATTCCAACTCTCTCTAAAAACTCCATAGCAGTTTGTATTGCTTCTTTTTTAGGTGTTTTTTTAACCCAGATAGGAGCCAGAGTTAAATTATCAAGTATTGTTAAGTGAGGAAAAAGATTGAAGCTTTGGAACACCATTGCCACATCTTCTCTAATTGCTTTTATTTTTTTAACATCATCACTTAGTTCTACATCATTGACAATTATCTGACCTTCTTGAAATTGTTCTAAATAGTTAATACATCTGACTAATGTTGATTTTCCACTTCCTGAAGGTACAGCCACAACAATGATTTCACCTTTTTTTACATTTAGATTTATATCTTTTAGAACTTGAAAGTCTCCATACCATTTATTTAAATTTCTTATTTCTATTACATCATTTTTATTTTCCATTTTTTCCCCTATTTTAAATCTGTATTAAATCTATTTTCTAATGACTTGCTGTATTTTGACATCAAATAACAAAATACCCAAAATACCAGCGTTACAAACACATATCCTTCGGTTTCAAAGCCAAGCCAGTGAGCATCACTAGTTGTAAGTTGTACCATAGCCAGTAAGTCAAACAATCCTATAATTAGTACCAAAGTTGTGTTTTGGAATAGCGATATAAATACACCTACTAGATTTGGAATTGCAACTTTTAAAGCTTGAGGAAGAATTATTAATAACATTTTTTGCCAATAGGAGAGCCCTATGGCATCTGCTGCTTCATGTTGTCCACTAGGAATAGCTTGTAGTCCACCACGAATTGTTTCTGAAACATAAGCTGCTTCAAATAAGACTAAACCTATCATTGCTCGAAGCAACTTATTAAAAGATATGCCTTCAGGAAAGAATAGAGGTAAAATAACGGCTGACAGAAATAAAATAGTAATTAAGGGGACAGCCCTAATAAATTCTATGTATGTAACAGATATACTTTTGATGATAGGAAGTTTAGAATCTCTCCCAAATGCAAATAAAATTCCAAGTGGAAACGAGAAAATAATACCAACAGCAGAGATAACTATAGTAAGCATCAATCCACCCCATTTGTTTGTATCAACTTCTGCTAACCCAAAATAGCCGCCATGTATTAGAAAAAATGCTATTATAAAATATACTGTAGCAATTGCTATTTTTGTCATAGAATGCTTAAGATATTTAAATGCAACAATGACAACAAGAAATAATCCATAAGTGAGATTTACTCTCCATCTTTCAACTTCAGGATAAAAACCATACATAAACATTTGTAATTTAACTTTGATAAAAACCCAACATGCGCCATCTCCTGTACAGTCTGCTTTGGTGGTTCCTTTAAAATTTGCATCTGTTATTGCCCATTTTATAAAGGGAGGGATAACCCAAAACAAAAAAGCAATAGCCAAAAGAGTCATAGCTGTATTTAAAGGCGAAGAAAAAAGGTTTTTTCTCATCCAGATAATTGCACCTACTGAACTTGAAGGTGCTTTTTTTGCTTCAATTTTTTTATAAACTTCCATCCTATCTTTCCTTAATTTTCATTTTAAAGTTTATCCAATTTAGAAAAGCTGATACACTCAAACTTATAACTAGATATACTAGCATTGTCATGGATATAATCTCAATAGCTTGCCCAACTTGATTAAGCGTTGTTCCTGCGAAAACTGTAACTATCTCTGGATAACCTATAGCTGTTGCCAAAGATGAGTTTTTCAGAAGATTTAAATATTGATTGATAATCGGAGGAATTGATATTCTTAATGCTTGAGGTAGAATTACAAGCTTGAGTGCCTGATAGTGAGATAGTCCAATAGAAGCGGCTGCCTCTTTTTGACCTTTACTCACTGCCTCAATACCACTTCTTACAGCTTCAGCGATAAATGTTGCCGTAAATACTGTAAGCGCCATTGTGAGTGATATAAATTCTGGATAATACTGTTTTCCACCTACAAAGCCAAAGCCTTGCAAATGTGGATATGAGAAATCAAAATTTGCACCACCTATAAAGTAACCTAAGATTGGAGCTACAACTAGCAGTCCGATTCCTATTGGAAGAACAGCAAAATCTTCGCCTGTTCTCTCTTTCCTTTTGTTTGCCCAATTATTTAAAAAATATATAAATATAAAGACAGCAAAAACTGATACGATTATTGAAATAGTAGTAGAATTAAGTGCCGGCTTTGGTATATAAACACCACGGTTATTAATAAATATTTTTCCAAAAAAATCAAGACTGCCTCTTGGACTTGGAAGTGATCTTAAGACCACATTGTACCAAAAAAGTATTTGTAACAGTACAGGTATGTTTATAAAAATTTCAACATATGAATTCATAAGTTTTTTGATAAGCCAGTTTTTTGATAAGCTTAACACCCCAACAATCAATCCTAATATCGTTGCTAAAATAATCGCAACAAAAGACACTATAAGAGTATTTAATATACCAATTAAAAAAACTCTCGCATAAGTATCTGAAGAAGTATATGATATAGGAGAATCATCTATACCAAAACCCGCGGTTGAATTAAGAAAGTCAAAACCCGTCCTTATGCCTCTTTGTTCTATATTGTGCGATGTATTTACCCCAATATACCACAAAAAAGCAACAACAAATGTAATTGTTATTAGTTGAAATATATAACCTCTAACTTTTCTATCTCGTAAAAATGCTAACATTATACCCCTTTCCCCTTTTTTTGTATGGTGGGCAGGAATTTCCTGCCCTAGAATTTTAAATAGATTTATTTAAATGGAGGAGAGTATTGTAAACCGCCATCTTTCCATTGTGCATTTAAGCCTCTTTTGATTTTAAGAGGTGATCCCATACCAACATTTCTATAATAAGACTCGCCATAGTTTCCTACTTGTTTGATTATATTGTATGCCCAGTCTTTTTTCAAGTGTAGATTCTCTCCAAGTCTTCCCTCGAGTCCTAATATTCTTTTTATAGCAGGATCTTTGGTAGTAGCTTTTAGTTTATCTACATTTTTACTAGTAATGCCTCTCTCTTCCGCTGCAACCATTGCATTGTAAGACCATTTAACTATATTAAACCATACATCATCACCTTGTCTAACAACAGGTCCCAAAGGCTCTTTAGAGATGATTTGTGGAAGTATAACTGAGCCAGCTGGGTTTTTTAATGTACTTTGCAAAGCGTGTAGTTGAGAAGAATCAGAAGTCATAACACCACATCTTCCGCTTTCATAACCATTTCTTACTTGATCAGTTGTATCATAAGAGACTGATTTATATTTCATACCATGTGATGCAAAATAACTAGCAAGATTAAGCTCAGTTGTTGTTCCTGATTGGACACAAACCGCAGCACCGTTTAGTTCATTGGCATTTTTAACACCTAGTGATTTGTGAACCATAAAAGCTTGACCGTCATAAAAGTTAACACCAGCAAAGTTAAGACCAAGTGATGCATCTCTAGTTTCAGTCCATGTAGTATTTCTTGAGAGAATATCGATCTCACCGCTTTGAAGCGCTGTAAATCTCTCTTTTGCAGTTAATGGTGTATATTTAACTTTTGAAGCATCTCCTAAAACGGCAGCTGCTACAGCTCTACATACATCCACATCAATTCCACTCCATTTTCCTGTCTGATCTGCCACTGAAAAACCAGGAAGACCAGTATTTACACCACACTTGACATAACCCTGACTCATCGTATCACTTAATGTATCTGCCGAAGCAACTGATGCAGTAAGTCCTGCTATTGTAAGTACAGCAACAGAAAGTTTGGTAATTCTTGAACTAAATTTACTCATGTTAATCCTTTTGGAAAAATTTATACTTAATTGTAAATAATTTGAGTAACTTATTAAGATGCCCAAACTATATTACAACTCGTATTTGACGATTATACTCGTATTTTATTTGATAGTCAATTAAAAATGATGAAAAAAGTATTCATTGAGCTATTTATTATATTTAGTGTTACGATATTGCTCTTATATCCTTTTAGAATATTTGGAATCAAGCGAAAAAATGACAAGCCCAAGCCATAGTGAAATTCTTGTGACAGTTGCATTAAACCACAGTAAGGGTATAACAGTTATCAATCCGGCACCCATTAATACCCACGATATATAGTTTAGCGGTAAAATGAAAGCATTTTGCGATGTGCTAACTAAATAAGCAAAATAAATTAGTGCAAAGGGAGAAATTATAAGTGTTTCTATATATAAGCCGGAAACTGAAGGAAGAGATATTTTTTTTCTAAGCATGCCATAAAAATCAAATGACAAAGCTAAAGATATAGATACAAGAGGAATCGAGCCAAACGAGATGAGTTCATTAATGATGGCAAAAATAGCGAAAAGTATAGCTATTTTTTGAAGTTTTGTCGGTTTTTCCGAAAAAAATACTACTCCTAGAATAACATTCACTATGGGATTTATAAAGTAACCCAGACTTGCTTCTGTGATTTTATTATTTGGTATAGCCCATATAAAAATCAGCAAATTTGTTGATACTAATAAAGAAGTTAAAAAAAGAATTTTTAACTTCTGTGTGTCTCTTAATATACTTTTCAATATTGAGATTTGTTTGGTAGCTATAATCAAAACAGATAAAAATACATTTGCAAAATACTCCATATATCTATCAAAATCTAGGCATTTTACAACTATTTTCTTAAAATTAAAGAAAAAAAATTGTATAATCACAAAATTTTATAAACAAGGTATATACTACAATGAAACAAATATCTAATTGGAATAAATCTTCATGGAGAAATTGTAAAATAAAACAACAACCAAGCTATCCTGATTTAGTTGAATTAAAAAATATAGAAAATGAAATTAGTAAATTTCCACCACTTGTATTCGCAGGGGAGGTAAGAAAACTCAAGACAGAACTTGCAAAAGTATGTGAAGGAAAAGCATTTTTGCTTCAAGGTGGGGATTGTGCTGAAAGTTTTGAAGAGTTTAATGCTGACAATATAAGAGATATGTTTAAAGTTATGATGCAAATGGCAGTCGTTTTAACATTTGCAGGAGGATGTCCTGTCGTAAAAATCGGTAGGCTTGCCGGGCAATTCGCAAAACCTAGGTCTAGTGATTTCGAAGAGAAAAACGGCGTAAAACTTCCAAGTTATAGAGATGATATCGTAAATGAAAATAAATTTGATGAAAAATCAAGAACCCCTGATCCTAAAAGACTGATAAAAGCCTATAATCAGTCTTCTGCTACGATGAATCTTCTTCGAGCATTTGCTAGGGGTGGTCTCGCAGATCTTCATAAGGTGCACAAGTGGAACTTGGGATTTATAAAAGACAATTCTCTTGGAGAAAAGTATCAAGAACTTGCAAATAAAATCACTGAAACACTAGAATTTATGGAGGCTTGCGGTATCACTTCACAAAATACTCCTATGATAAATTAAACTGTATTATACACTTCACACGAAGCTCTTTTGCTGAATTATGAAGAAGCACTTACGAGAGAAGATAGTATAGATGGGAATATCCTTGATTGTTCCGCTCATATGCTTTGGATTGGCGATAGGACAAGAGGTGTTGATGAGGCACATGTAGAGTTTTTAAGAGGAGTTATCAACCCTGTGGGAATAAAAGCAGGTCCTACTATGAGTGAAGATGATTTGCTTGAATTAATAGAAAAATTAAACCCCCAAAATGAAGTCGGAAAAATAAACATAATCGTTAGAATGGGTGCGGATAAAATAGAAAAAGAGTTTCCAAAGCTTTTAAGAGCAGTAAAAAATGCTGGAAAAAATGTAATTTGGAGCATAGATCCAATGCATGGAAATACAGTAAAAGCATCTAATGATTACAAAACCAGAGCTTTTGATGAAATTCTAAGAGAGGTAAAAGGTTTTTTCAGAGCTCATGAGCAAGAAGGAACATTTCCAGGAGGTGTACATCTAGAAATGACAGGACAAGATGTAACTGAATGTATAGGTGGAACCAAGGAAGTTACGGAAGAGAATTTATGCTCAAGATACAATACTCATTGTGATCCTAGGCTAAATGCAAATCAGGCACTAGAACTCGCATTTTTAATAGCCCAGTCATTAAAAACTGCTAGAGATCGTATGAAAAACAATAAAAACAACTAATCAGCGGAGTATATTTATGGAAAAAATATTACCTAAGAGCATATTAATTGCAAAATCTATTTTTATCGTATGCCTAATATTGTCTGCTGTTTTAGTGTTCAATACTTATATAAAAATATTTCCTTTTTCACAATCTTGGACTTATATCATTTTGTTGCCATTGTTTGCAATTTGTATCAACCTTGGACTTGGCTTGCTTCGTTATTACACAGATTTTTTAAAAAAAGGTTTAATTTTTTATCTTTTTCAATGGATTATGACTATTATCCTTCCTATTTTATTTATATCACTAATGGAACTAGCGGTGCAAAAAATACTAATGAGAAATGTTATTTCAAAAATGTCTCCTATTGTAAATTACATAGATAATTATAAAGTTAAAAATAATACTTTGCCCGTAAAAATCAAGAAAAATATATCAAATATAGATAATTTTACTTATTATCACAATAATAAAGACTATATGATAAAAACTCTTGTATCTGCGATTGACAAAAAGGGAGAGACTATATTTTTTAATTCAAAAGATAAAACATGGTACAGATTTAACAAAAATCAATATGATTATTTTAAAGATAAAAAAATTGCCCCACCAAATATAAAAACTTATTTATGGTTTGAAAAAAATACCAAAATCACAGATAGATACAAAAAATAAAACTTTAAACACTATAAAATGGAAACAATATTATTAAGAGTCCAAATAAAACAATAAGGGCTCTTAGCAATAAAGATTTCGAATTATTTACCAAACCATAAGATAAGAATATCAAACCTAGAGAAATTTTGATAAATGAAGCCAATGAAAAAAAGAAATTTTGATTTGGCAAAATAAGATACCTATTCATTATAAATGCAATGGGAATTATATATAATCCTATACCCAAGCGCATGGCTTTTGAAGCAACATGCAGCCAATTTGTTTGAGCAATTCCCGAAGCTATAAATACTGTGCCACAAACTGGCGGCGTGATAGTGGACAGAAGTGCAAACCAAAATATAAAAAGGTGAGTTTGCAAAGGAGAAAGACCAAAATTTTCAAGTATAGGACCGGCAACTGATACACAAATGATATATGCTGCCGTAGTTGGTACTTCCATACCAAGTACAAGACAAGCAAGTGCTGTCAATATCAATGCAAGCCAAAGTTGTCCGCCTGATAGAAAGAGTATTTCTGATGTAATTTTTACACCGACCCCCGTGATATTTAAGACTCCAATAATGATGCTTGCGCAAATAATAACTGATGCTATAATAGAAATTTGCCTTGATGCTTCGATGCAAGATTCCACAAATTTAACAGACCATTTTTTAATAGAAAATTTCCAATTTCTATCTATTGCCAATAAAAACATACTGGTAAAAATGGCAATTGCGGCAGAATATTGAGGAGTTTTTCCCATGATTAAAAGTGCAACCAAAAGTGCAGTAAAAGGTATGAGAAAAAATGGTGCTAATTTTATTACAATTTTTAGTCTTGGTATTTCGTCATCACTCATCGCCTCAAGATTATATTTCTTAGCAAAAATATCTACACCAATCCAAACAGTAAAGAAAAACAAAATAGCTGGGAATATTGCCGCACCCATGATAACGGAGTATTTAACACCTAAAAGCTCAGCCATTATAAATGCACCTGCACCCATGAGAGTAGGCATAATCTGTCCACCCGTACTTGCTACTGCTTCTACGGCTGCGGCTAAGCTAGCAGGATATCCCAATCGTTTCATAGTGGGTATAGTAAAGGCACCGGTTGAGGCAACATTTGCAGAAGCAGAACCTGAGATCGAGCCAAAAAATGCAGAAGCTAAAATTGAAACTTTTGCAGCTCCACCTCTTAGCTTGCCAGCAATTTTTGTAGATATTGCCATAAATGCATTGCCACCTTCTCCCGTGCCTACAAAAGCACCTAATATAACAAATACAGCTATAACAGAAACGGAAATACCCGTTAAGCTCCCATAGATGCCACCTTCTGCTATAACAAGTGTTCCTAAAAAACTATCCAATGGAATCTCTTGATGCCCAAAAGTTACAGGTATATAATGCCCGAACAAACCATAAGCCAATGCTATCAAAGCTGTTAAGGGCAAAGCTAATTTTATGGCTCTTCGTGCCATTTCCAAAACAGTAAGTAAGAGGGTAACTGCTATAAAATATTGCAAATATCCCTCCAAAGAACCGTATTGATCTTCCAAATCAAAGTGGTTAGATACGATATAATAAGAGGAAAATAGAGCCAAAACCAATAGTATGTAACCAAAATATTTCGAAAGTTTTGAAATATTTTTATTTTTAGAAAATAGAAAAATCCAAGGTAAAGCCAATGCTAAATGAATAGGCCTACTTACCAAATTTGGTACTAACCCTGTAAATATCAAATATATATGGAATCCCACAGTTACAAAAGCCAAACAAGCTACAATCAAACTGGTTTTTGATTGTAGCTTGTTTTTTATATTAGTCATTGAGGATTTTATTTTATCTTGGCTGGAATATTTGCTTTTATTTCATTGTAGTATTTTAAAGCACCTTTATGAAGTTTTACATTAAACATATTTAAGTTTTTTATGGTAACTGCTTTCCACCATACACTTTGTTTTTCCAGATTTTTCTTTGATTCCCAAAATGCTTTTGTTATTTCGTATGCAGTTTGATTACTCATGTTGGTTGTAGTATATACGCCGACAGGAAGGGTTGTAGTAACTATATTTTTATTGATTCCCGGATAAGTGCCTGCTGGTATAATCAACTTGTTTCTTTTTGTTTTTTTAACTTCTTCATCGCTCATACTTAGGAGCTTTATTTTTGTGCTAGCTGCCGCTTCTATTACATTTGGTGCCGGATATGAACCGGCTGTGGCAAAACCATCTATTTGGCCATTTTTTAGAGCCGCTACTGCACCTGAGAGTTCAGCATTGATCAGTTTTACTTTGCCCTTTAAACCAAAAAGTTTCATATATTTAGCAGCTTCTTTTGCACCAAAACTTCCTTTTCCTATGAGTAAAGTTTTCCCTGCCAAATCGGCATAAGAATTTATATCGGAATCTGCTCGAACAACTATATGCATAGTTAAAAACGGAATAGGAAAAAGAGATCGGATTTTTTTATAAACATCCGGATTATCTTTTTTAAACATCGCTTTTTTAGCAAGAGCAAGTTTTATTAAAACAGGAGGAGTAGTGAAAATATAATTTCCTTTTCTCTTTTTTACCTCTTTTACATTTTGCACAGAGCCTTGTGATTCTTCTATGGTTACGCTTATTTTACCATTTGTTTTTTTATTGATATTTTCACCAATTTGTACAGCCATTTGATAGTACGATGAAGTGGATTTTGCTGCTTTTAGCGTAACTCTTGTACTGCTAGCTTGCAAGTTGTATCCAAAAACCACAACTATAAATATCAACAAAATTTTAGATATTTTCATATTTTTCTCCTGTATTTTATATTGTTACAGTAGATTATATCAGCTTAAAATTAATTATTTCTTATATAAAGATATGGTCTTATTGGCACACCAAGATGCCAAAGACTCATCATGTGTGATAAGTAAAATTGCAGTTCTATCTAAAAATTTTAATAATAACTTCATCACTTCCAATTGAGTTATATTATCTAGCGCACTAGTGGGTTCGTCTGCAAGTATAATGTCTGGTTTCATCAGAATTGAACGCAGGATTGAGCATCTCTGTAGTTGTCCACCGCTTAGCAAGTGAGGTTTTTGTTTTAGTAATTGAATATCTAGGTTTAACTCTTCACATAATACTTCGTATCCATTTAGTGGCACAACATCTTTTATCTGATCTATTATGCTGTAAGTTGGATGAAAAGAGGTGTATGGGTCTTGAAATATTTGAGAAATTTTGCCTACTTTTATATTTCCTTTATTTGGTTTTAGATTCTTGCTGATTAATTCAAATAATGTACTTTTTCCAGAACCACTAGGACCCACTATGCAGACAACTTCTCCAAGCTCTACATGTAGAGAAAAATTATCATATATTTTACTCTTGTCATCATAAGAAAATGAGAGGTTTTTTATGTCTAATACATTCACTCTCGTATATTTCCGTTGCCGTAAATTTTAAATTTATAAGTTGTTAAATCATTTATGCCCATAGGACCTCTAGAGTGAAGTCTATTTGTACTAATTCCCACTTCTGCACCAAAGCCAAACTCTGCTCCGTCTGTAAATCTTGTGCTGGCATTTACATACACACAAGCTGAATCTACTTCATCTAAAAATTTTTGAGTATTTGAGTAGTTTTCACTCAGTATCGAATCAGAATGTCCCGAGCCATGTATATTTATATGCTCAATTGCTTCATCTAAACTATCTATGATTTTTATAGAGAGTATATTATCTAGGTATTCTGTATAAAAATCCTCTTCACTTGCAATTTCAATATTTATAATCTCTCTGGTTTTTTCACAGCCTAATAGTTTTGTTTTGTGCTTATCATATTCTTCTTTTAGTTTTGGCAAAATAGTTTTGGCTATATTTCTATGTATAAGCAATGTTTCCATGGTATTACAAACACCTGTTCTTTGGCACTTTGCATTGATAGAAATGTTTATGGCACTTTTGATGTCGGCACTCTCATCTATGAAAATATGACAAAGACCTTTATCATGCTTAACCACGGGAACTGTTGAATTTTGGGAGATATATTTTATAAGATCTTCACCACCTCTTGGTATGATTAAATCGACATATCTATCCATCTTTATCAGTTTTGCTACGCCCTCTCTGCTGTTGTCGGGTAAAAGAGATATTATTTCACTTGGCAGAGAATTTCTACTTAATATTTCTTGAAGTAGTGTTGCTATTATTTTATTGCTATATTGTGCTTCTTTTCCGCCCTTTAGAACACATACATTTCCACTTTTAAAACAGAGTGCTGCTGTATCACTGGTAACATTTGGACGGCTCTCATATATAATACCAATAACTCCAATAGGAATACTTACTTTCTCAATTTTTAAACCGCTAGGCACTACCCATCCATCTAAAATTTTACCTATTGGCTCCCTGAGATTTGCTATTTCTCTTATACTGTTTGTCATGCTTAGTATTCTTTTTTCATCTAGCAGAAGTCGATCCAAAAGAGCATAGCTAAGGTTATTTTTTCTGCCCAATTCAATATCTTTAGAATTTTCTTTGATAATAATATCCCTATTTTTTTCTATATGGTCGGCCATTTGCATCATAATATCTATTTTTGTTTGTGGCTCTAAATTGGCAATAATTCTACTCGAAAATTTTGCTTTCGCTAGAAAATTTTCCATTTCCATCCTTAAATCATACTTTGTTTTACAAATTAAATACTATTTTAAAGTTTTTACACTAATTTAAATATTTTTCAGGTAAAATATTCTCAATTATACAATTAAAGGAGTTAAAATGCAACAAGTTTATGATGTTATTGTTATAGGAGGAGGACCTGGTGGTGTTGGTGCTGCTATAGAATCTAAAGTTTTAGGCTTAAGTAAAATTTTGGTTATAGAAAAAGGAGAAAACCATTCACAAACAATTAGAAAATTTTACAAAGACAATAAAAGAGTCGATAAAGATTATCAAGGGCAAGAAGTTGAGATAAAAGGTAATGTGCAATTTCTTGATGGTACGAAGGAAAGCACACTTGATTATTTTGATGAATTAATTGATAACGAAGAAATTGATATAGCTTTTAATACTGAAGTTGAAAAAATTGAAAAAAGAGATGGGTTATTTTTTGTTACTACGGCAAATGCTGGCTATACAACCAAAAATGTGATTATCGCCATTGGTAGAATGGGTAAACCAAATAAACCTAGTTATAAGATACCTCTTTCAATCAGGCAAAGAGTAAATTACAATCTAGAAAAATGCACACAAGCTGAAAAAATTGTTGTTGTTGGTGGTGGAGATTCCGCAGTTGAATATGCTGTATATCTGTCAAATAATAATAATGTTACTCTAAACTATAGAAGAACAGAATTTCCAAGAATCAATGATATAAATAGGCAAGATTTAAAAGATGCAATCGGATATGAAAAATTAAGACCAAGACTTGGATGCAATATCTTGTCTTTAGAAAATGAAGAAGGTCTTGTAAAAGTAAATTATGATGATGGATACAGCGTAGTATATGATAGAGCAATATACGCAATAGGTGGTACAACGCCTGTAGAATTTTTAAGAAAATGCGGTGTTGAACTAAATGAAAACAAGCAACCGATAATAGACGAAAATTTTGAAACTAAAACCAAAGGATTATACATAGTCGGTGATTTGGCAGTCGATAGTGGTGGAAGTATTGCCATAGCATTGAATCATGCATATCATGCCGTAACTCATATGCTTGCAGAAAAATAAAACCTAGAATAATGAGAATTGGCTCCTTTTCTGTTTTATTAAATATTATATTAAGTTTCGTAATTATTACAGGTGTCATTTTCTATCTAAAAAAAGATAGTTTAAATGACACCCATTTAAGAGAGTTTCAAAAGAACTATGCTTTAAAAGCAAATCTCAAATTTGAAGATTTGCCAAAAATTGAACAAAGTAAATATATAAAAAAAGAATCTGTCAATGTCAATATTTTTAAAAAAACAATAAAAAAGTTAAAATTCAATATGAATATTATTCAAAATGATAATATGCAACTTTCAAATGACAAAGAAGATTTGGAAAAAATTATTCAAAATTTAAAGAAACAATTTGAGCAACAAAGAAATAGACTTTTAGAGCAAAATATTAAACAAATAAATGAAACTGAACTGCAACACTACAAAAATATCAGTGAACTTCGGGCAAAAATCAATGATTTACAAAGAGAGAATATAAAGCTTTTAGAAAAAAACAATATCGAAATCATAGCACTTAAAGCAAAAATAAATATATTAAATGATAAATTAAAAAAATAAATAACAAAAGATAATAAGATAGTGACAATAAAACAATATACAAATAACTATAGATACAATAGTGATACTCTGTTTTTATATAATTTCATATCTAAACAAAATATAAAAGGCTCAATTCTTGATGTAGGTTCTGGATGTGGAGTATTAGGATTACTTATAAAAAGAGACTTTTCAAATATAGATTTAACACAAATTGAAATACAAGAAAAGTATGCCACACTCTCTAAGCAAAATGCAGAAATAAACAATATGAAATCCGATGTAATTTGCGAAGATTTTTTAAATTATAATTTCAGTGATAAGTTTGATTTTATCATTTCAAACCCACCTTTTTACCATAAAGGTTCTCTAAAAAGTAAAAATTACTCTTTATATCTAAGCCGGCACAGTGATGCTCTAGTATTTGACAAATTTGCAAAAAAGGCATACAAAATACTTAATCAAAAAGGTAGTTTTATTTTTTGCTATGATGCTAAACAGACAGATTTATTATTTAAATCACTTTTTGAGGCAAAATTTAATGTTAATGAGGTACAATTTGTATATGTAAACAGAGAAAAAGATGCTTCTTTGGTCATGATTTGCGCAAAAAGAGAGTCTAAAAGTTTATGTAGATTTTTGCCTCCGTTGATTCTTTATGAAGGTAATCACTACACCAAAGAAACGGAAGATATATACAAAAAGGCAGATACAAACAGTGAAAATTTATAATAAAGGTTATAATTATTGTTTTGAAACTGATGCTTGTAAAAATTGTGCCGGCAATTGTTGCATAGGAGAGAGTGGATATATATGGGTTGATCCTGGCGAAATATTAAATATTTCAAATTTTCTAGGTATTTCTCTGGATAATTTTTATAAAAAATATTTAAAAAAGGTAAAATACAGGTTTTCATTAAAAGAGATTGAGTATAATGATGGCTATAAATGTATATTTTTTGATGAAAAGAAAAGAAGATGTGATATCTACGAGGTGCGACCGACTCAATGCAAAACATTTCCTTTTTGGGAGCATTTTAAAACAAATTTGAAAGAAGTGGAGGATGAATGTCCAGGTATAATGCAACTCTAGTCATTTTAATAATATTGTTATTTACAGGTTGCTCTTATAAGCAGATTCCTGCGGTAGTTCAAATTGGTAAAAAATCTTTTGACAAGGAAGATATACTAATTTTACATGCACTTGAATATCGAAGAAATAATAAATATAAAAAGGCAGGAAAGGTATTTGAAACATTATACAAGAAGAGTCAGAAAAGCATTTATCTAACGCAAGAAATAAAAATGTATTTTGCTGCTAAAGATTATAAGAAGATATCTGTTTTGCTTAAAAATGCAATTAATAAATATCCTGATAATTTAGAGTTTAAGAAGCTTCTAGTTGGTCTATATATACAGAAAAAAAAATATAAAAATGCCGAAAAAATTTCCTTAGAGCTTTTAAAAAATAGTAGAACTTCACAGACACTCTCCGTACTCGGTGACATATACATGTTGGAAAAATCTTATAATTTAGCTTTAAAATACTACCAGAGTGCTTTTAAACTCGACAACTCTTCTTCATATCTAATTAATATGGCTAACCTTCTATATAAATATTTAGATAGAAAAGAAGAGGCCTTATCGTATCTTTAAACATATATTAGACTTCACAATGCTGATAAAAATGTATATTTTGCACTTATAAAGTTTTATGGTGAAGAAAAAAATATAAATGGTTTGATATCGATATATAAAAAATTATATTTTAAGTATAAAATAGATATTTATGCAAAAAAGACAATAGAACTTATGATGTATAAAAGGGATACTAGTGGAGCTATTGAATTTTTAGAAAAAAGCGGTTATGACCAAAAAATGCTTATGAATATATATACTTCCATTAAAAAATTTAAAAGTGCTTATAAAATTGCGCAAAAACTATATAAACAAACAAATAATAGTGATTATCTCGGCAAAATGACTATATACGAATATGAAGCGAATAAAAACAACTTAAACCACAAAATTTTAATTTCCATATCCGATAAATTTGAAAAAGTATTGAAAGATATTCAAAATCCTTTATATCTAAATTATTATGGTTACCTATTGATTGATCATAATTTGAATATTAAAAAAGGTATAAAACTTGTTAAGCTAGCACTTAAAAATGAACCTGAGTCTATCTTTTATCTTGATTCTCTCGCTTGGGGATATTATAAGCTTGATAAATGCAAACGAGCCTTAGCAATCATGAAAAAATTTATAAAAGATAATGATGAACCAGAAGTATCAATGCATTATAAGATGATATTAAAATGTATAAAAGAGAAAAAATGATTTTAGATGATATAATTAAAAAAACAAAAGAAGATCTTAAAAAAAGAAAAAAAGAATTTTCACTTGATTGGCTAGGTAGAAGTTTAGCCTACAATCCCTACCCACCAAGAGATGTAAAGCCTTATCTCACTACTACTAAAGAAGATCCTTATAAGATTATAGCTGAAGTAAAAAAAGCAAGCCCTAGCAAGGGAGTTATTAGGGAAGACTTTGATCCTCTAATGATTGCAAAAGAGTATGAAAAAGGTGGTGCAAATGCGATTTCAGTTTTAACTGAACCGCACTTTTTTCAAGGAAATATAGAATATCTAACGATGCTCAGAAGATATGTTTCCACTCCTCTCCTTAGAAAAGATTTCATAATAGACGAATACCAGATACTTGAAGCTGTTGTTTACGGAGCAGATTTTATTCTGCTTATAGCAAAAGCTCTTTCAAAAAAAGATTTAAAAAAGCTTTTAGAGTATGCTTGGCATTTAGGATTAGATGCTTTGGTTGAGATTCATGATAAAGAGGATTTGACAAAAGCTATATTTGCAGGAGCTGATATTATAGGCATAAACCATAGAAATCTTGAAACATTTGAGATGGATATGAAATTGAGTGAAAAACTTATACCATTGATTCCTAATGGAAAAATAATCGTGGCCGAAAGTGGCTTAAATAATAAAAAAACTTTGATAGAGCTAAACAAAGTTGGAGTCGATGCTTTCTTGATTGGAGAGCATTTTATGCGTCAAAATGATATATCACAAAGCTTAAAAGAGTTCAAAACAAAATGAATTATCTGTATGCTCCATGGCGAAGAGAATATGTGATAAGAGATAAGAAAAGTGGCTGTGTATTTTGTGATATTGTTAATAATCCAAGCTGTGATGATGAAAATTTTGTTTTGTACAGAGATGAAAATTGCTTTGTCGTGATGAATAGATACCCTTATGCTGCAGGTCACATTATGGTGATACCACTGCAACATATAGATAATATAGAAAATTTAGATGAAAAAATTTGGTTACGAATGAGCAAAATAGTAAAAAAATGCGTAAAAATGCTTAAAGTTGAATTTAATGCCGATGGTATAAACTTAGGTATGAACCTAGGGCGTGGAGCAGGAGCTGGAATAGCAGAACATATTCATTATCACATCATGCCTAGATGGATTGGGGACACAAATTTTATAACTACTATCGCTGATACTAGAGTGTTTTCAAGTGATTTTGAAAAAATATACAAAAGATTAAAAAAAGATATAGGCAGATATGTTACAAACGATTAGCACTGATAATTTCTTGGAGCAGTATAATAGCTTTGATTTGATTATTGATGCAAGAAGTCCTGACGAATATGCTCATTCGAAAATCCCAAATTCTATCAATTTATATGCACTAAGCGATGATGAACACAGAGAAAGAGGATTTATTTACAAACAAAAATCAAAAAATGACGCAAAAGTAAAGGGCGCGAGCTATGTTTGCATAAATGCATCAAAACATATTTTTGAATTAAATAAATTATGCAAAATAGGTTCCAAAATCGCTATTTATTGTGCAAGAGGAGGGCTAAGATCAGGCTCGCTTGCTACGATTTTTTCCAATATCGGATATAGAGTGTATAAATTAGAGCTTGGATACAAAGGATTTAGAAGCAAAGTAGTTAACTATTTAGAAAGTTTTCCTCACTCTGATTTTATAGTTTTAGGAGGAAACACAGGCTGCGGTAAAAGTGAACTCATACAAGCTCTGCCAAACTCCATAGATTTGGAAGCTTTAGCAAATCATTTGGGCTCAACCTTTGGAGCCGTGAAGGGAAAACAACCTTCCGAAAAAGAGTTTCAAAACAGGCTTTTTTTTGAACTTTTAAGATTAAATATAAATAATCCAATCTTCATAGAGGGGGAAAGTAAAAGAATAGGCAAGATAATACTTCCGGATTTATTGTATAAAAGAATGGGCCAAGGTAAAAGAGTAGAAATTACCGCGCCTATTGGGCAAAGAGTGCAAAGAATCATGAAAGATTACATAAATGTTGATGATGATTTTTTTTATTACTGTATGGATAGGATTACACCTTATATTCAAAAAAAAATAAAAGAAGAAACGATAGAATATTACAAGAAGCGAGACCTAGCAAAAGTATCTCAAATTTTGCTTTTAGATTATTATGATAATGTTTACAAGAAACCAATTCAGATTGATTTTATAGTGTCAAATGAAAATGAAAATACAGCTCTCGATGCTTTAAAAAATATAGCCAGTTCTATCTAAAATTCAATTCTATTTCTTCCGTTCCGCTTGGCTTTATATAACTTTTTATCTGCTTTTAGCATCATACTTTCTGTACTATCATTTTCTATATAAGCTACAATACCAAAACTACAAGTTAGTTTTGGTATTACTTTAAATTTAAATGTTTCTATTTTTATTCTTAATTTTTCCGCCAACTGTATGGCTTCATTTTGCGTTGTTTCCGGAAGTATAATAAGAAATTCTTCTCCTCCCCACCTACCGAATATATCACTTTTTCTCAATGATTTTGCAACCAAACTGCTTAATTTTATCAACACTAAATCTCCCACTTTATGACCATAGGTATCATTTACTTGCTTAAAGCGGTCGATATCAAAATAAATTATACTCAGTGGCCTCTTGTATCTCTTGGATATTTCTATTTGTTCATCAAGTGCCAAGTCCATCTTGTATCTATTATTTATAGATGTCAGCATATCCATTGTTGCCAATCTTTCAAGTTCCAGTTCAAGCTTTTTCTTTTTTTTATCTCTTTTTTCAAATGCAAAGCCCAGCCCAAAATAAGAAGCATAACAACCAGTGCAATGATTGCTAGATTTATTATCTCTTTAAGACTATATCCGTTTTGATAAGCAACAGAAATCCATTTATTATTTATTATCATTTTTTCATCATCGCTGATGCTATCAATTGCATTGTTTATCGCCGGAATTAGTATTTGATAATCTTTTCTAAGCATAAATTTTACATCAAAATTAAATGGTGTTTTTCCTGATATCTTTAAATTTGAAAAGTTATATTTATTTATTTTGTATGCAATAACAGGTAAGATATCTAGTGCAGCAAAAGCTTGATTGTTACTCACCATATTAAGTGCTTCATTCGTATTTTTAGCTTCTATAATTTTAAGATAGGAAAAATATTTTTTTAGTAGCTTTTCTACAGTATAATTTTTGCCTACTGCTATTTTTTTATTTTTCAAATAATTCATATCCGATATAAAACCTACATTGTTTCTGGTTGCAATTACTATAGGGAAACTCATATAAGGTTTTGAAAAAACTGCGTATTTTTCTCTTTCTGGTGTATTTGTTGTTGAGAGTGTTATATCTGCTTTTTTATTTTTTATATTCCATAAAACATCACTCCAATTATTGTCAATTTCACATTTCGAATTTATATTTAGTCGTTTTTTAACATTATCCCAATAGTCTATCGCAATACCTACTAATTTTCCATTTTTTAAAGTATTAAAAGGCTCCCATGCAGAAGTTGAGATACATCTTAAAACATGTGATTTGATAAACCTTTTTTCCATTTTTGTTAATCTGCAAGGGTTATATATATAATTATGAATATCTACTTTAGAACCTGCCATGCCTAGCAATGTATAAATACTTTTGATGTTATCAATTTTATTATTCTCAAATTTAAATTTCTTACTTATAAATTTTTTCATTTTATTTGCTTCATATTTTAATTTATCATATGTATAATCTTGGGTATTGTATTTTTTAAGTATTACCTTTATTGTCTCATCTACATGACCAGAAGCGTACTTCCAGCCTTCTTTAGAGGCTTCTATAAATTTTTTTACTTTTTCAGGGTCGTTTTCAACTTCACTTTGAGATGTAAATAAAATGTCTCCATAAAAATCAAATCCATAATCTCTTGGTTTAAAAATTTGATATTTGATATTTTTTTTATCCAAATAGTACATCTCATCCGTTTCATATATGCCATATATTCCTTTTTTAGTCAATAAATTTTTTATGCTGTACATGGTTGTATTTGTACTTAATTTATTGAGATTAATATATTGAGATTTTAACATTGCAACAATAGGTACACTTTTCAAGCTGTATTCGTCTATGGCTATATGTTTTTTTTCTATATCTTTTAGCGTCTTTACAGACTCATCCGTAGATACAAGAGATAATGGAGAATGGGCAAATATAGGCATCAGCAGTTCAATTTTTTTATTTTTTAATGCCCAATAAAAAAGACTACTGTCTAAAATTCCATAATAATTTTTTTTCTTTAAAACCTCATCTATGACATCTATGTTTTTGTTATATTCAAATAAGTTTACATGCAGACCGGCTTTTTTATAAAAGTTTTTTTCTTTTGCCATATAAAATCCGGCAAATTGGAAAGAGTTTTTCCATTTTAATTGCAAGTTGATAGTATTTGTAGAAAATGACAAGATGGGCAACAATAAGAAAAGAATTATTTTTTTCATTTTCTTGCCTTTTTTAGTCTTTATTTATTATAGTCTCACTTAATTTAAAGGTATATTAATTATATATATTTTCTACTCCACGGCCTTTTTAACTGCATTAATGTAACTTAACAAAGACAGTTCGCTGTCATTATAGGCCTTGTCAAATGCTGTTCCGTGATCTACTGATGTTCTTATTATGCTTTTATTGAGAGTCACATTTATACTATCAAAAAAATGTAAAGCTTTTAGGGGAATCAAACCTTGATCATGATACATACAAACAAAATATTTAAAATTTTTTCTATTTTGTTCACTAAATGCAGTATCTGGCACAAGAGGTCCTTTAAATATATCTTTTTTTAGTTTTTTATTTGCTTTTTTTATAGCTTTTTCAATCTCTATGTCTTCATTGCCGATAACTCCATCATCTCCTGCATGTGGATTTAGTGCGAGTACAGCGATATTGTCTGATTCAATATAGTCATAAATATTTATTAGAAATTTATATATTTTTTTAGCCTCTACATGTGAGCTTATTTCTCGAATTGAAATATGATGAGTATAAAGAATAATGTACATATCTTCACACCCTAGCATCATCACAGTTTCACACCCTAGAAGATCTGCTAGCGCATCTGTGTGGCCTTTGTATTTTATGCCTGCAAGTGCCCAGGAAGCCTTATTTATAGGTAGAGTTACAATACCACAGACTTGCTTACTTTTAGCTAGAGCAATTGCTGTGATAAACGAATCATAAGAGAATTCTCCTGCTTCTTTAGTGTTTACTCCTGGTTTTATCTCAAATACTTCGCCACACTCTTTTGTCTTAAAATTTTTGGGTATGTCGATACTTAACATCGCACTTCCCCACTCAAGCATAGTTTTATTGATACAATAAACAGGTTTGCAAATTTTGGAAATCTTTTCATGCGCTCTTAATGCAATTTCAAGTCCTACACCATTTATATCACCGATGCTTATGGCTAACTTTTTCATTTTACTGTCCCCTTTGTCAGGAAGTAAATTCCTGTCAAATTCCTCGCGACTAAAGCTTTGGCTTTACCAAGAAATTTCATTTTACTGTCCCCCCTGCCCATAAATGACATTTTGAAGATTTAACCCATAAAAAAATTAAATTTATGGGCAGATTCCTCGCCACTGTTACACGAGCTTTGCTCTGTAATTTCATTTTATTATTTCCAGCATCTCTTTTACCGCATTTTCAAAACCGCTGAAAACTGCTCTTGCTATTATACACTGACCTATATTTAACTCAACTATTCCGTCTATCTTGCATATCTCTTTTACATTCTGATAATTAAGTCCATGACCTGCTGCTACTTTTAATCCTAATTTATTTGCATACGCTGTATTATCCACTATCTCCTTGGTTGCATCTTTAAGCAACTCTTTTAACTTTTTTCTAGGAAGTTCCAAATTTTTTACAGTATGTTTAGTATATGGTAAATTTGAATAAAGCATAGCATATATATTTGAGTAAAAACCGGTATGTAGCTCAATCCAATCAGCCTTTAACTCTTTTGATAGCATTATTATTTGTGGGTCAGGATCTATAAACAAAGAGACATTTATGCCGTGTGAATGCAAATCTTCAGTCACATTTTTAAGTTTTTCAAAATTTTTAACAACATTTAAACCACCTTCGGTTGTTACTTCTTCTCTTTTTTCCGGTACTATTGTTGCACGATGCGGATTTAGTCTGATAACTCTTCTTATAATTTGTTCATCAACAGCACATTCAAGATTTACAGGAAGTTGTGAATTTTCGATAATTCTTCTGGCATCATCATCATTTATATGCCTTCTATCTTCCCTTAGATGTATAGTTATCTGATCAGCTCCGGCTCTTCTTGCTAACGGTACGGCATCTAGCGGATCTGGATCATTTATCTTTCTTGCTTCTCTTAAAACCGCAATATGGTCAATATTTACTCCTAGTAACATTTTGCTACTCCTTTAAATCAATAATTTTAATTTTATCAGTATAACGCTTAATTTCCATTAATTTGATATAATAATTACCTCAAACAGGAAGGAAAAAAGATGATAGGATGTGATTTAGGCTCAAATACTATAAGAATAGTACAAATTGATTGTAAAACAAAAGATAGAGTCAAAGAGTTTGAAAGAATTGTCAAAACGGGTCATAATTTGCATAAAACCAAAGTTATAAGCGAAATATCTATGCAAAATATCTTAAATGCCTTAAAAGATGCATCAAATATTTTTGATTTTAAAAATCACAATACAAAATGCGTAACAACAGAAGCTCTAAGAGTAGCAAAAAATTCAAAAGAGGTATTAGAAAAAATCTACAACAATTTTGGACTTGATTTTAATATAATAAACGGCGAACAAGAAGCAAAATATACAATTCTGGGAGTCAAAAATGCCTTACTTAGAAAAAATATAATCAACAGTAGTTTTGCTATATTTGATTTAGGTGGCGGCTCTACGGAACTTAGTTATATAGAGGGTGAAAATATTTCCACAAAAAGCTTTCCTTTCGGAATCCTCAATATCTATGAAAAATACAACAATAATCTCAAGAAAGGGATAAAAAAAGAGCTAAAACCCCTGTCATTCTTCGCAAATAAAAATAAAAAGCCGAAGTTTTTAGTAGCAACTGCCGGAACTCCCACAACGGTTTGTGCCTTTTTACAAGGCATGGATTATAATTCATATGACTATAAAAAGATAAATGGGAAAACCCTACATGTAGAGGATTTTTTAAAGGCATACAAGATGATAATATCACTTGATAAAAAAGAGCAGGAAAGATTTTGCGGCACAAACAGAAGCGGGCTCATAAAAACGGGAATTTTAATAGTAGTAAATTTAATGCAAACCATAGGTTTTAAAAAATGTATAGTTATAGATGACGGATTAAGAGAAGGAGTTGCCTTGTCTTTATGCAAAAACAAAGGAGAAAAATATGGCTAAAGTTGTTATTTTTAGTGGTGCCGGCATAAGTGCTCCAAGCGGGATTTCTACTTTTAGAGACAGTGGTGGGCTTTGGGAAAAATATAAAATTGAAGACATATGTACATCTGGTTGCCTGGAAACAAACAGGGATGAAACCATAGAATTTTATGATAAAAGAAGAGAGGACATCAAAAACAAATATCCAAATCATGCTCATAAAATGATAGCAAAACTTCAGGAAAAATACTTTGATGATATAAAAATAATAACGCAAAATGTTGATGATATGTTTGAGAAGGCCGGATGTAGAGATGTTTTGCATCTTCATGGATTTTTAAGAGAAGTATGCTGCGAAAAATGTGGATTTAATATTGATATTGGATATGATGCGCAAAAAAACAAATGGAATACTTGCCCAAAATGCAAAAGTAATTTAAGACCAAATATAGTTTTTTTTGGAGAGCCTGCACCTAAATATACTGATTTATACTTTCAACTACAAGATTGCAAAATGTTTATAGTTATTGGCACAAGCGGAAATGTGATAAATACAGATATGTTTTTAAATCACAAGATAGAAAAATCTATATTAAATAACCTCGAACCAAGCTCGGCTATTAACGATAAGTTATATTCTAAAGTCTTATATAAATCAGCAACAGAAGCGATTGACGAAATAGTTTTGGATATAGAAAAATTTTTATCACCGGATAATCATAAGTACCAACTATATTAAAGCTTTTGTTGGATATAATAATATCCTTTTATAAAATAAACTAATTACGAAAGGAGAAGTCATGGATTTAAACGGTTCCCAGATGGTTATCGAAGCACTGCGAAGGGAGGATGTTAAAACTGTCTTTGGCTATCCTGGTGGTGCCATAATGAATGTTTATGATGAAATTTACAAACAAAATGATTTTGAGCACATATTGACAAGACACGAACAAGCTGCTATCCATGCAGCAGATGGATACGCAAGAGCAAGTGGAGATGTCGGTGTCGCCTTTGTTACTAGTGGCCCCGGTTTTACAAATGCCGTTACCGGCTTGGCAAATGCTTATATTGACTCTATTCCTATGGTTGTTATCAGTGGTCAGGTACCAATTACAATGATTGGAACGGATGCTTTTCAAGAGATTGATGCTGTTGGAATCAGCAGACCTTGCGTAAAGCATAACTATCTGGTTAAAGATGTAAAAGATTTACCTCGTATTCTAAAAGAAGCTTTTTACATAGCAAGAAGTGGGAGACCAGGTCCTGTACATGTAGATATACCAAAGGATGTTACTGCGCAAAGTGCCAAGTTTGTTTATACAGAATCAATAACTATGAAGACTTATAAGCCTACATATAAAGGCAATAAACGACAAATTAAAAAAGTTGTTGATGCCATAGCAGATGCTGATAAACCAATCTTGTATATCGGTGGAGGTGCCGTAAATTCTAATGCAAGCGAACTTGTTCGAGAATTTGCTAAGGTTACCGGAATACCTGCAGTTGAAACACTCATGGCAAGAGGAGTACTAGGCGATGACAATCCTCTGCTTCTTGGTATGGTGGGTATGCATGGTTGCTATAGCGCAAATATGGGTATGAGCGAAGCAGATCTCATGATAGCTTTCGGACCTAGATTTGACGATAGAGTTACTGGAAAACTAAGTGAATTTGCAAAACATGCAAAAGTGATACATGTAGATATTGACCCAAGTAGTATTGGAAAAATTGTAGATATTGATTACCCGATAGTAGGGGATTTAAAAAATGTTTTGACAGATATGCTCCCTTTGGTAAAAGAAAAAATTGACTCAAAAAAATATCAATCCTGGAGAGATTTGCTTAAGAGATATGACGAAATTCATCCTCTTGGATACAGTGATGACAAAGGCAATATAAAACCTCAGTGGGTCATAGCAAGAGTCGGTGAACTTTTGGGTGATAAAGCTATTATTTCAACAGATGTCGGACAGCACCAAATGTGGACAGCCCAATTTTATCCCTTCAGCAGGCCAAGGCAGTTTGTGACAAGTGGAGGACTAGGTACTATGGGATTTGGTTTCCCAGCTGCCATTGGCGTTAAAAAAGCAAAACCTGAAAAAATCTCTATAAACATATCGGGAGACGGCTCAATTTTGATGAATATACAAGAGTTAATGACTGCTTATGAATCAAAAATTCCTGTTATAAATATTATTTTAAACAATGGATACCTTGGTATGGTAAGACAATGGCAAACATTTTTTTATGACAAAAGATATGCATCAACAGATTTAAGTGGAGCTCAACCTGACTTTGTAAAATTGGCTGAGAGTTTTGGAGGATTGGGATTTAGAGTCGAAACCAAAGAAGAATTTGACGAGGCACTTGAAAAAGCGGTTAAGAGCAATGTTGTATGCATGATTGATGTAAATGTAGATAGGCTAGAGGATGTTTTACCGATGGTTCCAGCTGGCGGCACACTTTATAATATGATTTTAGAGCACAAGGGGTAAATTATGGCAACTACTACACAAAACAATGACATAAGAAGAGTGTTATCCGTAATTGTTACAAATGAAGATGGTGTACTTTCGAGAATTTCCGGTCTTTTTGCAGGGCGTGGATACAATATAGATTCACTCACGGTTGCCCCTGTTCCCAAAACTGATTTTTCAAGACTCACTATTGTTACTTGCGGAAATGAAAAAGTACTAGAACAGATAGTT
This sequence comes from Campylobacterales bacterium, assembly GCA_024280575.1. Taxonomy (GTDB): domain Bacteria; phylum Campylobacterota; class Campylobacteria; order Campylobacterales; family Sulfurospirillaceae; genus JAADIZ01. The sequence continues at coordinate 58,748 of JAJRPV010000003.1, forward strand.
AAACAATTGCATAAACTTATACCTACATATAAAGTCATAGAATCAGGTGAGTTTGTTGAAAAAGAGATGGCACTTGTCAAAATACCGCTAGATGAAGATTTTAACGGACTTGATGCAATGCTTAAAGCCTACAATGGAACAATAGCAAACAGTGGTGCGGATTTTATAGTCGTTATGGTTGCTGACAATGCAAAAAGAATAGACAATTTTTTGCAAGCTATAAACAAATATAACCCCGTAGATATAGTTCGAAGCGGTTCAGTTGCTATGGATGTTTAATGAAATTAAAAAAATTAGCTCAGATTTTAAATATCCCATATGATGGAGATGATTTTGATATAAATTCTTTTGCTACTTTAGAAGAAGCATATGACGACAATATAGTATTTTTTGATGATGTTAAATTAATAGAAAAGTTAAAAAGCACCAAAGCAAAAGCGATATTAACAACGGATAAATTTAAGATTTTTGCTCCAAAAAACAGCATTGTACTTATTTGTGATAATCCGCATCTTTCTTTTGCAATTGCTAGTAAATATTTTGCGCAAGAGGTGTTTAATTTTAACAAAAAAGCAAATATACACAAGGAAACTCATATAGGTGCAAATGTGCAAATAGGAAGTAATTCTACGATAGAAGAGGGTGTTGTAATATACCCAAATGTAACTATTGGACAAAATGTACATGTAGGGAAAAACAGCATAATTTATCCAAGTGCTGTTGTTTATGGAAATAGCAAAATCGGTTCTAACTGCATCCTTCAGGCCGGTTGCATCATAGGCAGTGACGGTTTTGGTTATGCTCACAATAAGCTAGGTGAGCATGTAAAAATATATCATAACGGAAATGTGATATTAGAAGATAATGTTGAAATTGGTGCAAACAGCACAATAGACAGGGCAGTATTTGGCTCAACCATTATAAAAAAAGGTACAAAGATAGATAATCTTGTCCAAATTGGACATAATTGCGAGATAGGAGAAAATTCTATTCTTGTATCACAATCTGGACTTTCTGGCTCGACAAAGTTAGGAAGAAATGTTATAATGGGAGGACAAAGTGCGACTGCCGGACACCTAAGTATTGGTGATTTTGCAGTCATTGCAGCAAGAGGTGGTGTCACTAAAACATTAGAGGGTGGAAAGACTTATGGAGGTTTCCCCTTGATGTTACAAAGAGACTGGTTAAGGAAACAAGCAAAAATAACAAAAATAACAAAAAATTAGGAGACAATAAAATGAGTGGAAAAAACAATATAGTCATAAAACAATTTCATTTAGCAGATACAAAAAATGGTGTGATTTCGGTTTCGCACATAGAGGAACCTTACGGTGATGGTTCATTTTCGGTTGTAAGCATAGGAATATCTTTAAAAAAAGATTCAAATGAGCCTGATTGGAAAGCACATATTCCATATGATAATCTTGATGAATTAATAGAAGCTTTAAACGAAGCTAAAACAAAATTTGGAAACAAATAGATAAAAAGTTTAAGGCTTACTGGTGTAAGCCTTAAAAAATCTACTCATAAACTTCAACGAAGTCTTTTATTCTTTGTATTCCTTTTTTGATACTTTCATCATCCGTAGCAAATGAAAATCTAAAGTAACCTTCGCTTCCAAAACCAATACCAGGAACAGTAGCAACACCTTTTTCTTCCAATAATCTTTTACAAAAATCTAGCGAATTATCGGTAAAATTTTTAATATTTACAAAAAGATAAAAAGCTCCACTGGGGTTTATAACACTCAAACCTTTTATATCTCCGAAAAGTTTCACGGCTAAATTTCGTCTTTTTTCAAATTGAATTCTCATGGCTTCTATATCAGTATCAGCTTCACCCAAAAGTGCAGGAATTGCGGCTTTTTGTGTTATAGAATTAATATTTGATGTACTTTGGCTTTGTAACTTTTTCATACTGGCAGTTAACTCTCTGATTGGACATGCCAAATACCCAAATCTCCATCCTGTCATCGCAACTGACTTGCTTAAACCATTGATTGTTATAGGTCTATTATACATGTCTTCGCTAATACTGGCAGTTGATGTAAATTTTAAACCATCATATACAAGTTTTTCATACATTTCATCAGATGCAACCAATACTTTAGTGCCTTTTAAAACTTCTGCTAAACCTTCAAGTTCCTTTTTAGTATAAACCGAACCTGTTGGATTTGATGGAGAATTTAAAATCAATAATTTTGTTTTATTTGTTATTGCATCACTTAATTGCTCAGGAGTAATCTTAAAACCGGCACTATCATCTGTTGATATCTCGATAATCTTACCGCCTGCATATTTAATAATCTCAGGGTAAGTAACCCAATAAGGTGCAGGAACTATTACTTCATCTCCTTCATTAATTAAAGCTTGAGTTAAATTAAAAAGAGACTGCTTAGCTCCAACACTAGCTATTATATCGCCCATATCATACACTAAATTATTTTCTTTTCTCAACTTCACCTTAATAGCTTTTATTAACTCAGGGTTTCCGGCAACTGCAGTGTATTTGGTAAATCCATCCATGACAGCCCTGATAGCTGCATTTTTGATAATTTGCGGTGTATCAAAGTCCGGTTCACCTGCTGAAAAACTAAGTACATCTCGACCGTCAGCTTTCATCTGTTTTGCCAAAGCTGTGATAGCTAAAGTCATCGATTCTGATAATGATTATATTCTTGTTGATAACATTTTTTATTCCTTTACTGATTTTAAAAATTGTTTATAAATTGCCTCTAACTCTATATCTTTTTCTATTAATTCTTTATCTTTATGTTGAGTATTAATTGCCGTTTCGATAGCCTTAATTCTCTTAAACAGGTATATAAAAAGCTCTTTATTGATATCTGGTATTTTATTGTGTGCCATAGGGTTTTTATCTCTTCCTTTTTTGATGACACGAGCAGGAATTCCAACCGCTGTCGAGTTGTCTTCAACAGAGTTTACAACTACTGAATTTGAGCCGATACGACAATTTTTACCTATAACAATATCTCCTAAAACTTTCGCACCCGCTCCGATAACACTTCCACTTTGTACTGTTGGGTGCCTTTTTTGACCACGATTAAGGTTGACGCCTCCAAGAGTTACCCCTTGATAAATCAAAATATCATTTTCTATAATCGTTGTTTCTCCGACAACAACACCAAAAGCATGATCTAGAAAAACTCTTCTTCCTATCGTAGCTGCCGGGTGTATATCTATATTGGTTATAAATTGATTTAATCCCATGATGGCTCTAGCTACTCTTTTAAAACCTTTTCTATATAAAATATTTGCAAATCTATATGTTACAATAGCCCAAACTCCGGGATAATTAAAAAAAAGTTCAACTCTCGAATTTATAGCAGGGTCATTTTTAAGAGGCTGTGAAAAATCCTCTTTTATCTGTTGCCATAAACCAATCTTGCCTGTCATATACTTGTCCTTTAATTTATAGTCTTTAGGTATCCATTATCGTTTAAAAAAAGATAAATTTCGCCTAATATTGATTTCTTCGCCTGATCATCAATCAAATCTGAATTTTCGATTTTTTTACTTAATATATCAGTTATCTCTTTTGTGTCATAATCCAAATCCTCTATTATATCAATAATACTCTGAGCTTCCAATATATTTTTAATTTCATATCCATCATCACTTAAAATGATTGTGGCTTCACTCGGATGAGTAAAAAGATTGTGCTTCATACCTAAAACCTCTTGATATGCACCCACTAAAAAGAAGCCTAGAAAATAATCCTCTTTTGTAACATCCAAATCATGCAAAAAAAGAGGTTGTTCCCTATTGTAGCTAATCTCTCCGTCGCTATCACATGTGATATCCCAAATCGAAGCAGAGCGGGTCGGTTTTTCATCTAATCTATCAAGTGGCATAACAGGAAAATTTTGCTCTATACCCCAAAAATCAGGTAAACTTTGAAACAGAGAAAAATTTATAAGGTATCTCTCTTGTATCATATCTTGAATCTGCAATAGCTCCTTAGAATCTTTATCTTTTAAAAGAATTATAGCTTTTTTGATGATTAGATTAACTAGTATTTCCGTATTGCTTCTGTCTATAAGGTCAATATAGCCCAAATCAAAAAGTGTCAAAAGAGAATTCATATGATCTATACTGTCATGCAAATATTCTTGCGCATAAACACTGTCTATTGTGGTATAAAGCTCATAAAGCTCTTGAATTAGGGGAGGATTTTCTTCTTTTAACTTCAGTTTCTCTTCCGTATATTCTTGAGAAAAGAGTTCAAGCACAGGCGCTATCAAAACTGCATGCGAAGCCGCTATATATCTGCCTGATTCTATGTAAATGTCAGGTTCTTTTACTTTCTTGTGAGTTGATATGTCTTTTAGCAGATAAACAACATCATTTGCATACTCTCGCAGTGTGTAATTTCGTTTTATCTCATCTTTGTGCTGAGAATATTCAATAGCCAAACCGCCGCCAAGATTGATGGATTTCAGTCCATCTGCCCCCATCTTTTTTAGTTGAGCATATATATTCCCGGCTTCTCTGAGAGCTTTTTTAAGTGGTCCGATTTCTGAGATTTGAGAGCCTATATGAAAATGAATCATCGTAAATTTCTCTATAAGACCGGCGGATTTGAGCATATTTATAGCTTCTATCAACTCAGTTGAAGTTAGACCAAATTTTGAATTTATACCACCACTTTTTGCCCAGATACCTATACCGGAACTGTGAAGCCTGATGCGAAGCCCAATATTTGGAATATGGGAAAATCTTTTTTTGTTGATTTTAATTATATTTTTTAACTCACTTAATCCTTCGATTGTAAGAGTTATATCATGTCCCATCTCTTTTGCTATGAATCCCAAAGATATCATCTCTTCGTCTTTAAAGCCATTGACTGTTATGGGCGAATTTTCACTGTTATAAGCCATGGCAAGAAGGAGTTCCGCTTTACTTCCGGCTTCTAATCCATAGTTATATTTTTCACCGATTTGCACTAAATTTTTGACAAAATTTGGATATTGATTGACCTTCAACGGATAAACTGCATTAAATGAGCCTCTGTAATTAAACTCATTTTTAGCATTTTTAAAATTTTCATAAATCAAATCTATCTGCTTTTCTATTAGATGAGGAAACCGCAAAAGTATAGGTCCTCTGATACCTTTTTCTCTTATCTCTTTGGTTATTTTTACTAAAGACGGTTTGCTTTTATGATTTATTTTTACCTTTTTGTTATCTATAAAAAAGTTATCATTTGACCAAATATCTATACCATAGTCCAAATTATTATCCTAATAACTCATTGGCAGTTATACTTTTTTCTTCTTTATTTTGTAAGTCTTTTACCCAAACTAAATCTTTGGCCAATTCATCCTCTCCTACACATACACAATATCTTGCATTTTGTTTATCTGCATTTTTAAGGTGTGCCTTTAAGGATTTTTTATTGTATTCCAAATTAACTTTTTTTGTTTTTCTCATATTTATTGCCAACTCAAAACAGAGATCACTTGCCTCATCACAAAGAGCACCGATATAGTATCCTTCTCTCGCAGTTTCAGACATCACTATAAGGTCTATCAGTCTCTCTATGCCCATAGCAAACCCGATGCCGGAAGTCGGTTTTCCATCTAAATACTCGACCAACTTATCATATCTTCCGCCACCTGCTATCGCACTTTGCGCACCAATTTCATCACTTACAAATTCAAATGCTGTTTTATTATAATAATCAAGCCCACGGACTAATTTCGGATTTATGGTGTATTTGACATCAAATTTATCCAATATGCTTTTTAACTGAGTAAAATCATCTCTACATGTAGAGCATAAATTATCCAAAAGAAGAGGGGCATCTTGGTATATCTCTTGACAGCTTTTAACCTTGCAATCAAGCACTCTTATAGGATTTGTATCTCTTCTTCTTTTGCAATCATCACAAATATCATCTTCATCTTGCAAAAAATTTACCAACTTTTCTTTGTATTTAGGCATACATTCACTACACCCCAAAGAGTTCAATTCTAACTTATATCCAATACCAAAAAAATCCAACATCTCTTTTAGCATAAGAATAATTGTAGCATCTTCTTTTATATTTGCTTGATTAAAAGATTCTACTCCAAACTGGTGAAACTCTCTGAGTCTTCCTTTTTGCGGTCTTTCATATCTAAACATAGGTCCATGATAAAAAAACTTTTTCTTCACTCCGGCACGATCAAACTTTTGCTGTATAAATGCTCTTACAACTCCGGCTGTTCCTTCCGGTCGCATACAAACATCATTGTTTCCTTTGTCGATAAATTGGTACATCTCTTTTCCGACGATATCGCTACTCTCGCCAACACTTCTTTTAAAAAGTGCAGTCTCTTCGAGTATCGGCGTTTCGATATATTCATATCCGTAATTTTTAGCAATCCTGCTACAATTTTCAACAAAATATATGTATCTTTGACTATTAGGGGAAAGTAAATCTTTCATGCCTCTAAGCGCTTGTATCATAAACAAATTCCTTTATTGTGTTGTGTATATTTTCTATGCTTTTTGATGCATCTATCACTAAAACTTTCACGGGGAGACTATTTAGAACATCTACCATCAAATCTTGTACTTTAAGAAGATAATCTATCCCTCTTAACTCTATATTGTCATGGCTTTTTGACGCTAGTCTTTGCACCATCAAATCTTTGTTTGTTTTAAACAAAACCACTTTATCAGGCAAGTGTCCGTCCAATGCAAACTTATTCATCAAAATCAAAAAATCTTTATCAAGTGTCGGATGGTTTGCTAAAGCATAAGATATGCCGGAGATCATACCCCTGTCTGAGATGATGATTGTATCTTTACTATTTTTTATATTTTCTTCAAAATTTTGAGCTCTGTCGGCTAAAAATAAAAACAACTCAGCGTTAAAGGATATATCATGTTTACTCTCTAAGATAATCTCTCTTAATTTCTCACCAAGTTTAGTTCCTCCAGGCTCCCTCACTGTGATAACATTTTCAAAAGTCTTCTCAAACAACTCTATTTGCGTACTTTTCCCCGTTGTATCAATTCCTTCAAAAATCACATACATTATTTTTCACTTTTTAAATATTTAAGTATCTCTTTTGGCACTAGATGACTGGCATCGCCGTTGTGCCTTACTATATCTCGCACAACTGTTGAGCTTATAAAGGCATGCTCCAAACTTGGCATTAAGTATATTGTGTCTATATTTTTATCCATTGAGGCATTTGCATATCCGATTTGAAGTTCATATTCAAAATCACTTACGGCTCGGAGTCCTCTGATTATAGTGTTTACATGTAGCTCTTGACAAAAATTAACCAAAAGAGAGTAAAAAGGTAAAACTTTCACACCTGATATCTCCTCAAGACTTACTTCCGCCATCAAAACTCTTGTATCCAAATCAAACATAGGTTTTTTATTTCCCGAATCTGCAACACCGACAATCACTTCATCAAAAATTTTTCGAGCTCTTTTTATAACTGATATATGCCCTAAGGTAATAGGGTCAAAAGTTCCCGGATATATAGCTATTCTTCGCGTCATTATCCTCTCCATTTTTCAAATAAATTATGTTCGATTCCCAATAAATCAAACCATTTTCCAATCAAGAAATCTTCCATACTACTTAAAGATTTTATATTTGCATAATAACCCAAAACAGGTGGCGCGATTATAACTCCAAGTCTTGAAAGTTTAAGCATATTTTCCAAAGCTATAGCAGAAAATGGCATCTCTCTCGGAGCTAAGATCAATTTTCTTTGCTCTTTTATCATCACTGACGCACTTCTTGTTATGAGGTTATCGCTTATACCACAAGATATTTTTGCCAAAGTGTTCATACTGCCAGGCACTACTATCATCACATCTGCTCCAAAAGAGCCGGAAGAAACGGGAGCAGCTAAGTTTGTATTTTCTAAAAAAACTCTGTTTTCTTCTCTTTTTAGTACGGTTTTTGAGTTGTCAGAATAAATTATGTATTTCTCGATGTCATCAGGTAATTTTTCTATAAATTTTTCACCCAATCTAACCCCGCTAGCACCGCTAATCGCAATTATTAACTTCATATTGTTTTTCTCATTCCTGTATCAAAGCTGTTTTCAATGATACTATTTTTGCTTTATATACTCTTCCTGCGACTGTTCTTATTTGAACAATATCCCCTATATTTGCATCACTTAAAAGATGAGAATCAATCTCCAAAATAAGATTTCCGTCTTTTAAAATCGCTTTGATATATTCGCCTTTTAAAATAGCCTTTTTAATTTTGAAATTATTCATACTCAAAATTGAGCCTTTTCTTATATATCCTTTGACTATATATCCATTTTGAAGGCTATCTCTCAAGGCTCTTGCAGGAAGTTTATAAAAGTTGATTCTGGTTTTTATATAATCATTATTTTGTAGGATTTTACCGTTTCGCAAGCTATAATTTGCTTTAAGGATGATAATTGTGGCATCCATATCATATTTTAAATATACTTGTTTTCTTTTTTTCGCTCTTTTAAGAATCACGGAAAAACTTCCTTTTGCATGATTTAGAGTGCTCTGCCTTAATTTAATTTTTTCTATATGATAAAAAGAGAGGTTAGGACTAAGCGAGGAGGGTGAAGTTATAAATATTTTTTTAATATGAAGGCTTGGAAATCTTTTTTTAAATTTATATATTAATTCGCTTTTAATCTTTTTTAAGTTTATAGGAATTTTGCAATTTTTAAAGAGTACGACTCCTTTTGATAAGTCCGTTATATTTATGTCATTTTCTCTAAATTTTGATAGAATTTTCAAACTTGAAACTGTATATTTTGCTCGATTTAAAGGTAATTTTAGTATAAAAAAATTTTTTGTTTTTTGCTTGGTAATCAAAGATGCCGTTACATTTTTTAATCCATCAACACAATAACTCTCTTTCAAAAAGAATTTATCGCTTGAGTTTAGAAACGAAAGCATAAAAAGAAAGATTAAAATGGAGCGGGAAACGAGGTTCGAACTCGCGACCCCGACCTTGGCAAGGTCGTGCTCTACCACTGAGCTATTCCCGCTTGGAGGATGAAATAGTATCAAAAAATTCCTTTAAAATATATTATACTTATCTCTTCATTTTCTGTTATCAAATCTTGACTTTCATTTGTAATAAGCAAGCAGTTGCTGTAAACTAATGGGGCTATCATTCCTGAGCCATATTTGTTGTCATATGCTACAAAAAACTTTCCGTTTTTATATTTGCCAAGAACCAGATTGGATCTATTTGCTTTTAATTTCAAATCTTTTGCCATCTTGGCTTTCAAAAAGTGATGTTCAAAATCATTATATCCTTGAAGTTTTTTAAGCATAGGAATTAGAAGCAAGAAGGCATTTACATAAGCTGCGAGAGGATTTCCGGGCATTGAAGCAACTATCGTATCATCCATTTTTCCTATCATTGTAGGGCGACCAGGTTTTATATTGATTCCATGAAATAGTGGGGTTAAGCCGTTATATAAAAGCGCGTCTTCAACGAAATCCGCCTCTCCCATACTGATACCGCCTGTTGTGACAAGCACATTATACTTTTTCATTTGATTAAAATATTTCTTGCTTTGCTCCAAATTATCCGGTATCACTCCGCAATAATCCGCCTCGAAACCGTATGTTTGGAATAGAGCTATCAGAGAAGTTGAATTTACATTGTATATCTGGCCATCATCCGCTTTTTCCCAAGGCTCTTTGAGCTCATTTCCCGTAGAAAAAATTCCTATGGTGATTTTTTTATAAACTTCTATTTGAGATATACCTTGTGATGCTAGCATTGCTAAAACTGCTGAATCTATCAGAGTTCCTTTTGGAAACAGAGTTTCTCCAAAGGCGATCTCTTCACCTTTTTTTCTAAAGGCATTTCCTTTTTTTATATTGTTGGGAATTTGAACATTTTTATCATCAATCAATTTTGCATCTTCAAAAGCAACTATAGTGTCAGCACTTTGGGGGATTTTTGCTCCGGTCATTATCTTAAAGCATTCATTTTTCTCAAGGTTACTTTCCGCTTTATCACCTGCAAATATAGTCTCTTTTATGTAGAGTTTTTTACCGGCATCACTATATTTAACAGCATATCCATCAAGGGCGGAGTTATCAAAAGAGGGTAAATCTTTTACACATGTAATATCTTCAGCCAAAACAGATCCAAGAGCATTGAATATAGAAATAAAATATTTTAACGGTAGCTTGTGACCAATCATATCAAGTGAAAGTTTTTGTGCATCCTTAAGTGGCGTTGATGTAAATTTTTGCATATTTTACTCCTCTAATCTTTCTATGTTTGCACCAAGAGCTGAGAATTTTCCTTCTAGATTTTCATATCCACGATCTAAGTGATAAATTCTGTGAATTCTCGTGGTACCTTTTGCGACAAGTGCAGCAAGAACTAAAGCCGAACTTGCCCTTAAATCTGTTGCCATTACATCAGCTCCTATCAAATCCATATTCCCTTCAACTGTTGCACTGTGTCCTTTGAGTTTAATATTCGCACCCATTCTAGTCATCTCGCTTACATGCATAAACCTATTTTCAAAAAGCTTTTCATCAATTATGCTAGTGCCGTTTGCCTGAGTACACAAAGCCATAAATTGAGCCTGAACATCTGTCGGAAATCCAGGATATTCACTAGTTTCAATATCACTTGGTTTTATCTCAAGAGCCGGTAGTAAGGTGATGGAATTTTCATTAATATTAAAATTGAAACCCATTTGTTTAAGCTTTAGAGTGATTGATTCAATATGTTTTGGTATTACATTTACAATAGTAATTTTAGAATTTGTAATAGCACCTGCACAAAGATAAGTGCCGGCTTCTATGCGATCTGGTATCACTTTGATATCTTTTAAATCAAGCAACTCTCCATAACTTCCGACTATGGTTAAGTTTGAAGTTCCTATGCCATCTATGCTCACTCCTGCCTCTTTTAAAAATTCACACAGTTGCACAACTTCTGGCTCTTTTGCTACATTTACAAGTTTTGTAACCCCGTGAGCTAGAGCTGCTGCCATAAGAATATTTTCACTTCCCGTAACTGTCACCTTGTCAAAGATAATAGTAGTGCCTTTTAGTCCATCTGGTGCTTTGGCAACTACATAACCCTGTTTCAGCTCGATGGTAGCACCCATTTGCTCCAAAGCTTTAAGATGCAAATCAATAGGTCTTTGACCGATAGCACAGCCTCCGGGCATCGAAACTTCACAATGTCCGAATCTTGCCAACAATGGCCCTAAAGTTAGTATTGAAGCTCTCATCTTTCGCACGATATCATAATTGGCACAAGCAGATTTAACCGGTACTGTATTAATCGTAACAATATTTTTTTCAAGATTTGTTTTTGCACCTAAATTTTCAAGTAGTTTTAAAAGTGTTTTGACATCAACAACTTCCGGAATATTCGATAAAGTTATTTCATTTTTAGATAACAGCGTAGCCGCAAGAAGAGGCAAAGCAGCATTCTTGGCACCAGAAATGCAAACAGAACCTTTTAACTTCTGTTTGCCTTTTATAGATAAATAATGTAGCAAAATATATCCTTGTAGTTTTATAAAAACATTATATGATATATTTTATAATATAATGGTAAACCTTGCTCCATTATTTTCTGTATTTTGTGCAAAAATTTTTCCGCTCATTTTATTTTCTATTATAATTCTTGACATGTAAAGTCCGATACCAGTTCCATAATTGTATTTAGTTGTGAAATATGGCTCAAAAATTTTATCCAGTATTTCATCTTCTATGCCGCCACAATTGTCCTCTACATGTAGGTATATTTTTTCTTTATTGACTTCGGAATATATCTTTATAATGGGTTTATTTACATCTCTCATCAAGGCAACTTCCTTTGAATTTGACAAAATATTTAATAAAACTTGTGAAAATTCACTTGAGTAACCCTGTAAAATGATATTTTTATCTATCTCTACATGTATCTTTATGTTATGATATTTAAATGATGAATTTATAATGGAAATTGTTTTATCAACATTATCAGATAGATTAAATTTCTCTTTTTTGCTATTTGGGTTATAAAATTCTCTGAAATCCTCTATCGTTTTGGACATGTACTCTATCAAGTCATTTGCCTCATCAATTCTTTTTGAGAGATATTTTTTATTTAACTCTCCATAGTCATAGGCTGATTCTATATCAAAAAATAGACCGGAAAGCTCCGATATAGGCTGTCTCCACTGGTGTGCAATATTTCCTATCATTTCACCCATAGAAGCCATCTTTGATTTTTGTATCAACAGTTTTTCTTGTTTTTCTTTTTCTATTTTTAACTCTATCCTCTCGCTAATATCTCTAAGTGACGAAAAAAGCAATACTTCATCCTCATGTTTATACAAGACACAACTTAATTCAATATGTCTTTGAAGTTTACCTTTTGTAAGTAATAAAACCTTATCTAAAATTTCATTTGTTTCAAAAAGAGTTTTTTTGTCAAAATTTTCAAATAATTCAAAAAAATCTCTACCTATTAAATCTACCCCATACCCACTTAATTTTTTAGCGAGTGTGTTTGTGCTTATTATAAATGCTTTTTTATCATCCGTTATTTTTGATATGATAAAGCCATCATTACTATGGTTAAAAAGTAATTGATACTTTCTTTCATTGCTTATAACTTTTAATTTATAATCTTTAAAGATTTTTTCTATTTTTTGAGCTACAATATATGATAGTAAAAAGAAAATAAGTGTGACCAAAGAGATAATTAAAATCAAAGAAACTATTTTTTCTTGTAAATTTTTATTTGAGACCTTGGTTTCTTGTCTGATAATGCTATTTATTCACTTTAAATCAATGCCAAAAGATATAAATAGTCGTTGATTTTCAAGAAATGTTGAGTACAAAAGTTTATTTTTTTCTTCAAAAAAGATATTGCCGGTATATTGACTTTTTATCAACGATTTTTCCATAAAATCAACTGTTTGCTCTGAAGTTTTAATATTTTTTGCAAGTAAAGGTATCGAATACTTTTTTATATTACTTAGACTATTAATTTTATATATAAATACGAATTCATCATTACTAAGTTTTCTTTTTTCCAGTTTATCTTTTAGATATTTAGCCACCAAGTTATTGTTTTCAATGTACCTGCTTGAACCGATGATAATATCAAGACCAAAAATATACTTTGAGTATGTAATCTTCTTTTTGATTTTGCTACTGCCTGGCATATACCATAAAAAATCTATAAATGAATCACTGTCTTTTGATTTGTTTATGATTTTTTGAATAAATTTTTTGTTATTTATGTCCACAAAATCTATAAAATTTTCTCCTTCATATTTTTTGTATCTTGTATTAAGCAGATAGGTTCCATCTTTATCAAATATAAAATAGTCTATATTTTCTTTATTTATTGATATGTTTTGTATGGCTTTTTTTATATTATTTATTATTGCTTTTCTGCTAATATTCTTATCTTTAAGATATATTGCATTGGCAATTTTTTGAGCTATTTTAGTTTGCTTTTTTATACTTTGCTTGATTCTTTTTTCTTGCGCCTTTCTTTCATAAAGTATATCGTATATTAAATTTTCTATAGCAGTTTTTATAGTAATTTTTTCTCTTTGAATAAGAGTTTTTTGAAAAGTATCTAGATGAGTTTTAAATTCTTTGATTTGTAAATCAATAAGAACAAATCCTAATGTAAAGGAAATTAGAATAATAGCAAAAGTAGATCCCAATAATACTATTTTTTTAATATTTTTTTCTTCTTTGGTTCTGTTTTTAACTGTCAATTTTTAACTTATACCCCATATTTGATATATTTTTTATGATATTCTTTGGAAGTTTTTTTCTTAAAAAACCTATCGTTGTTCTTAAAGAATTCAAACTCATATATTCATCTTCCCAAACCTCTTGCTCAATCATATTATATGTAACAATTATATTTTTATTTTTTATCAAGAGTCTTAAAAAACAGAGTTCTTTTTTTGTCATTTGCAATTCATCACCATTTTGGTAAAAAAGTTCATTTGAAAAATTGTAATAAAAATTATCATCAAAAAATAGTTTTTTTTCCTTGTCTATACTTGAAATAGCCTTTTGCAAAGCAGGGATAAGATTTCTTTTTGTTAACGGCTTCACAAGATATCTTTCTAACTTAAGTTCCACAGCAGATAATAGGTATTTTTCATCACTAAATGCTGTAGAAATTATTATTTTTACTCTATCATCTTTTTTTCTTATTTTTTTTGCAAGCTCAATTCCATCCATCTTCGGCATTTTAATATCAGTTAAGATAATATCTGGTTTTTTTTCTAAGTATATACGGTATCCCTCCAAGCCATCTCCTGCCTCAAAAACTTCTTTAAACATTCGCTTTAAAATTCTTAGATTGACAGCTCTTATTCCCTCATCATCTTCAACATACAAGATAGTAAAATCTCTAAATTCATCCATATAGCCATCCTCTAATTATCCTCGCTTGCTGCTATTTTACCGAAAAGTAGTTGACTTATCAATGGCCACACAAGCATAATAATCGTTATAACCAAAATTGTTACCGTCATTGGTCTTTCCCATAAAAAGCTTAGCGAGCCATCGCTAATAGTCAAGGCTCGTCTTAGATTGTTTTCCATCATACCACCAAGTATAAAACCAAGTATCATAGGTGCCATAGGATAATCAACAATTCTTAGAAAAACTGCAACTACCGAAAACAGAACCATCGTATATATGTCAAATGTGTTAAATGTGACTAGATAAACACCGATAAGAGAGAAAAACATTACTAAAGGCAAAAGTAGCTCTCTTGGAGTTTCTAGAAGTTTTGCAATGTACGGAATGAGTGGTAAATTTAGAACCAGAAGTATAAGATTTCCTATATACATAGATATAATAACAGACCAAAAAAGAGCAGGGTGATCGGTATATAAAGTGGGTCCTGGTTGAATTCCATAAGATATCAGGGCGCCCAAAATAACAGCTGTTGTCCCACTTCCTGGAATTCCAAGGGTCAAAAGAGGAACAAAAGAGCCAGAACACGCTGCATTATTTGCACTCTCTGGTGCTGCCAAGCCTCTCAAACTTCCTTTTCCAAATTTTAATTTTTCTTTTGCATTTGCTATACTTCTCTCCATGCCATATGCCAAAAATGAAGCTATCGTAGCTCCTGCCCCTGGTAAAACTCCCACGAAAAATCCTAAAACAGAGGAACGACCGATCACAGGGGCAATTGTTTTTACTTCTGCTTTAGTAAGCTTTAAGCTCCCTATCTCTTTTTTTAAAGCTGCTTTTTCTTCTTTTGTGACTTTTCTATTTTCAATTATATTTATAAGTGCTTCGGAAAGTGCAAAAGATGCCATAGCTAAAAGCAAAAAACTTATGCCGTCTATTAAATTAATATCTCCAAATGTATATCTTGATACTCCACTATCTGCGTCTGTTCCAACCGTTGCTAGCATCAAACCAAAAAGAGTCATAATTGCTGCTTTTAAAAATTTGCCTTTTCCTGCAAATGCAGCTACTGCCGTCAGTCCTAAGACCATCAATGCAAAATAGTCAGATGATTGAAAACTTAATGAAACTTTTGCTAGAACAGGTGCCGCAATAAGTAAAAATATAGCCGCAATTGTTCCCCCTGAAAATGATGAATAAGCAGCAATTGCTAAAGCTTTTCCTGCATATCCTTGCTTTGCCATAGGGTATCCATCAAATGAAGTGGCAACAGTTCCTGCAACTCCAGGAGCATTTATAAGTATAGAAGAAGTCGAACCACCAAAAATAGCACCATAGTAAACGCCTGCTATCAAAATCATGGCAGAAGAGGGATCCATACCGTAAGTAATCGGAATCATCAAAGCTATAGCTGAAATGGGTCCAAGTCCCGGAAGCATACCTATAAATGTACCTGCAAAGGCACCAACGGCAACCATAAAAATATTATAACCTGAAAGGGCTGTTGTAATTCCTAGCCAAATACCATCCATCATGATTGTGCCCCTAAGAAATAATCAAATATAACACCATTTTCAACATATATGCCTAGTAATTGTGTTAAAAGTAACCAAAAAACGATACTTATGCCAAAGGAAGTCAATAGTATGACTTTCCAACTTTTTGCTTCTAAAATCCTAAATCCCAATATTAAAAAAATTATTGTTGATATCACAAAGCCCAAACTTCTTATGGTGTAACCATAAAAAATCATAGCTAAGACAAGATATAAACCTTTTTTGAAATCATATGTTCTTAATTTTTTCATATCCATAAAATCATCTTTTTCTATTTTAATAAATGAAAAAATTAAAATCAAACCAGAAACAATCATGCCTAAAATTCCCAAATAGTAAGGGAATGTTTGAGCAGTCATTGTGTCATAATATGTGCCTTTTAATAAATGTATATCAAAAGATTTATAAAAATAAAATGCTGAAAATATCAGGAAGAATATTGCACCAATACGACTTTTTACCATTTTTAGCTCCTATAAATAGATGAGAGGAATTTTATTCCTCTCATGAAAATTTTATAAAAATCCCATCTCTTTCATCAAGGACCCTATAGTTTTTTCTTGATTTTCCAGAAAAACTCTAAATTTTTTACCCGGTTGATATAAGTTTGTCCAGCCATTTCTAGCTCTTACTACTTCCCAAGCTGGGGTTGAATACATTTTCTTTAGAACTAATTGTAATGCTGCAACTCTTTTTTTACTTAAATTTGGAGCACCAAAAAATCCTCTCCAATTTGCAAAGTATGCATTTGTGCCCATACTGATGAAAGATGGAATTCCATCAAAAGGTTTTTTTGAAGTAACGCCAATGATACGAACTTGACCTTTTTTATGCTTCTCTAATACTTCTCCAAGTCCAGTTGAAAGGACATCAACTTCACCAGTCAAAAGTCCGGCCAATGCTTTTCCACCTGCATCATAAGGAACATATCTTACAGATTTTGGATCTCCACCTGCTGCTTGAAAGATTTGTGCGGCTACAAGATGGTCCATACTTCCACGAGAACTTCCACCTGCAATTTTTACATTTTTAGGATTTGCTTTAAATGCTTTTAAAACATCTTCCCAATTTTTGTATTTTGAATCTGGACGAACAACAAGCACTTGATAATCTGCTATAACAGAAGCGATGAGTGTTAAATCACGAAATGATTGAGGAAAAACTCCCTGAAGTGACCTTATTACAATTGGTGTTGAGTTAACCATCATTGTATTTTTTTGTTTTGCAGCAGTTTTAATTAGATAAGCTATCGCTTTTCCGCCGCCACCTCCAGACATATTTTCATAAGAAACCTTTTTTACCAAACCAGATTTAGTAAGTGCTTCTCCAACACCTCTAGCTGTTCCATCCCAGCCGCCTCCGGCACCTCCGGGAATTAGAAAGTGGATATAGTCCAAACTGCTTGCTAGTGAACTTGTAGCAAATCCTGTTATTAGACAAGCTGCAAGTGCAACATTTTTACAAATTCTACCAACATGAAATTTCATATTTTCTCCTTTTTGTTGATTTGAGAAAATATTAATAAAAAAAAGTGTAAGAAAAATCAAATCATAAAAAAATGATTATATTTTATATTTTTTATTCTTAATGTGTAACAATTTGTAGCATTTACATAAATTTTTCTAATTTTTCTAATGAGTCAATATCTTTGGTCGTAGTAGATTTTTTCTTCACAAATACAATTTTTCCCCCTTTAGCTACTAAATCATCAAAAATTGATATATCTAAATTTAGCTCACTATTTGAGATTACAACAAAATCATCTCCTTTGAGTCTAAATATATAGCTGTCGCCATAGTTTTCATTTAGTATTGTAGCAATTTTTTTCAAAAATAAGTTACCTTGATTCCATCCGAACTTATTATTGTATTCACCGAAATTATGAAAGGTTAATAAATTTATATATTTAATTTTTTCAGCATTCTTATTTTGAACTAGTATCAACTCCAGATATGTTTCATTGTAGGCACTTGTAAGTTGATCTTCAAAGAAAAAAGCAAACTTTTTCTCCTCCATATCTGATGATGGTAACTGAAAAATATTTTTATCAAATTTTGTATTTTTTAAAACTTTGATGGCAGCCTTGGCTACTTTAGGGTGAAACTGTGTACCTGAAAACTTAGACAATTCACTCAGTGCATCTTCAAGTCCTATCCTAGGTTTGTATATTCTATTTGTAGTCATCGCATCAAAAGCATCTGCTACAATCATAATTTGAGCCAAAGGCAATACTTCATCTTCTTTGAGACCAAGAGGATAGCCATTGCCGTCATATCTCTCATGGTGCTGCCTAATTATCTTTGAAAGCTCATTGTACATTGGAATTTTTTCAAGCAGATTTGCTCCTGTTACTACATGCTCTTTGATTAATGAAAATTGTAGATTATCGAGTTTTCCCGGATTTAAAAGCACTGCATCAGGTGTTTCAATCTTACCAATATCGTGCAAGATTCCAGCCTTATACACAAGATTGCAATCTTTAGCTGAAAAATTCATATATTGTGCTATTAATTTAGAATAATAGGCTACTCTTTGTGAGTGTCCTCCTGTATATGCATCTCTTTTTTCAACTAATTCTACCAAAGAGAGAAGCGTTTTTTCATAGTTCTCTATTTTTTCTCTCTCTAATATTAGATTTTGTACAGTTCTTTGCTCAACCATCTCTTCAAGTTTTGTTTTATATCTCTCATTTTCGAAAAGTATATTTATTCTATTTACAACTTTGTTCAGAGTGATATTAAGTTTATCAAAATTTATTGGTTTTATTATATATCCATTTACATCAAGCTCAATGGCTCTTGTTAGATAGTCTGTTTCAGAAAAAGCTGTTGTTATTAGTACTTCTTGATTGACATTTATGTTTCTTATCTGTTCTATCATTTTGATACCATCCATCTTTGGCATTTTGATATCAGTTATTACTATATCAAATTTTTCTTCTTTATATTTTTTTAAACCTTCTAATCCGTTTTCTACTGTTTGTACATAAGGAAATATTAACTTTAAATAACTTGAGAGACTCTCTAAAAGTGCTTTATCATCTTCAACATATAGTATTTTAATATTTGAACTATTTTCTTTTAATTTTTTTAACAATGACATCAAAATTCCTTATTATTTTTTGGTAATTCAATATAAAAACAAGTTTTGTCTTTATTACTTTCCCAATACAATCTACCGCCTAAATGTTTTGTGACAATTATATTTGACATGTAAACTCCTAGTCCTGTTCCATTTTTTGATTTAGTACTTACATATGGCTCACCTAATTTATCCTTAATCCGAGGATCTATCTCATCGCCGTTATTGCATATGCTCATCGTTATATCATCATCGCTCTCTTGTATGGCAATTTGAACCATGCCGTCTTTTCTACCGTTTTCTTTGATTGCATCTTTGGCATTATTTATGATATTTATAAGTACCTGTATCAGTTGGTTAGGGTATGTAACTATTTCTAAATTCTGGTTCTTTGGTAAAACTAATGTTATGTTGTTGCTTTCTAGTGATTTTTGCATCAATGTCACAATTTTTGAAAATAATAATGAAGCAAGGATACTCTCTTTACTCTTATCCGGCTTAAAAAATTCTCTAAAATCATCAATTGTATTAGAGAGATATTGTGTTTGTTCGTTAAGAGTTTTCATGAGTTCATGTAGCATACTTACCGTTATATTCTCTTCTAATTCCATATTTGCACGAATATTATTTGAAACCATGGAGATGATTGAGAGAGGTTGTCTCCATTGGTGCGCTATCATGGCAAGCATATCCCCCATAGCAGCTTGACGAGATTGAGATATCATAATCTCTTCTTTATTTTGCAATTCCGTAATATCCAAGATAGCATTTACCACTATCTTTTTTTGGTTATCGTAATTGTTTTTTAACATTATAGAATTAAATATACCAACTTTTTTTTCTCCTTTTTTGTTAAAAAAATTCTGTGTGCATCTTTCTATTTTTTGTGTCTCCAATGGTTTTTTATAAAATTTTTCAGCGAACTCTTTATCGTCGTTTCTGTGTATATTTTGAATTAAAAAGTCTATATCTGTTATTTCGTCTTTTATATATCCTGTTGTTTCTTTAAAAACTTTATTTGCAATTAAAACTTTGCCGTCTTCATCATAGATTATTATTGGTGTAGGTATAAATTCTATGATATTTTTGAGTTTTGCTTCTTCATTTTCCAACTGATACATCAACAATTTAAGACTAGTAATATCTTTGATGATTTTAAGACAATATAGTGCTTCTCCAAGCTCATTTTTTAGAAGCACCACAGCTATATTAACCCATACAACACTGCCCTTTTTATGAATATATCTTTTTTCAATATGATAATTTTCTATTTTCCCGTCAACTAGATCTCTAATCATTTTTTTATCATTTTGTAAATCATCAAGATGAGTTATATCGGAAGTATTTAATTTTTTAAATTCCTCTTTTGTGTAACCTAGTAACTGCGTAAGATATATATTTGTATCTACTATTTTCCCCTCAAGAGAAGCATGGGCGATGCCTATACTGGCCTCTTCGAAAGTCAATTTATATAGCTTTTCCTCTTGAAGAAGTTTTTCTTCCAATCTTTGCTCATTTGTTATATCAAGCCCTGATGAAATAATGCCGATTATATTTCCATCTATATCCTTAATCTGATTATTAGTCCAAGCTATATGATGGATTTTACCTTTGGAATCAATGATATTGTTATTGTAATGCAAGACTATCTCAGTTTCTTTATTTATTACCCTATCAAAAACATCCCTTATATTTGAACGAATATCCTCTGGTATAAAATTATCTATAAAATTTTTTCCTATAACCTCATCATAATTGACTTCTAAAAGTTTACTTCCTTTCTCATTTATCATAGCAATGTCACCATTTAAATCAAGAGTCAATATCAACATTCCCTCAATATTCATGTAAAGATCTGCGAGTTGGTGCTCTTTTTGTAGTATCTTTTTCAATCTGTTTTTTTCTGTTATATCATAAAAAGACAATACGCTTCCAACAAGAGTATCTTTTTCAACGATAGGATTTTGAGATACTTCAACTTCAAATGATGTTCCGTCTTTACTCCAAAACAGATCTTCATTTCTTTGAGATATTCCCTTTTTAAGTGCATAATGTTGTGTGCACTCTTCATATAGATAATCCGTACCGTCTGATTTCGTATGATGCCAGAGCTTATGCCCGTCTTTTCCTATTAATTCATCTTTAGAAAAGCCAAACATCCTGGAAGCAGCGTCATTTACGAAAGTAATTTTACCTTCTAGATCTAAACCAACCATGCCATCTAATGTAGAATTTAATATAAGTGCAAGATGCTGCTTTAATCTTTTTGTATTCAATATAGAAGCTTGCAACTCTTCATTTGAACTTTGTAGTTCTTCATTTGATGTCTCCAACTCTTCATTTGAGCTTTGGAGTTCTTCGTTTGAGCTTTGAAGTTCCTCGTTTAATAATTGCATATTTTCTTTATTTATATTTATCTTATCCATCAATAAACGATTTTCTTTTTTAATCCCCTGCAGTTGTTTAACCAAACTAGCAACGACAAGAGACTCACTTGCAAGAATCGAATTTTGAGTATTAAACTCCAATTCATTGGCGTTTAGTTTTTGGAAATATAACAAAAGCATATTGTTATTTGCATCATTAAAAGGGTGTGCGATTATGCGTAAAAACTCCATATTGCTAATATTTGAATTAAATTCTATAAATTTAGTGCTGCAAACTTTGCCCGTTTCAAAAGATTGAGAAATCAAAACTGCTATGTCATATCTCAACTCTTGGCTTATATTATCTAAAATATTTAGTGTTACAAATCCATCTTTATGAATTAAAAAGGGCAATGCTCCTTTTTTATAGACTATTCTATAATCCGCATCTATGAGTAAACATTCTGGTGCAAAAAAACTAAAAATTTTTTTTGATATCTGTTCTTCTATATCAACTTTTTGAATTTTGTCAATTGCGATAGGTTTGTTACTATTGATTTGTTCGAGATGTTTTAAAAAATAGTGATTGGACAGCTTAGGCGGATTTTTTAATCTCTCTTTTTTATATATTTTATGTTCTAAATCTAGAACTAAAAAATACTTAACACTAAGCAGTGTTGATTCAGATGAACCCAAAAACAAAATACCATGATCTTTAAGTGAATAACTAAAAAGTGTAAAAATCTCTTGTTGCGTTTCTGGTTTTATGTATATCAAAAAGTTTCTGCAACTAATCATATCTTGTTTTACAAATGGTGGGTCGCTTAAGAGATTATGATGAGTAAAAACAATCTGTTCTCTTATGGATTGTATAACTTTATATCCATTTTTTGTTTCAATAAAATACTCATCCAATATTGATTTATCTAGCTTTTCTAATGTACTTTTACTATAATAAGAAATTCGTGCAGTATCTAGAGCTTCATCATCTATATCTGTTGCAAATATATGAACATCAAAATTTCTTTTTAGTCTTTTGCTTATCTTAGAAATTAAAATGGCTATAGAATATGCCTCTTCACCGCTAGAGCAAGCAATCGACCAAACTCTTAACTCATAATTTTGTGGCTTGTCTTTCAGGTAGGAAAATAGTTCATTTTCTAACGCTTTAAAAGACGAACTATCCCTAAAGAAAGAGGTCACGCCAATCAAAATATCCTGGTAAAGCAAGTGCGCTTCTTGGGGATTATTTTTTAAATACTCTAGATACTCTTCTTGCGTTTTGCAACCAACAAGAAATATCCTCTTATTTATACGACGCATAATCGTTCCGTATTTGTATTTTGTTATATTTAAATTTTCCTTATCTTTTAAAATTTTTTTAATTTTCATGAGCGTACTTGGTAAAATTTTCTCTTCCAAAATTCTTTTTTCAGCTATTAAAGGCGAGGACAAAAATTTTGAAATCTCTTCGATACTCAATACTCTATCGATACAACCTGTGTCGATAGCATTTTGTGGCATACTTGCTTGATACGCTTCTTTTGGATCTTGTACTATCGTATGACCACCATAGTTTTTTATGCTTTTAATTCCCATTGATCCGTCTTTTCCTGTACCAGTCAATACTATACCTACTGATCTGGATTTTTTATACTGCGCCAAAGAATCCAGCAAAGTGTCAATTGAAGGAGTTGATATAAAATCCATCTTAGATACATATTCTAATACCAAATTACCATCTTTATAAATTAAATTATTGCCGGGAGGCATGATATATATATGATTTGGTAAAAAAGTTGTTTTAAAATCAATCTTTTCAATAGGTAACGCTGAGTGCTGTGACAATATTTCTATCAAAGAGCTTTTTTTTGTAGGATCCAAGTGCAGTGCTATGATATATACATTATATGTTTTTAAAGGAAGCTTTTTGACTAGCTCTTCTAATACTTTAAGTCCTCCCGCACTAGCACCAATGCCGACATAAATAGAATTTTGCATATAATATCCTCGTATTAAACATTATGAGACAACTGCACAGTAACAACCCCCACAAAAGCCTAGCTTTGGGTGAGATTTAAAAGATAAAATTCGAAGTACTAACTTGTTAATTCGAGAACTTTTATCTTTTGAAGATTGCCCAAAGATAGGCAACACTACGGGTATCATCAGGTTTCGTATATACGGCGTTAATCGTTTTTGAATTAACTTGTTAGTTCTGCAAACGATTGCCTTGTCTATACAAAATCTGATGATATTGTGGGGGTTGCTACTGTGCAATGGTCTCATTATGAGGATATTATACTGCATTTTAAATAAAACTATAATTTTAAAGTTTAGCAAACTTGAGTCTCAGTGAGTTAAGTACTACACTTACTGAGCTAAAACTCATGGCAATTCCTGCGTAAACTGGAGTTAGCATGATGCCAAATACCGGGTATAAAACGCCTGCTGCTATCGGTATGCCGATAGAGTTATAGAAAAACGCCCAAAAGAGATTTTGTTTTATCGTGCTCATGGCTCTTTTGGATAAATTTATGCTTTTTAAAACTGAAATTATTTCATTGTTCATGAGTATAATGTCTCCTGCATCTTTTGTGATGTCTGAGCCCGAATTTAAAGCAATGCCGATATCTGCTTGTTTGATAGATACAGAATCATTTATACCGTCTCCGACAAATAAAACTTTTGCATCCTTTTGTAAATCAAGTATAACTTTGTATTTTTCATCTGGCAAAACTCCGGCATAAACCAGATCAATTCCTACTTCACTAGCAATTTTTTTGGCTGTTATTTCATTGTCACCTGTTAGCAAAATTGGTACGATATTTTTGCTTTTGAGGCTATATATGAGCTCTTTAGCACCATCTTTTAAACTATCTTCAAGTGCGATAACTCCTATACACTTGTCACCTACGCTTGCAAATACAGCTCCATTTCCAGCTTGTACAGTTTCTTCAAAAAAGTCCATATTTTCTTTTGATATTGCTACTTTATTGTTTTGCAAAAGAGTAAGATTTCCGATAAGAATTTGCTCATTATTGCTCACAGCACTCACTCCAAGCCCCGGCAATACTTTCATATCTTTTACCTTTAGTGTGCAAGAAAACCCTTTATCTTTTATGTATCTCGTGATAGCTTTTGATATAGGATGCTCACTATAACTCTCGACTGAGCCCAAAATTTCTAAATAATCTCCTTGTATCTCCATATCTTTTACGGAAATTTCACCTTTTGTTATGGTTCCTGTTTTATCAAATACGGCATATTTTATATCTTTTATGATTTCTAAAACTTCAGGGTTTTTTATCAAAATTCCCTCTTTAGCACCTTTTCCAACAGCACTCACTATCGCAATAGGTGTTGCCAAACCAAGTGCACAAGGGCAAGAAATGATAAGCACGGATATGGAAGCTAGTATCGCACTAAGAGCGTCACCTACAAAAAAGTACCATACAAAAAATGTCAAAATTGAGATGAGTATGACGATTGGAACAAAAACATTTGCTACTTTGTCGGCAAATCTGGCTATCGGCATGCTTTTGCTTTGTGCTTCATTTAGTAATGCTATGATTTTTGAAAGAGTGGTGTCGTTTGCCAGTTTTGTTACTTTTACTTTTATGAGCCCTGCTGTATTGATAGTTCCTGCTATCACATCATCACCTATGGTTTTATAAGTCGGCAACGGCTCGCCTGTTATCATGGATGTGTCAATTTCAGCTCCACCTTCAAAGATGACTCCATCTGCCGAAATTTTCTCTCCCTGTTTTACAAGAACTTCATCATTTATGTTTAACTCTTTTGCGAGTATTTGAGTGATACTTCCGTCTTTTTCAATTTTTTGCGCATTCAAAGGTGCTAAATTCATCCAGTTTTTTAAAAAATCAGTAGCCTTTGCCTTGCTTCGCTCCTCTAACAAACGCCCTAAAAGTATAAATGTGATGATAACACTAGCCCCATCAAAATAGATAAATCTTAAATGAGGCGGGAAGAGGGCAGGGAAAAGCACAACAAAAGCAGAGTAAAAGTAGGCTGCACTAGTTCCAAGAGCTACTAAAACATTCATGTCAAAGTTTTTATGACTAATAGCCTTAAAAGCAAGTGAATAAAATCTACCGCCCGGATAAAATTGCACTATTGTACCGAGGGCAAACATAACATATAAATTGATTTTGGGAACTGGGAAAAACAGAAAATAAAAAATAGCAACGCTAAGAGACAAGGCAATTATAAACAGTCTTCTTAACTTATAGTATGCTTTTTTCTTTGCAACTTCAAGGGCTTTTATGTCTTCTTCCACGCCATATCCTAGTGTTTTTATCTTCTTGATAAGTTTGGTTTTATCAAGTTTGTCCGAGTCTATCACAAACTCCCCACTGTTTGAAGCAAAACTTACTTTCGAACTTTCCAATCCATCTAATTTATTTACAACTTTTTGTATGCCGTTTGAGCAATTTACACAAGTCATACCTGAAATATTCAGGTTGATTTTTTCTTTTGACATAGCTTTAGTTCCCCGTACTTTTCAAGGCAATTTGAAGGAGTTCTTTGACTTCTTCATTGATAATTCTATAAAAAGACATTTTTTTATCCTTGGAAAATGTCACAATCTCATATCTTCGAAGAATTTTAAACTGATGAGACACATGTGATTGTGAAACTCCGAGCAAATTTGACATTTCGCCCACACATATCTCATAATCCATCAATGCAAAAAGCATTTTTACGCGCATTGGATCACTAAGAGCTTTAAATATATAAGTAAGCTTTATGATTTTATCATCGCTAGGCAGATTTTTGTTTATGTCATCAATATGACTGATACCTTCACAACAGGATCTTACTAATTTTTGTCTATTTTTCATATCAGTCATCTATAACATCATAGCCCAAATCTCTCATCTCTTCTTTAAATTTTTTTTCTGTTTCATCATTTGGGATTTCCAAAGTAACTTCTTTAGGACTAACATCAAGGTTTACTTCAATTTCACCAAAGTCATCTTCTAAAGAGCCTTTTATCAGGTTGGCACAATTTATGCAACTTATATTCTTTGCTTTAAATACTTTTGTCATTTTATATCCTTCATATGATATTTATTTCATATGAAGATTTTATCATATATGAATTAACTTGTCAAGCATTTTATATAAAGTAGTATAATTTGTTAAGATATTAAATTTCATGGAGAAAGATATGTTAAAAACTCGAATTGAAAAAGACACGATGGGAGAGGTTGAAGTTCCAATTAATGCATACTGGGGAGCACAGACACAGCGTTCATTGCAAAATTTCAAAATTGGAGAAGAGAAAATGCCATATGAGATAACTCGCGGATTTTCTTATCTCAAAAAAGCAGTTGCTCTAGTAAATAAAGAGCTAGGTACACTTGATGCTAAAAAAGCAGATGCGATAGCCCAGGCTGCAGATGATTCTTTGGCCGGTAAACTAGATGGCAATTACCCGCTATCTGTTTGGCAAACCGGTTCAGGTACGCAGTCAAATATGAATAACAATGAAGTTCTTGCAAATCGTGCAACAGAAATTCTAGGCGGTGATTTTAGAGTGGAAAAATTAGTTCATCCTAATGATGATGTAAATAAATCCCAATCTTCAAATGATACTTATCCAACTGCTCTTCATATTGCCGCTGTGATAGAATTAGAAGAAAAACTACTCCCGGCTATTGTTAAACTAAAAGCTACGCTAGATGCAAAAAGTAAAGAATTTAACGACATTGTAAAAATTGGTCGTACTCATCTGCAAGATGCAACCCCATTGACACTTGGTCAAGAGATAAGCGGATGGGCTGAAATGCTAAAAAAATCTCACAAGATGATCAAAGTTTCGCTAAAGCCGATTCGTGAATTAGCACTTGGTGGAACAGCTGTAGGAACAGGACTTAATGCTCCTGCAAAATTAGGAAAAATGGTAGCTAAAAAGATAAGTAAACTAACAGGTCATAAGTTTGTAACTGCACCAAATAAATTTCATGCTTTAACTTCTCATGATGGACTTGTTTTTGCTCACGGTGCATTAAAAGCGTTGGCGGCTGATATGATGAAAATAGCAAATGATGTAAGATGGCTGGCAAGTGGACCCCGTTGTGGATTTGGAGAATTGGAAATTCCTGCAAATGAACCGGGAAGCTCCATAATGCCGGGTAAAATAAATCCAACTCAATGCGAGGCAGTCACTATGGTAGCTTGTCAAATTATGGGCAATGACACAACTATAGGCATCGCGGCTAGCCAAGGCAACTTTGAACTAAATGTTTTTAAGCCAGTTATCGCATATAATTTTTTACAGTCGGTCAGGCTTTTGAGTGATAGTATCGTTTCGTTTAATGACAACGCAGCCATAGGCATAAAGCCCATAAAATCTAAGATAGACCACTATCTGAACAACTCTTTGATGCTAGTGACTGCTTTAAACCCATATATAGGATATGAAAATTCTGCCAAAATTGCAAAAATGGCACACAAGAGTAACTTGACTCTGAAAGAAGCAGCCATAAAACTAAATCTTTTGAGTGCAGAAGAATTCGACAAGTATGTTAAACCTGAAGATATGGTGCATCCAAAAAAGTGAAACTTTTGATAAAAATATATAGGCACTATTAACAAAAGGCAAATAATGAAAAAACTATTATTACTGACCCTGCTTATTGTAATCAGTTTTGCTTCATCTTACAATAAAGATATGTTACGAAAAATTGAAGCTAAAAATGACAAAAACAAGAGTTTCTCTTTTGCTGTTATGGGGGACAATAGAGAAGGCGATGAAGTTTTAAAAAAGATTATTAGTAGCATAAACAGAGATAAAGATATAAAATTCACATTAAACAATGGTGACTTGGTTCCTGATGGGTATAAAAAAGAGTTTAAAAATTATCTTAATATTATCAAAACATCTAACAAACCGATACTAAGCATCATCGGCAATCATGAACTGCCTTGGTATGATGGCAAAAGCAACTATGAAAATAATTTTGGTAAACCTTATTTCTCATTTGTTTACAAAAACAGCTACTTTATTATTTTGGATGATTCTAATAAAAAAGGCATCTCCAAAAAACAAAAAAAATGGCTTATCAAGAAATTCAAAAAGGCACAAAATTATACAAATAGATTCGTTTTTATGCATGTTCCTCTATACGACCCTCGAAAAGGAAAATATAAAAAAGGCCATAGTTTAAAAAATATAAAAAATGCAAAGAAATTAAATGATTTGTTTGACAAATATCAAATAAATATGCTATTTACCTCACATATACATTCATATTTTAGAGGCTTTTGGCACAAAACTCCTTATATCATCACAGGAGGGGCCGGAGCTCCACTAAAAAAACACGGTTTTTATCACTATATAAAAGTTATCGTTCACGGCAAAAAAATCCAATATAAAGTGATAAAAATTTCAGCAAAACCTTTAGGATTTGTTGACGAGATGATTCAATCCATCAAAGATACGCTAAATTTAAATTTTACTTATTATAATCTTAAAAGA
>JAJRPV010000085.1 GCA_024280575.1 Campylobacterales bacterium
GCCGCTTGGCTGGCTGGCATGCATAAGGATTTTTATCCTACTCAAGAGGAATTTACAAATAATTGGCTGCTTGAAAAAAGATTTGAGCCAAATATGGATAAGAAAACTAGAGAAAAATTATATTCTGGCTGGAGTGATGCTGTTCAAAGGACACTTTCCAAGAATTTGCCATGTTAGATTTTTTTAAATTTGATATTTTAATCACACCTTATATTATAGGCTTTATATATTTCTTTGGGGCAGTTATAATTCCTTTTGTGGTAATCTATTTTTTCAAAAAAAATAATTTTCAAATAAATTCTTTCAAACTGAGATTTTATATGTTAGTAGTATTTCTAATGTGTGAGCTATGTTGGAGAATTTTTTGCGAATTTTTTATGGTCTATTTTAAATTATTAGACACTCTAAAATAAAATAGCCCCTCCTTGCCAAAAGCATAAGCTTCAGTGAGAGGAATTTAATCGGAGCTTTGCTCCCATTAAAGGAGACAGTTAAATGAAAGACATGGGCGAACCGCGTATAAAAATAGTAGCTATGCCAAAAGATACAAATCCTTCCGGTAATATTTTTGGTGGTTGGATTATGTCAAATATAGATATAGCCGGAGCATTAGCAACTAGAGACTTGCCAATACAAAATGTAGTAACAGTAAAGGTTAACTCTATGGAATTTAGAGAGCCTATATTTGTCGGAGATGTTGTAAGTTATTATGCTAAGATAGTAAAAGTCGGAAACACATCTATAAAAGTAGAAGTTGAAGTAAATGCCGAGAGGCTTTATGAAGGCGCAAGAAGATGCGTACATGTAACAAGTGCAAATATCACTTATGTTTCAGTAGATAATAATGGGAAAAAGAAATCAATTGATTGCAGCAAAAGCTATCTTTTGGCATTAGGAATAAAAAATAATTAATAAACAAAAATTTGATATAGTTATTATCGGCGGAGGAGCAACAGGGGCAGGAACAGCACTTGATGCTACTCTAAGAGGCTTTAAGTGTTTACTTCTGGAAAAAAATGATTTTGCCGAGGGTACAAGCAGTAGAAGCACAAAGCTAGTGCATGGCGGCGTAAGATATTTGGAAGCTGCTGTTAAAAAATTAGACAGAAGTCAATATGACCTGGTAAAAGAAGGGCTAAAAGAGAGATACAGGATTTTGGAAAATGCACCACATCTTGCACACTCTATCACGCTTGTTACCCCTTTGTATAAATGGTATGAAATTCCCTATATTTATGCCGGACTTTTTCTTTATGATTTAATATCAGGCAAAAAAAGTCTAGGAAGAACACAGATAGTTGGTAGAAAAGAGATAATGAACATATTCCCATTTGCAAAAAAAGAAGGTTTAAAAGGTGGCGTGAGATATTTTGATGGTGCGTTTAATGATGCTAGAATGGCTATAGCATTACTCCAAAGTGCTAAAGAAAAAGGTTGTGTTGTTAGAAATTATAATGAAGTTATAAAATTTAAATATAAAGATAAAAAAATATGTTCCGTAGAGGTTAAAGACAAGATAAGCGATGAAATATACAGTGTTGATACGGATTTTGTTATAAATGCTACTGGTGTATTTTGTGATAACATTAGAAAAGTAGATGATAAAAATGTACACGATATAGTGGAAGCAAGTTCTGGCATACATATAGTTTTGGACAAAAAGTTTCTGCCAAACAACGAAGGTTTAATGATACCAAAAACAGAAGATGGAAGAGTTCTTTTTATGCTCCCATGGATGGGCAAATGTTTAGTGGGAACAACCGACGAAGAATCTTTTCCTCAAGAGCATCCAAAAACAGATGATAAAGATATAGAATATCTTTTGAGACATATGAGAAAATATTTTAGTATTGAGATCAAGAAGAGTGATATTCTCTCTTCTTGGTGTGGTTTGCGCCCATTGGTTTCGCTAAAACATACAGATGATACCAAAGGACTTGTTAGAGAGCACTATATAGAAAAATCTAACTCCGGTTTAATAAGTATAGCAGGGGGAAAATGGACATCGTATAGAAAAATGGCTGAAGATGTTGTGGATGTTGTTCAAGAGCTTGCAAATAGGAAAAATCTACACACTTGTTGCACAAAACGCTACAAATTGTTTGGAAGCAGAGAAAATATAGGAAATATTAAAGAAAAATTGGATAAATTAGGGGTTAGAGAGGAAATAAGTGAACATTTACTAAAAACTTATGGTTCGCAGGCTTTGGTTGTAGCAGATTTTATCACAAGATACACAGAAGAAAAAATTCATAAAAAATATCCTGTGCTAGAAGCTGAAGTGTACTATGCTATCGAATATGAGTTTGTAAAAAATCCACTTGATTTTCTAGTCCGACGCACGGGATTGGGGCTCATAGACTTAAATGCTGCAAAAGAATCTTTGGGAAAAGTAACATTTGTGTTAAAAGAGTCATTTGGCTGGAGCGATGAAATGTCTTCTGTGAAACAAAAAGAGGCATTAGAGCTCTTAAATAAAGGTGTATAAGACAATTTTGTAACCGTTTTGTTACTTTGTTGTTGTATAGTTCTAACACTTGAGCAAAAGCTCAAAATATTATTAGGAGAAAATATGAAAAAATTAGTTATTTCATCAGTTGCAATCGCAACATTGTTATCCGGAAGTTTGTATGCAGGCAATGGCACACTTAGACTGATAACTTGGAAAGGGTATGCTCCAAAAGCACTTGTTAAAAAATTTGAAAAAGAGACAGGCATAAAAGTTAAAGTAACTTACTCAAATAACGAAGAAATGATTGCAAAGCTTCGTGCTACAAGAGGCGGTGGATTTGATTTGGCACAACCAAGTGTTGATAGAATCAGTTTTGTACAGAAAAAATTTCATATTTACCATGCGATAGATTATAGTAAAGTAAATACAGACCAATTGACTAAGGCAATGGTTGATGCTGCCAAAAGAATTAGCAAAGTAGATGGCAAGGTTTATTCTGTTCCATATATTTACGGAACTACAGGGTTGATTATCAACAAAAAAATGGCTCCAGGAGCCAATGACTGGTCTGATCTTTGGAACCCTAAATATGCCGGACATATCTCTTATAGGCTAAAAAGACCAATTCTTATAGGTGCTGCATTTGGCATGGGCTATAATCCGTTTGCTCTATATGGAAATAAAGCTGCATATCAAAAATTGATAGATAAAGTTACAAAAAAATTAATTGAGTCTAAAAAATATGTAAAAACATACTGGACAAGCGGAGATACCCAAAAAGCAGTTGTTAGAAGTGGAGATGTTTGGGTTGAGTCAGGCTGGGATGCCATAGGCTGGCAAGTTCATGAAAAAAATCCAAATATAGATTTTGTTGCACCAAAAAGCGGAGCACTTGGATGGATAGATACTTTTGCAATTCCTGCAAAGTCAAAAAACATAGAAGGCGCGTATAAGTGGATAAACTTCATTTTACAACCTAAAAATGCTGCATATGTTACAAACAAAAGTAGTTATATGACTGTTTCCAAAGATGCTTCAAAGTATCTTGATGAGAAGATTAAAGTCAATTATAACAGATCATATTCAAAAGAGGACATAAACAATATAAAATGGTATGCTGCACTTCCTTCCGGATTTGCTAGTATTGAAGCAAAAGCACTGGATCAAATAAAAGCTGCTGAATAACTTTATAAGCAATTTTTTACGCACTAGAGGCATTAAAAGCTTCTAGTGCATATAGTAAAGAATTTTATATTGAATTTTTTATTATATAAGGGGATTATGTATGAACAAAATATTAGAGATAAAAAATCTGACAAAAAGCTTTAAAGATTTTACAGCTGTAAAAGATGTAAATTTTGATGTTGATGAAGGTGGTTTTTTCTCAATTCTCGGACCATCAGGTTGCGGGAAAACAACTCTTCTTAGAATGATATCCGGTTTTATAAAAGAGAGTCAAGGCGAGATACTTATTAAAGGTGAATCAATGTCAGGTATTCCGCCTGAAAAAAGACCTGTAAATATTGTATTTCAAAATCTTGCACTATTTCCTATGATGAATGTAAAAGAAAATATTGCATTCGGGCTAAAAAGACAAAAAATAAATAAATCAGAAATCGAAGAAAGAGTTGCAGATATGCTAGCTCGAGTTGGTCTTGAGGGATTTGAAAAGAAAAAAGTAACAGAGCTTTCAGGCGGACAGAGACAAAGAGTAGCAATTGCTAGATCTTTAGTGATGAAACCATCTATTTTGCTATTAGATGAACCATTGGGTGCACTTGATAGAAAACTTAGAGAACATATGAAGATAGAGTTAAAACTTCTTCAAAAAGAGCTTGGAACTACATTTATATATATCACTCATGACCAATCTGAAGCACTTGTGATGAGTGATAAAGTAGCTGTTATGAATAAGGGTCGTTTTGAGCAAATTGATACTCCTAGAAATCTATATAAAAATCCAAAGACAGCTTTTGTTGCCGGTTTTGTCGGCGAGAGCAATAGGTTTGAATTGAAAAGCTCAGACGATGGTTTGCTAGTGACGCAAAAAGGCTGGAAGCTAGAAAAACCAAATTTGGATTTCAAAACAGAAATCTTATATATACGCCCCGAAGCATTTATACTGGCTCCTTCTGATAACCTTATAAATATAAATAGATTTAAAGTCTTGATTAAAACCATCTTGTTTGACGGTTCAAATACAAAAGTTTCAGCGATAGTCACATCAAGTGGAGATGAACTTTTGATTTCTCTTCCACAAAATGCAAGATTTGAAGACATAGAAGAGGGAGATGAGGTTCAAGTTGGTATTAACTATGAAAATCTAAAATGTTATTAAGGAGATCGTGATGGAAAACAAAAAGAATTTTAATGTCACATTTTACCTTTTGATAATACCAGTATTGTTGTGGCTTGTTATACTGATTGTGTTGCCTCATATTGACCTTCTTATAAGCTCTTTCCAAGTGGACAGTGATGCGGGTGGTAAAATATTTTCATTTGAGCACTATATGGCCTTTTTTAAAAATAAAATATATTGGCTCACCTTTGTAAATACGGCTGCTTATGCTATAGGTGTAACCATTTTGGCATTTATCGTAACATTTCCCATAGCTTTTTATTTAACGAAAGTAATATCTAAAAAATATGCTAGCTTTTTAGTTTTACTACTATTGATTCCCCTTTGGGTTGGAGAACTGGTTACTGTTTACGGATGGATGATTATATTGGGAGATCATGGGGTTGTAAACCAATTTCTTATATACATTGGACTTATAGACAAGCCTCTGCCTTTGCTGTATACAAATTTTAGTATGACGATAGGTCTTCTTTATATGTCTATGCTTTTTATGGTAGTTCCTATTATGTCAACTCTGGAGAGCTTGGATGACTCTTTGATTGAGGCTGCGAGTGATTTAGGTGCATCAAAATGGACAATTTTTAGAAAAATTATCATACCATATTCAATGCCGGGTATCACTTCGGGTGCTATAATAGTATTTATGCTCGTAATTGGAGACTATGTTGCCCCTGATATTTTGGGTGGAAAAAGTTCCCTGTGGTTTACAGAACAAATATACAATGAGTTTCTTGCAACATTCAATTGGGGAGAAGGTGCTGCATTTGGTTTCTTGTTGCTCTTTATTTCTTCATCCATTATTTGGTTGACGCTTAAGCTAAGTGGGCAAAAATTAGAAAGGGTTGGATCATGATTCGTTCGCTTCCAAATTCACCGGTATATAAATATACATATAGATTTTATGCTATATGCTTTTTTATATTTTTAGTTATGCCACTTATCGCAATTTCAGTATTGGCATTTAATAATTCAGATTTTGTTGCTTTGCCATGGAGGGGATTTACGCTAGATTGGTTTTTTGCAAATACTGATCAAAGAACAGGATTTTTTGCTGATGATGGTTTGATTCAAAGTATTTTTATTAGTATTAAAACAGCATTTTATGTGGCAACTCTTTCAACAATAGTCGGTACAATCGCAGCTTTACTTTTTGAAGAAGAGAAATTTAGATTTAAGGGATTATTGTACTTTTTAGCTTTAACTCCACTTGTTATTCCAGGTGTAATTTTGGGTATTTCTATTTTGATTTCATCAACGATGGCAGGAGGTTATCTGCAAGATCATTTTGGTTGGGATATAGAGTTTTTGAGCCCTAGTTTTTGGCTTGTTGTACTTGGACAATTCTCTTTTGCGGCCACTTATGTGATGCGTCTAGTTGGAGCTAGACTTAAAAAATTTGATAGAACTTTAGAAGAAGCGGCACTGAGTTTAAAAGCAACCAGATTGCAATCAATAATATATGTTACTATTCCATTTTTAAGACCCGCAATCATAGGGGCGTTTGTAGTTGCATTTTTGATTAGTTTTTCAAACTTTAATACAACTATATTTTTAATAGGCTCAGATCCTACTTTACCAGTTGATTTGTATTCTCGTATCAAATTTAGTTCAACTCCTGTATTAAATGCAGTATCGTTTTTGATAGTAGTATTTATCACAGTAGCGGCACTTATTTCATTGTTTCTTAATAGAAACAAAAAGTAAAAAAGAGATAAATTGAAATTTATCCATATAAGCGACCCTCATCTAATAGGAGATGAGAGGTCGTCCTTGTATGGAATTGATCCAGATTTTAGGCTAAAGAAAGCATTTGAAAGCATAGAAAAATCGCACAGTGATGCTAAGTTTGTGACAATAACAGGGGATTTAAGTAATTCTGCCTCAAGTTTAGCTTATGCTAAACTGCAAACAATTATGAAAAATAGCAAACTTGATGTATATCCAATTTTGGGGAATCATGACAAAAGAGAGATTTTTAAATCATATTTTCCAGAATTTATAAATGATGGTTTTGTTCAATATACAAAAAAGATAGATAATAAAGTTTTTCTTTTTTTAGATACTTTAGTAGAAGATAAACCTTACGGAGAATTGTGTAAAAACCGCACAAGGTGGCTTCAAAATCAGCTAAAAACCTATAATGATGAGTGGGTATATATATTTATGCATCATCATCCAATTTCTTGTGGATTGCATGAAATGGATACTGTAGCAAACTTTAAAACCGCGGAGTTATTTTGGAATATGCTCAAGCCGTATAATAATGTAAAACACATCTCTTTCGGACACATTCATCGTATAATGCATTCATACAAAGATGGAATATCTCTACACTCTACACGAAGTACAACTTTTCAAGTAGCATATAAACCTGATGATAAAGTAGAATACCTGACAAACAAAGAAAATCCAACTTATGCGATTATCGATATAGACGATGATGGCAACACCAGAGTGCACCATCATGAATATATGGACGAAGAGAGATTTTATCTAGGCGAGTGTTAATCTTTAACAAACTCCAATCTTATCTTGTCGTCCACTTTTAATTCTATATCTTTCCATGGTATGTTTATGCTTAAAAATGGTAAAGCATGAACTCTCTTTATAGATACTACTCTGCCATTTAATAAAATTTTTATCACACCTTTTGCTCTGTTTTTTAATCTAAGAGTAGTTAAGTGTTTTTTTATAGGCGATTTTAAATCTAATAAACTTGGATAATACCAGGAAATATTTTCATCGGCACTAATTTCAATAATTTGGGACTGGTGCTTAAATCTTATATAATCGTGTATATTTTTTGCAACTTTTTTACCTTCAAAATAGCATCTAAATGCGGCCAGAGCTCCTCTTAATGCATTTCCTGCTACAAAAAAACTTTCGCTGTTTGTTTGAAAATTCTGAGTTACATTTAAGGAATAATTATTTAGATTAAAGTCTTTAAAAGATTTTTGCATAATCGAAGATTCCGGTATAAATTTACCTGTAAATATAACTCCATCGCACGCTATATCTTCTTCTTTTCCATCTTTAAATATGGTTACACTACTGACTTTTTTATCTTCACCATTTATGTTTTTTAGCTTAGCGTTTGTGATTACGGGGATATTTAATAAGTATTTAACAAGATATTTTATAACGCAAAAGCTGTCTATTTCGCTCTTTTCTTCTATGATGGCCGCTATCTTTATGCCCGCATGTTTTGCACTCATCAAAGCTGAGAAACTGACTATTTCACTTCCTATAACTACAGCTTTGTCAAATGGTTTAATTTCTTGCAGATATGTAAACCTCTGTAAAGCCCCGGTAGTTATGATATCAGGGCTTCTTGTACCCGATACCAGTCTGTCCGACCTTGGAGTTTCTCTTGCACCAAGTGCCAAAAGCGTGCAAGTTGGCTTATACTGTTTTATGCCATTTGGAGTACTAAAAGTAAGCACCCCGTCTTCTATTTTTGTGAGAGTGGATTTTAGTTGTATGTTTATACCATTTTGCGAAGCAAGTTTTGATAATTTTTTTGCATAATTTGGTCCAGACAAGACTCTTTTGAACTCAAACATGCCAAAGCCTAAATGCCCACAATGTCTTGGTGTTCCACCAGCTTCATCTTCTCGCTCAAATATAATCAAATCACTATATCCAAGTTTTTTTAATTCTAATGCCGCACTGATTCCCGCAGGTCCTGCTCCGATGATAGCTATCTGTATATTATCCATGATTTTTTATCTCATCTTCGCAAATTTTTGTGATGGCTGCTTCGCAGTTGAAGCCTTGACATCTACCCATCATAGCTCTCGTTCTTCTTTTTAAGCCACCAATATTTCCGGCTCCGCTTTCACCGTGGCATGCATTTTTTATTTCTCGCTCAGTCACACATTCGCAATGACAAATTATCTTTCCATAGCCCTCTTTTTGATTGTCTCTTGGGGCAAATTCGCTTATGTTTGGAACTGTAATTTTTTCATCAGCTTTTGGATTTTTTTCATATTTTGTGTTATGAAGCTCAAAGATATGTTTTGCTAATCCCAAAGAAGCGGTAAGTCCTGTTGATCTTATACCACCTGCTGTTATCCAGTTTTTATCTTCATTTATGCTTACTCGATCGTAAGTCTCATCTGAAGCTGGTCTAAGTCCTGCAAAAGTTGCAGTTACTCTGTGATTTCTTAATGCAGGCAACATGTAAAATGCTTTGGTTTTCAAATCTTCGAGTGTTTCTCTGAGCGTTTGACTGTCTGTTCGACTCTCTTGATCCTCTGCTGTTGGACCTACAAGAATATTTCCAAAGGCAGTTTTTGTAATTACAACCCCTTTGGTTCTTTTTGTAGGAACTGGTAATATTATAGAATTTATGAGATTATATGCGGTCTCATCAAAAATCACAAATTGACCTTTTCTAGGTATGATTTTAAAATCTTTTGTTCCTTTGATAGCATCAACTATATCGCCGTAAAGCCCAGCCGCATTGATAACAACTTTTGCTTTTATAGGTTTTTGTGAAGTTTCCAGTTCCCAATATTTGCCATCATAGTGTCCTGCTTTTACTTCATGGGAAAAAGCTGTTTTTCCACCGCAAGCAATACCCTTTTTAAGGTATGCAAGAGGTGCACTCCAAGGGTCAATTAGAGATTCACCGTGCACTAAAACCGCTCCTTTTGCATCAAGGCATAGATTTGGTTCGCGCTTCAAAACTTGTTTATGAGATAAAGTTTCTAGCTCTTTGACGCCGTTTCCGAGTCCTTTTTTAAGTATGGCATCAAGCTTTTCCAGCTGTTCGTCATTCCAGGCAACCACAAGAGCTTTTGTATTTAGAAAAGGCAGGTTCATTTCGTCTTTTATCTTCATATATTCTGTATACCCTCTTTGAATACACTCATGTTCTAAAGTATCCGGCGGTGCATCATATCCGGTATGCAATATAGCGCTGTTTCCTTTGCTAGCACCCTCTAAAATGTCATTTGCTCTTTCAATTAGAACAGTTTTTGCACCTTGTTCGCAAAACTCTTTAAATATTGCAGTACCCACTACACCTGCTCCGACAACCGCC
This sequence comes from Campylobacterales bacterium, assembly GCA_024280575.1. Classification (GTDB taxonomy): domain Bacteria; phylum Campylobacterota; class Campylobacteria; order Campylobacterales; family Sulfurospirillaceae; genus JAADIZ01. The sequence continues at coordinate 9,859 of JAJRPV010000085.1, forward strand.
ACATCAAATACTTCATTTGTTCCAAAATTTGATGTTTTAGTTGGAAACAAATTGTTTAAATCTATGTGCTCCAAGATAGGCTCCTTTTGTAAAAAAGGAATATTATATCTCTATGGAAATTAATATTCAAGATAAAATAAAACTAAAGTTTATATATGATATATTTCTAAAATTATTTTTGGAGAAACAAATGGGATTTTGGGAAAATTTTGATAAAAATAAAAAGCTCATCGTTGCACACAGAGGAGCTAGATCAATAAGAGCTGAAAATACTATGGCCGCCTTTAAAGAAGCCATAAAAAGTAGTGATTTCATAGAATTAGATGTTACTTTCAGTAAAGACGGTGTTCCTGTGATAATACATGATGATACGCTAGAGCGAACTAGCAATGTAAGAGAGTTTAAAGAATTTAAAAAGCCATACAGAGTTAGGGATTATACATATAAACAATTGCTAAAATTGGATTTTGGTTCTTGGTTTATGAGAGATGACCCTTTTGGAACTATAAAAAATGGTACTGTTAAAATTGAAGATTTAAAAGCTTTAAAAACTCAAAGAATATTAACGCTAGATCAGGTTTTAAAGGTTTTGAAAAAATATAACTTTCCTGTAAATATAGAGATAAAGGATCTTTCTAGAACACCTTATGATAAAACTGCCATAAAAACCATAATAGATATTGTTGAAAAACATGTTATGGTAAATTTGGTTTTATTGTCATCTTTTAATCATAAATATTTAAGGCAGGCTTTTAAAATCAATCCAAATATAGATACAGCTGCGTTAGAAGAAAATAATCATGCAAAAGATTTAGTAAAACATTTAAAAAGATTAAGGGTGAGAAGTTATAATCCATCTCTAAAAATTGCAGATTCAGATTTGATAAAAAATCTTAATAACGCTGGAATATTTGTAAATATATTTACGGTAAATGATAAACAAGAGAAACTTAAACTTTTTGAAGAAGGTGCAAAAGCAGTTTTTACTGATGTATTAGAATGAAAATATTAATCTCTTTTTTACTTATATCTTCATCTTTTTTCTTATTTGGTGAAGAAATAAATAATGCAGAGTTAAGGCTTTTGGCAACAAAAAGTGGATTGGAATCTGTACCAAAAAATCATAAAGAGTTATTAAAAAAACTAGATACGGCAGAAAATAAATTGACCAATCAAAAAATAAACTTAGGCAGAACACTTTTTTTTGAACCACTTCTTTCAAGAGATGAAACTCTTACATGTGCTTCTTGTCACAAGATGAATGAGGGTGGGGATGATAACTTGCCAACAGCTATTGGTTATAGAGGTAGAACAAACCCAAAACACTTAAACTCACCAACGGTACTTAATGCTGCTTTGTCTAAATTTTTATTTTGGGATGGTAGGGCCAAAAGTGTAGAAGAACAGGCAAGTGGGCCTATGCAAGCTCACTTTGAGATGAATTTAACACCAAAAGAGTTAGTAAAGAGATTATCAAAAAGCCAAATGTATCAAAACTCTTTTAAAGAAGTTTTTGACGGAAATATTACTTTTGAAAATGTGAAAAAATCCATAGGTGCTTATGAAAAAACTCTTTTAACTCGTGGAAAATTTGATGAATTTTTAGATGGAAACAATAAGGCTATGAGCGAACGGGAAAAAATAGGCTTGGAAATTTTTATCAAAAACGGTTGTGTTAAATGTCACTATGGCATAGCCTTAGGAGGTCAATCGATAGAAAAATTTCCAAAATATAAAAGTTCTGCTTTTCCATTTAAAAACATCGGTAATTTTAAAGGAAAAGATGGTAAATATCTTTTTCGTGTACCAATTCTCAGAAATATCACCAAAACCTCTCCATATTATCATAATGGAGAAGTCAAAAAACTCTCAACCGTCATACAGATTGAAAGTGAATATGAAACAGATAAGAAACTAAATAAAAAACAAATTAATTCTATCTTAGAGTTTTTCAAAACACTAGATGGAAAATTGGTTGATTATGGGATAGATGGCTAAAATAAACCTTCTATATCTTTGTAAACTTTTGGATTACTCCAATCAACCGCTCCGATATATGTTTTAAATATCTTTCCTTTTTTATCTACTATAAATGTTTCAGGAACACCTGTTGTATTGTATTTATCCTTTATTGTGCCATTTGTGTCTAGAAGTATAGGAAATTCTAATTTTAAATTTAGTGCATACATTTGTACAGTTAACGGTACATCTTGAGTGTCAATATTTACGGCGAGCATCTTAAATTGATTTGGATATTTTTTATTAATTTTATTGTAAAGTGCTTGCATTGAAGGCATCTCTTCTTTACACGGTGCACACCATGTGGCCCAAAAGTTGATAAACATAACTTTGCCTTCAAAATTCTTGGTGTTAATCTCACCTCTCTTTAGAGATGGTAAAGAAAATGCGATATATGGGTCATTTTTTTCTAAAAACTTTTTTACGGGGGACTCTTTTCTTTCTTGTTGTTGCGTTGCAAAATATATGCTAATTATAGAGAGAGTCAATATTAAAATTATAATGATTTTCTTATACATAAATTATCCTTTATGACGAATTATATATTTAAATAATAAATAATAAATAAATATATTGTCTATATTTCAAGGATATCTCTAATAATCCTAGATTTTTTTGATTAAAAAAATCTATATTTTCCCCTCTAAGAATCCTTCAAAAATCTTAGTAGATAAATTTATTCTTTGAGCAAAACTGTTTTTTAGTGCCCTTTCATGTGAAGTATGATCACCATCCCCGAAAGGACCGAAACCATCAAGTGCAGGTGTTCCGTGAGATGAAATTATATTTGCATCGCTTACGCCTCCCCGAGATTCAGTTGGAAGTTTTTCTCCAATATAGTTTTCTATATTTTTTAAAAATTTCATTTGAGCACCATTTTCTTCCATGGCATCTCTTTGGATTCCCCCTCTTAGATAGGAGCTTGTTCCTTTTACATGTGATGTATTTACAATTTTATCTAACTTTTTTAGTACTCTGTCTCTCTCGCTTATGTGAATATATCTTACTTCAAAAGTGAGTTTTGAGCAAGGAGAAATCGTATTTGGTCCGACGCCCCCTTCTATTTTACCCACATTTACAGTTGTTCCTTTATCTAAATTTGTTAGATTTATAAGTTCTTGAATCTTGTATGCTGCTTCAAGGTTTGCATCAATTCCAAGTTTGTAATTATTTCCGGCATGTGCTGCTTTTCCTTCGATATCTATATAAAATGTACCAGCACCCTTTCTGGCTGTAACTACTTCCAAATTTTCACCCGCCGCCTCATATACCATGCAGTAGTCATAATTTTCAGCTATTTTAGCTGTTACAAATTTTGAGTTATCGCTCCCGCCCTCTTCATCGCTGACCAGCATCAAGTCTATATCTTGGATTTTTCCATATTTCTTATGTATGTTTCTTAGAGCTTCTATGGCTACGATATTTCCACCTTTCATATCGCACACACCTGGCCCATACACCCAGTCTTTATCTTCTTTGAAGTTGCAAAATGTTCCTTCAGGGAAAACAGTATCCATATGACCCAAAAGAAGCAATTTTTTCTTTTGAGTTTTTTGAGATTGAAACAGTAGATGATTGCCTATATGTTCTCGTTCAAAAACTCTACATGTAAAGCCAAGTTTTGCCATTTTTGACTCATATATAGTTCCGTTTTTATCAACACCTTTTTTATTTTTTGTATATGAGTTGATCTCTACTAACTCTTTAAGTTCATCAAAATATTCCACAAGACAGCCTTGAAATTTTCTATAAGACACCTTGAAAAACTATAGCTAAGTGCCTGGCCATAATTATACTAAGATTTATTAAAATTACCGATTAAAATACCGATCTGGATTTTACCCAACAGCGAGTTGCACATGTAGTAACTTTGGCTTATAGGATAAAATCCTAAATTCGACCTCTTTGGCACCCGCCTATAAGAGGCTTTGCATTTTTTAGGAGTGTGGATATATTGTCTTTTTCAGGGTCTCCTTTTAGTGAAAATCTAAGCTCTATTATCAAACCTTTTTTGCATATCATTTGCACTTTTCTTGCAGTGTTGCCAAAACTTTTTTTAATCGCCATATTTAAGTTCTTTTTTGTTATTACTCTGCCCCTATTAGTTACGAAAAAATCTCTGATTTTAGAATTATTAACCTGTTTTAAAAGGCTCATGGCGTCAGTAAAATAATTTCTCTCGCTTTTGCCATAACAACTTCCGTGTTTTTTCCACTCATGCTTGTGTAGTCCGCTGAGGACAGAGGGCATAGCAATCTTTAGTTTTTGAAAAATTTAATTATTTAGTCGTTTGTATTTGTTTGAGCAATTATGTTTGCTTCTTGGCTCAGGCCAAAGACCATGAAGCACAAAATGATTCCATCCAAAATCACTTTTCCTAAATCTTTTGCATTCTCTTTTATAGCTGTTTTGCTTGCAAAAATTTTCTTGCCAACTTATAGCTAAAAGATTTTCAGAAGATGTATTGGGTGAAAAGTAAGAAAAAATAGAGAAGCTAAAAAGGTTTACTGTAAACAGCATCAATATAGTTATTTTAGTTATGAAGCGCATATTATATCCTTAGCAATCACCGACATATGCTTTAACATGGTTTGGTATGCCACCGGGCGGAACAAGAGCTACTCTGTCATTTTGTTTAAGTATTGTATCTTTTGGTAGAATTTTATGGTTAATAAATACAGCATAAACTTCATCCTGATTTAGGCCAATATTGTCAATGAGCTGGCTTACTGAAGTGTCTTTGTCTATCTCCATCTGTGCATTTCCGCAAGTGATATTTTTTTCTTTAAGCTTTGGTCTTAAGATAGAAAATGCATTAAATGTTATCTTTATCATTATAAGTCCTTAAATTGCTATAAGTACCTGACCATAAGAAATACCAATTAGTTAATATTTCTTATGGTCAGGTACTTATTAGGTATGTTAGCAAATTGTAATTAAAATATTAGTTAAATATCCAAAAATACAAAAATATATGTAAAAATCGGCGAGAAGGTGTAGGAATCGAACCTACCGGCAACTAGTCAACTAGCCACCCATCGGGTTTGAAGCCCGTGATGCCCACCAGGGTCATATACCCTCCATTTAGAGGTTGTAAGTACCTGACCATAAGAAACACCAGCTAATAGAAGTTGAAATTGACTGCAGATGTAAGGCAGAAGCTCGTAGGTGTGTTTATTACGCATCAAGAGTTTCTAACGCAGCAGGTGTAGTCAATTTAAACTTCCCTTTGGGCGTAAAGAGAACGGCACGATTACTTCGTTAGATTTTCTTGAATTAGCTATTGCTAGTCCTTCAAAAATCTGCCTTGTACTCGCACCGTTCTCTTTTTGCTATTAGTTGGTGTTTCTTATGGTCAGGTACTTAAGTATATCAAAAATAAATTAAAATACTACTTTATCTCTTCTATAACTCCGCTGTATCCTGCTTTTTTTATGGCTTTTAGTAATTCGTTTTTATCAACTTTTTCATCAAAAGTTACGGTTGCTTTTTTTGTATTTAATCTTACTTTCGCTTTTGTTACTCCATTTATCTGTTTTAAGCTTTTTTTCACTGCCATCGTACAAAGTGGGCAAGTCATACCTTCTACTTTTATTATGGCCACTTTTGCAAAAGAGAGTGTTACAAGGCTGATAATTAAAAATATAAATTTCATATTTACTCCAATAAATAAACTACCCAATACGGGTAAGTGGTAAAAACAAGCACAAAAATTGTACCCGCAATTAGTAATTTTTTGTAATTTTTAGAAAGCCATGTTTCGCATACAAGTTTTTCTTTTCGGTGTTGAAGGTAATCATACCAAAGATAGCCTATAAGCAAAATCGAAAAAAGTGTAAAATATATGCTATATGGAGCCAAAAACTGTAAAAACGAGAGTGAGCTTATACTTACGCCAAAAACTAAAAACAAAAAAGGGGCTAAGCAACAAGTACTTGCCAAAAATGCCGAAATAAGCGAGCCCACTATGATAGTCACAAAAGATTTATCACTCTTAGCCGGCTCTAGCCCGCACTCATAACCTTTTATCAAAGTTATGAGTGTCATTCCGTCTTTTTTTGGTTTTACTTCAAAATATATGCCTTGCTTGCTTGCAAATCTTTTGACATTTTCAACTGATGAGTAAGAATTTAACTCGACTTCCAAAAATTCA
>JAJRPV010000004.1 GCA_024280575.1 Campylobacterales bacterium
GTGGTTCCGAGGGTCGTGGGTTCGATTCCCATCATTCACCCCATTGTTTTTACCGAGTTTTGCGCTCGTAGCTCAATTGGATAGAGCAACGGACTTCGGATCCGTAGGTTGTAGGTTCGACTCCTGTCGGGCGCACCACCTAAAACCGATAGATGCGCTCTTAGCTCAGCTGGATAGAGCAACGCCCTTCTAAGGCGTAGGTCGCACGTTCGAATCGTGCAGGGCGTACCACTTTAACTGTCTCAATTTAACGAGCAAAGCTCATTAAATTTCAGTCACTAAAGCTTCGACTTTGTTGAGAATTTAGTTTTTGCAGGTTGAGACACTGCTTTTATAATTGTTATGCGGATGTGGTGAAATTGGTAGACACGCCAGACTTAGGATCTGGTGCCGCAAGGCGTGGAAGTTCGAGTCTTCTCATCCGCACCATCCCTTAACATTATGCTTAAATAGGTTTATTTATTATTTAAGATATACTCCTATTTTTTTATTGGTTTGAGATAAAAAAGATGTGGTTTGTTATCACCATACTCTAGCTGTGTGTATTCTCTTTCTTTTAGTATTTTACTAATTTCACTGTTTTTATCATTTAGATCTCCAAATATTCTCACTTTTGCAGGGCAGGTTATTTGACATGCAGTTGTAGTTTCGCCTCTTGCCAGTCTTGTGTCTGAGCAAAATATACATTTATCGGCAAAATGTTTTTGTGTATCTACATATCTTGCATCATAAGGGCATACCTCTATGCATTTCATGCATAATATACATGTAGAGGCATTTGTCAGTACAATACCATCTTTGTTTTTTGTTATAGCGTCCACAGGGCATACGGGCAGACAAAATGGCTTTGTGCATTCTTGACATTGATTTGTCTGCTTAAACATACCTCTCTCTCTTTTTAGTGAAAAATAATCTCCTTCTATGTCATCTGAAGTTATCCAGAGTCTATGTTTATCAGCGCCTCTTTCTATGCCGTTTTCCTCTTTACAGGCAACTACGCATGATTTGCAGTTTATACATAGTTCGTAATCAAATGCCATAGCGTATTGAGCCATATCAAACCTTCCTTATTTCTACATTTGTTTCATTCATCACGGCATCTCCATAAACAGGCTCAATTTTATCTTCTATGATTTCATTGTCGCTAGCCCCATTGCCATAAGCATTTGTTAGATCTTTTGACGATTCACCAAAACCGTGTGCAAAAAAGAGAATATCAGGAGCGATTTTATTTGTAGGATATGCTTTTATCTTTACCGAAGAGATACTGCTTTTTATCTCTATCAAATCTCCCAACAGTATGTTTAATTTCCTTGCTACTTTATTGTTTATCCATAAGTGGTTTGTCTGCATTATATCTCTTAGCATTTCATTGTTTGATGTTGCACTTTGGGTAAAATATATGTATCTTCCTGTTATGAGCCTAAACTTCCCCTTTGGTACGAAATAATCATACTCATCTCTCCATAATGGAAAAGAATCTAGGTTGAATTTTTTCATTTTATTTAATTTACAAAAAACCTTATAACTACTATTCGTAGTATAATATCTTTCGTTTTCGGGATAATATTGATATGAGTTATTAAATTCTTTCTTGTGATATTTGTTTATGTTTGGATACCAAATACCAATCTTTTTTAAGCTATCATAAGCATCTTTGCCATATGTGCCGAGTATCATATCTTTATTTCTGTCAGAAATTGACTTTTTATAAAGCTGTATTAGATCATACCCGCCTTCTACAAAGGTCTTTCTCTCGCCATTTTTCAAGATATCATTTTGAAGTGAGACATCATATTTTTTACTTATATCAAAAAGTGGTTTATTAAGCTTATTACCTAACTTTTTTAATATTTTATGAAGCGGTAAGCTTTCGTATAATGGGTTTATAACCTTATTTCTGAGTCCAATGGAGGGTTCAAGTACATTGAAACTAACAGCCAAATCCTCTCTTTCAAGATATGTGCATTCAGGAAGTATGATATCTGCCATCATGGCAGTATCACTTGGCATGGTATCGATTACCACTACTAAGTCAAGTTTTTCAAGAAATTTTTTGGTTTTTGATATATTTGGAATACTTTGCATAATATTGTGTTTTCTAGCAAATAGAGCTCTAACCTTATATGGAGCTGTTTCATTTAGTACTTTTTCTCTAAAATTTAACCAACTTCCGGCTTTTGCAGATCCGTAGGTTATGCCATCTAAATCAAATCTATCTTTAGAGTTTGAATACAAGGGCTCATTGATTTCTATATTTGGAAGTTTTAAAGGTTTTCCATATATGATTCCTCCTTTTCTGTTTAGGCTACCGGCAAGTGCATTTATTAGAGCCATAGCCCTTCTAAACTGAAAATCATTTGCACTTCCTACACTTCTGCGACCAGGATGAAACAGTGGTCTTTTTGCACTGAAAAATTCACGAGTTATGGTTTCTATCTCTTTTGCGTCAATTTTGCATTTACTTTGTGCCCAATTTGAAGTATAGCCATTTTTTAAAATCAATTTTTTAAATTCATCAAAATCTTGAAAATGATTTTTTACTACTTTTTTATCGTAAAGCTCATTTTTTAGTGCAATATAAATCATAGCCAAGCAAAAAGCTAGATCTGTTCCGGGTTTTATCGGCAACCAGGTATCCGCTTTTATAGCACTAACCGTACACCTGGGATCTATAACTATAACTTTTGCATCCCTCTTTTTTGCAAGATATATGCTATCGGGCGTAACTAAAGATTCCAATCTGTTTGAACCGGCAAATATAATATAATCACTACCATTTACATCGGGTTCACCAACAGTTCCGATTGTCAAAAGATAAGCCCCTAGCCTTGTATTTAAACAAATTGAGCCTTCGTCGAGAAAGTTTGTACTGCCGATTTTTCCCCCAAAAAATGTCATCATCTCTTCTTTTTCAAAGCCTTCTCCATTGCAATAAGCGATAGTAGAGCGATTGTCTTTTTCGGTCTCTAAGATTTTTACTAAAGAATTTTTTATATATTCAAATGCTTCATCCCAAGTTACTCTTTTGTATTTTCCATCCCCTCTTTCGCCTATCCTGATTAATGGATATTTTAGTCTATCTTTATCATATAGAGCCTGTATGCCAGAGTTTCCTTTTGGGCAAAGCATATTTTGACTTTTTGGAAAGTATGGATTTGGATTTAATTTTGTTACTATACCGTTTTCTACTCTGGCATATCCGGCACATTTGTTTCTGCATACATTGCATAAGTATGGCACTTTTAAAGCTTTGGTTTCTGAAGTTTTTGTAGTAAATGGAATTTGGAAAATAGGTCTTTTGTTGCTGGCAAAAAGGGATGAGCTATTGCTATATATCATTAGTGCAATACTTTGTTTGAGAAATTTTCTTCTTGAGACTTCGATTAGCAAACTATATCCTTTGTAAAAAGCTTGTTTATTATACATCCGAATTGTTAATAAAACTCAGCAAAATCAAAAATTTAAGGTATTTTAGTATAAAATATGAAAAGATTATAATAAACTAATCATAAAAGTTAAATAAAGTTTACAAATAATTAGAAATTTAAATTTAAATTTATCTTTTTTTAGATAATATTTCATTATGTAAAAGTTTTATTACTTTATTGCTTGGTTTTTAGTTGTATTTTGTAATAGGTTTTAAAATGAAAAATTCGGAGGTAAAAAATGAAGAGATTAATTGCTCCAATACTAATTGGTGCTGTGTTTGGTTCTTTTGCTATGGCAAAAGATATGGATATGAAGGCGGAGATAGAAGCTCTTAAAACTCAAATGAATGAGCTAAAAGCTGCTCAAAAGAAGATAAATATAAAATCTTTTAGAAAGCAATTTTACGAAGTAAAAGCTCATGATGCACATGATAATATAAAGTTTAGTGCAGATTTAAGAACAGCTTATGATGTTATTGATTATAAAATTAATGGCGCACCTAGTCAAAGCAATGGGGTTTGGACAAATAAATTTACACTTAAAATGATGGCTCAACCAAGGAATGATTTAGTCTTTCGAGGTGCATTAGGTGTTTATAAATCATTTGGCTATAATGGCGTTCAACCATATAACTCATTTCAAAATATGGATTGGTATGCTGATGAAACACCAAGCGGAGATGCTGATTTTAGGCTAAAAGAGGCATATTTTATCTATTTTGGCAATATGGGAAAAGTTCCATATACTGTTAGTTTTGGTAGAAGACCGGCGGTTAATGGCTTCTTAACAAACTACAGAGATGATGATGATAAACCGGCTTCACCGATAGGACATAATATAAATATGGAATTTGACGGTGCAAGCTTTATGTGGAAGCTAGAGAATGTAACAGGCATATCAGGTATGTATTTTAAAATCTGTCTAGGCAGAGGAAACTCTAATGCGGATGCTAAATATCCTGCATTTGATAACTTTATGGGAACACTTGGAGGTTCTACACTTTTTGCAACACCCACTCCCTATGGAAAAACAGATCTTAATTCAGCAAATATGGATTTAGCCGGAATATTGATGAAGCTATATGACGACGGTCAATATACTGTTATGTTTAACTGGTTTAAGGGTTGGAATATGATGGGTGCAAATATTACAAATCTAACTAATTCGGGAAATCCGCTAAATGATACCTATAAAGTTACATTAAAGGATGTTGGTGATTTGACTGGAGGTGCTTTATCATTGCAAAGTTCTGGCATAGGTGATGGAATTAATGATTTCTTGGATGATACAAATGTTTTTGCATCTTTTGCTTGGAGTAAAACAGATCCTAAGGGTGTGACTTCAACGATAGCAAATGCAACGGGAGCTGATCCAGTAGTGACAGCAAATATGCTAGGTTCAACAAAAAGCGAAACAGGTACATCTTATTATGTTGGCGTTAATTTCCCTTGTATATTAGTTGATGGTGCAAGGTGGGGACTTGAGTACAATCATGGTAGTAAATACTGGAGAAGTTTTACATACGGCGAAGATACTTTAGTAGGATCTAAACTGGCAACTCGTGGTAATGCGTATGAGATTTTCTATGATCTTCCGCTTTTGGATAAATTCTTAACAGCGCAAATAAGATATACTTATATTGATTATGATTATACCGGTAGCGATATGTTTTTTGGATCAACCGGAACACCTATGGATGTCGATACAACACCGGGTGCAGTTAAAAGTGCATCAGATTTGAGATTATCTATAAGATATAGATATTAAATAAATTAAGAGAAGGTTTTAAGCCTTCTCTTAATTTTTCTTGCTAACATTCTCTAGCATATTCTTTGCTACTTCCCAAGCTCTGAGACCTAATTTTTTTGCTTCACTTGTTGCTTTTTTGTGGTTTCATTTTGTTTTATGCTTTCTAGTGTCTCATTTGCTTTTTTACCAAGCTCGTTTACATCTTTTTTAAAGCTTTCAAATTTTGTTTCTGCTTTTTCTTTTATCTCTTCGAGAGATACATTGGGCTTAAACTCTTCTAGCCTTTGAGTTATAACCTCTTTTGCTTCTGCTGTTGCTCTTTTGATTTTTTCCACTGAATTGTCATATTTTTCTATGTTTTCCTTTAATGCTTCTTGTATTTTTCCATCATATTGATTTGATAAATCTCTTAGCATCTGTATATAATCATCTTCAATTTTTACCAAATCTTTTTTGATTTCTTCAAAATTTTGCCCAAAGACATCATCATCTTTTGGTGCAAATTTTATATCATTTTTAAATTTATCCAAAGCTTTTAAGATGCCTTCTTTTGTTCCGCGAACTGCACCGTTGATTAACTCTTTTGAATATGCCAGATTTGCATTTGCTAATTCCAGTGCTACATCCATTATCGTGCTGGTTGTACTTAAAAATCTTCTTTTTGCAAATTCCCCATCCTTGATAGCTTGAAAAGTTAGATTTTTTGTTACTTGAAATGTAGTGTCTTCAATATCGCTTCCTTTTTCCAAAGTAGTCAAAAGTGCTTCTTCGGTAGTTTCTCTCAAAATTCCAAGCATCTCTAAAGCATTTAGTTTGGTATCATTTAGTGCTTCTAGGGCAACACCCTTTAAATCTTGAGGCAATGAATTGATATGCTTTTCGAGTATGTTGTATGTATTTGTTATAGAATTTTTTATCTCATTTTTTTGATTTTGAGCCGATTTTTTTAGTTGTTCTATTTCATAAAGAGTTTTATATAAAAACTCTTCTTTGTCCTGATTTGCCGCTTTTAGCAAGCTCTCGATTATAACAGATAAGTTAGCTGTGTTTTTTATACCCTCATTTTCTAGAACTTTGCAGTATTGTTCAAATAATTCGGCAACTCTGTTTTGTATTTTTTTGTCATCTTTAAGTCTTTGTATCTTTTTTCGTGACAATTCAAAACAGGTATCTCCTAGTATTTTTAAAAAGTGCTGATTGTCTCTGTTTTCTTTTATGACATTTGAAAAAATTGTTTGTATTGATTCCATCTTATACCTACTTAGAGTACAAATTTTATATCTTTATGTTTTTTTAAATCCTCAAAAATCGCCTTTCGCTCTTCATGATTATTGACTGATACTTCGAGAGTATGGCTTGTGTATTTTCCTTTTGAACTATTTTGTGATTTTGTGATTTTGTGTTCTTTGCCATTTAAAATGTCTTTAGCAATCTTTTTAGCATCATTATCTTTTGGCATAATCAATTTATATTGCCATTTAGCCGGAAAGTCAAGTTTAAGCTCTTTTGTATTGTCCGCTTTTTCCACCGTCTTTCTCCTCTAGTAAAATATCGCCAATCACCATAGATCTGTCTATCGCTTTTGCCATGTCGTATATCGTCAAAAGCCCTATGCTAACACCTGTCAATGCTTCCATTTCGACACCTGTTTGTCCCCTGAGTTTTGAAGTGACAAAAAGTTTGAAACCCGGTAAATTAGGCAACTCTTCAACATCACAATTTACGGAAGTGAGCATCAAAGGATGACACATGGGTATCAAATCACTTGTTCTTTTTGTACCCAATATCGCTGCAATTACGGCAGTTTGTATAACCGGACCTTTTTTCGCTTTTTCGCCGACTATCATATCGTAAGCTTTTTGGCTCATTTGTATAGTGCCACTTGCCTTCGCAACTCTAAAAGTATCTTCTTTGTCTGAGACATCTACCATCTTTGGTCTGTCTTTTTCATCTAAGTGTGTTAATTTCATATTCTAAAATCCTAATTCTTCATTTACAATTATGATGTGAGTTCTTCCCTTTATGTCACCGTTTATGTATGCGAATTTATTTGCTATATTTTCCTGATTGTATTTAGGCTCTTTTCCCATCTCTTTTGCTTTATTATTCATCCTGTTTATATTTTTTACAGCCGCAATATTTGTAATTCTATCGAATCCATCTTTAAGAGTAGGGACTATTTTATTTTTACCCACAATGAGGAGAACTTTTTTTGGGCCGAAAATTTGAGCCGCCACTCTATTTCCACTGCCATCCGCATTGACTAACTCGCCATTTTCGGTGATAGCATTACAGCCTGTGACATAAAGATCCGCAAGAAGACCCTCTCTTCGTCTGTTTAAATTTTCTTGCATATCGATGCCTTGTTCGTACTGATTGGAAACAGTCAAATCTTTTCGCTTTAAAATATAATTCAATAGACCAATCTGCGCAACGCTGGTAGAGCCACCAAGCCCTATTGTAGAAATGTCTGCAAAAAAAGTTTTTGCTAACTCTAATGCCTCAGAAGAGGTTTGCACAAAATAGACACTAAAGTTATTTTTTTCTAATTTTTTTTTCTAATTTTTTCATTTTGTAACCTTTGTCATATTTTATCAAAATTTAGTTATCATTGCAGTAAATTTTCAAAGGTTTTTCATGAGATGTTCCAAGTTGAGTTCATTTATAGTTATGGACATAGTCAGAGATGCCCTAAAGTATGATGACTGTATCCATTTTGAGATAGGTCAGCCAGATCTTCCCCCGTCTCCCAAAGTAAAAAAAGCTCTACATGTAGCGATAGATAATGATAGATTTTCATACACTGAGAGTCTAGGACTGTATGAACTTAGAGAAAAAATAGCAAAAAGTTACAAAATAAATTATGGCGTAATCGTTGATCCAAAGCAAATTTTTCTAACTCCGGGAACTAGCGGGGCATTTTTGATTGCATATTTTCTCACACTTAACCACTCGTCAAAACTAGGTCTTAGCGACCCCTCGTATCCTTGTTATAAAAATTTTGCACATGTGCTAGACATACAGCCTGCATTTATGAATATAGGAAATGATGATAATTATGAGCTACATGTAGAGGATTTGAAAAGTCAAAATTTAGATGCTTTGCAAATATCAAGCCCCTCAAATCCTATCGGAAATATTTACAACAGAGATAATCTTAAAAGTTTGGTGGAGTATTGCGATAAAAACAATATAGCTTTTATTTCTGACGAATTGTATCATGGCTTGACTTATGATAAAGAAGCAAGTAGCGCACTGGAATTTAGTAAAAATGCCTATGTGATAAATGGATTTTCAAAATTTTATTGCGTGCCCGGTAACAGGCTCGGCTGGGTTATAGTTCCAAAGCATAAGTTAAAAGAGGCGGAGATGATAGCTCAAAACTTTTTTATATCGGCTCCGACACTTAGCCAATACGGGGCGCTTGAAGCATTTGATGATGAGTACCAAGAAACAGTAAAACAGGAATTTAAAAAAAGAAGAGATTTTTTATATGAAGAGTTGTCTCAAATATTTATGATACCACTCAAGCCAGAGGGTGCATTTTATATTTGGGCAGATGTGTCAAAATACAGCGATGATAGTTTTGAATTTGCAAGAGAACTTTTGGAAAATATTCATGTTGCCTCGACCCCGGGAGTGGATTTTGGGAAAAATGAAACCAACAAATATATCAGATTTGCTTATACCAGAAATATAGAGCACATGGGCGAGGGAATAAAAAGACTTAGGGAGTATCTTATAAGATGACAGAGATATATTTTGCAGTTTTAAATTTTACACTCTCAGGGGCTATTGGTTTGGTCGGAATCTTGACGCTTAGAAAGGTAAGTGCGCCAAGTGAGGTATTGTTTGCTCTTTTGCCCATCTTTTTTGCATTGCATCAATTTACAGAAGGATTTGTGTGGCTTGGAATGGGCGGATATATCGGAAAGAGGGCCTTGGACTTGGCGGCAGGAATATTTATATATTATGCACAAGGCTTGTTGCCTTTTTTGATTCCTTTAGCAGTTTGGCTTATCGAAAAAGACGGATATAGAAGAAAGTTTTTAGGAGCCTTGAGTTTTTTAGGGTTATTATTGGCGTGTTATACGATGTATGGACTCTCAATTATACCAAGCAAAGTAAGTGTTGTAAATGATACTCTTTTTTACATAAACCCATGGACAGCAAATATATATGATGCGAGTATCTATGTCTTGACAGTTTGTGGTTCTTTGATGCTCAGCAGCAGTATATCAATACAGCTTTTTGGTTTTTTGAACTTAGTTGGTTTGAGCATAATATTTTTAGTGCGTCCTTATGGTTTTACATCATTTTGGTGCTTGTATGCTGCTAGTATTAGTGGGCTGCTGTATTTTTATTTTGTCGAGCGTCGTACTAAATTTTTATTAGATTGGCAAGATAAAAAGTATTTTTTTAGCAAAAAGCTGGAGCAAGAGCTGGACTATTTTAAAAAACGAGCAAAAAAACGCAGATAAATTTATCTTTTATCTGGTTATTGAAAATCCTAATCCGATTTTATCATTTCTTTTATTATAATCTATTAAGCTCTCCCCGTATCCGCTAAAAATCTGCAGATAACCGAATGTATCACTTATCCATGGAAGTGGGAAAGTCCAATCAAACTGTACGGCACCCCTGTTCCTGCCATTAAATTTAAGATTATTTCTCAAAAGAAGGCTGAAAAGATTTTTTTTATATGGATAGGAGATTTTCAAATCTCCATAACCTAGATAATCGTAGATATCGGGATTGTCATCGCCACTAGTATCATTTATATCTTTTTTTGCATGTTCGGGAATTCTGTACCAAACTCTCGGAACGATAAAAATCCCTTTCGTCTGAAATATTCCGCTCATATATACTCGGTTCCATGACCTTGAGAGTTCTTTTCCTCTCCCGTTTGACTGATGTAATATTCCGATTTTGTATGCTTTGAGGGGAGAATATTTGTGGATATATGGAAAGAACATAAAAAGTTCCGGCATATAGTTAGTTTCTCTAAATGGAGAAGATTTTTCACTTGTCTGCCACCAAGAAGTTTGTGTATATCCTAAAAAAAGTTTATCGTCTAAGCCAAATATATTTTTTGCCAAAATCTTTTTAAAACTGATTTGGAATTTTGTCTCTATATTTTTCCTGCCTATATGACTGACATTGTCATAGGTTATAGGTAAAAGATAATTCATCCTGTATGGTTTTACATCAAATGAAGAAAAAATAATCTGTTGAAGTGTTTGATTTGTTGTGCTTAGTTCATAATCTTTTATATAATTTTTACCAAATTTTACCAAATCTTTTTGATTCTTTTTTCCTTCATCTGTTTTTTTGAGGGATTTTTCTAGTTTTTGCGGATTTAAAGAGAGAGAAGCCGCTTTTTTGTATAAAAGCATAGCTTTTTTGATATCTCCTTTTTGTTCATATTTTTCTGCCTGTTTGTAAATATTTGATATATCTTCGCCATAAAGAGACAAGTTTAAAAATGCTATAATCATAAAAGCTAGTTTATACACTGAAAATTCCAATTTTTGGACGAATTTTAGCACATTTTGGAGAGATATGCAACAAAGTACAAAAGGTAATATTTTTGGTATTTTGGCTATATTGCTATGGTCAACTTTGGCAAGTACCACTGTGTTGGCAGGAAAAATACCACCATTTCAGTTGGTTAGTATGTCTTTTTTTGTAGCTTTTTTCATCGGTTTGGCGCTGTGGAAAAAAGAGGGTCGTGGTATTTGGGTTCACTTAAAGTTACCTGTAAAAAATTGGATTATAGGCATCATAGGACTCTTTGGTTATCATTTTTTTTATTTTTTGGCACTTCAAAATGCACCGGCACTTGAGGCAAATTTGATTAATTATCTATGGCCTTTGTTTATAGTTCTTTTTAGTGCATTTTTACCTGGAGTTAAGCTTCGATGGTTTCATATAGCCGGTGTTTTATTTGGACTTTTTGGGGTAATTGTTTTAGTTAGTGCGGGCAAAGGTTTTGATTTTAATATGGGGTATGCAAAAGGATATTTTTATGCTTTTTTGTGTGCCTTGTCCTGGTCTTCATATTCGGTTCTTTCTAAATATTTCGGCAAAGTACCGGTGAGTTCTGTTGGAGCTTTTTGTGGTGCAACTGCTATTTTAGCACTTATTTTTCATCTGATATTTGAGCCGACCGTAATCCCTGATTTTAAAAATTTATTGGCGATTATAGTTTTGGGTTTGGGTCCGGTTGGAGGAGCCTTTTTTCTTTGGGATTTTGGAGTAAAAAACGGAGATATTCAAATGCTCGGTACATTTTCATATGCCACACCTCTGCTCTCGACTATACTTTTGGTAGTGTTTGGGCTTGCGAAACCAAACAGTTATATATGGACAGCCTGTTTGTTTATAGTTTTAGGCTCCGTCATAGCTTCATATCCTCTTTTTAAAAAGTTCTTTACAGCTCGTAATCAACGACCTTACTAACAGTATCTAGCGATTTTAAATACCCGATAAGTTCTAGGTGCACAGGGTGTGAAGCGTAGATTTTCAAATCATCTTTAGAGTTAAAATCAGCTATTAGAGCGATATCATAAGCCCTCTCTTCGGGGCTAAAATTTAGTCCAACTTCCATATTTGTTAAAACCCCTATTTCGCCTTTTAGTGAAAGTATCATTTTTTTTAACTTTTGTTTTAGAGCTCTATCACTGTTTTTTAATTTTAAAAATACGACATGTCTTATCATCTGTTTTTCCTTATATTTTATCTGTAGGTTTTCCGAAGAAAAACCCTTGAAAATAGTTAAAACCAAGTTTTTTTGACTCTTCAAATGAAGTGTTTGAGTTAATCCGTGAAGCTATGCTTTTACATTGCAGCCTCTCGCACTCTTTTAAAATAACTCTACATGTAGATTTGGATTCTTCACTGATATTTAATAATCTTAACAATTTTCCATCGACTTTTACAAAATCTATCATAGTACTGTCAAATTTTTCTAAAGTTTGTGGAGTCTCTACATTGTCTAGACATATTTTAATGCCAATTGATTTCAAATCACTCAGAGCCTGTTTTGTATTTGCTTGAAAATTACCTTGCAATTCGAAAATAACATTTGAGTCTTTGTAAGTTTTGAGTAAATATTCAAATATGACTTTATCGCTCAAATCTTCAAAAGAAAAATTAACAGCTTGCCTGATTTTTGAGCTTAAAATTTTTTGCGAGAGAAGTTTAACTATGGAGTGGTAAAATCCTCTTTTTTTTGCAATTTCAAGAAAAAATCCAGGAGGCTGAAGCGACTCTTGGAGGGACAAGCGAATCAAAACTTCTTGATATACTTCGTTTCCGCTTAAATCAATTATTCTTTGATAATGTGGTGTTATAAAACCATTGTCAATAGCTGCTTTTATATCTTTTGATACACTTTCGTTTTTCTCTTCGAGCAATTTTGCGGCAAACTCAGAGTATGATATAAACGGCTGATTCTCTTTTTGTGCAAGAGCCAACGCCAAAGAGGCTTTTTGAAAAGAATTTTTCAAATCAAATGATATGCCTATATTTGTCCGGATAGCTATATTGTAACCTTTAAAATCGTATTTCTTGGATGAAATAAATTCCAGCAGACTGAAGATCAGTTTTTCTACAGTATCCAAATCAAACAACATATCTTTCAAAAGAGCAAATTCATCAGCCCAAACTCTAAAAATAAATATTTCATTTTTTTGTGCAAAACTTATCAAAGATTTGGCAAAAGAGCGAAGTATAAAGTTCCCTCCCTCGTCAGTATGCTTTAAATTTATGAGTTTAAAATCTCTAATATCTATCAGAAAAAGAATTGGGTGTTGTGAGTTGTTTAGTTTTTCGTCTAAAGCATTTTTTGACGCCAAATTTGTCAGAGTATCTATCATAATTTCTCTTTTGCCCTGTTGTATTCATCAGGTTTGTTTAAATTTGCAAAAAGTTCATCATCGTCAAAATCAACATATTTTGTTTTAATTTGTGCCAGCAGGTTTTTTATCTTATGATCGTTTTGTATGATTTGCTTTTTTAAGATTTGCACAATTTTGGGTGAATACAAAGCACAAAGCTGATGTGAGCCAAAAGGGGATTTTGCTATGACAGAATCAAAATCTGAAACATAACTGTAAAGCTTTTCATAAACTTCTTTGCTTACAAAAGGGGTGTCCACACTCAAGATTGCCACGGGTGTTTGAAATCTTTTCAATATACTGTAAAGCGCTATAAGGGGAGAAAATTCGCCAAACTCTTTCTCGTCTTCTATAAAGGCGGCATCAAAGTTAAATTTATCTTTGTTTTTACAGCTTACATGTACACTTTGAAACCACGGCTTTGCTCTTTGCAATTGATATTGTGTCAAAGTTTGATGTCCACCAAAAGGAAGCAATGCCTTGTCGCTCCCCATTCTTGAACTTTTTCCACCTGCGACTATAACGCAGGGCAGAGGTAAAATCATAAATCTCTAGGATCTGTAATCTTGCCGGTAACTGCGCTTGCAGCTGCAACTGCTGAATTGGCAAGGTATATCTTACTGCTTCGATCACCCATTCTTCCAACAAAGTTTCTATTTGTCGTAGATATGCAAACTTCATCTTTGCCTAAAATTCCCATATATCCACCGAGGCATGCCCCGCAAGTTGGGTTTGAAAAGACTGCTCCGGCCTCTATAAATATCTCGACAAGACCCTCTTTTTGTGCTTGTAGAGAAATTTTTTGAGTAGCAGGAGTGATTATAAGTCTGGTTTTTCTTGCTACTTTTTTATCTTTTAATATCTTTCCCGCAATTCTCAAATCTTCTAACCTTCCATTTGTGCAACTTCCTATGAAAACTTGATCAACGGCTATATCATCACTGACGGCCGTGCTTAATGGTTTTCCGTTTGAGGGCAAACTAGGATATGCGATAACAGGCTCTAATTTTGTAACATCTATATGGATTGTTTTTACATAAGTAGCATCTGCATCAGAATAAAACTCTTTTGCTTCTCTTGCAAGATTTTTATCTTTTAAGAATTCACGGGTTATATCATCGACTGCGATTATGCCGTTTTTTGCTCCGGCTTCTATCGCCATATTGCATAGACTGAATCTGTCGTCCATACCAAGATGAGCTATCGTATCTCCCGTAAATTCCAAAGTTTTATAAAGTGCTCCATCGACTCCTAATTGTCGAATTACTTCCAAAATCAAATCTTTCCCATAGATTAACTCACCCGGTTTTCCGCTAAAGACTACTTTTATAGCTTCAGGTACTTTAAACCAGTTTCCGCCCGTGATAAGGGCAAATGATATATCAGTAGATCCCATGCCTGTTGAAAATGCGCCAAGAGCGCCATGCGTACATGTATGGCTGTCAGCTCCGATTATGACATCTCCTGGAACAACAAGTCCTTTTTCAGGCAACAAGGCGTGTTCTATGCCCATATCTTTTTCATCAAAAAAGTGTTTAAGATTGTGTTTGTATGCGAAATCACGACTTATTTTTGCCTGATTTGCGCTTGCTATATCTTTTGCGGGTATAAAGTGATCCATTACGATAGCAAAACCATCAGGATTTGCCAAATTTTCTTTTCCGCTATCTTCAAAAGCTTTTATGGATATAGGAGTTGTGATATCGTTTCCAATGACCATGTCGATATTTGAGCGAATAATCTCTCCGGCTTTTACAGCCCGTCCTACATGATCACTAAAAATTTTTTCCGTTATTGTTTGAGGCATAATATTCCTTCTTGATTAGATATAGCTGTCTTAAGCCAGCTATAAAATTTCCTTTACTATCGTTTCTTAGAGGCAAATCCTCCCGTTGGTCTGAGCCTCACAAAACGATAGTAAAGGAAATTGTATAGGCCTATTTTATCAAAAATTATATTTAAGGTATCTTTGGCGCTGAGATTTTCTCTCCTAAAAAGCTATAGTCCCCACCGATTCTGGCTATCGGATTAAATTCAAAATATAATTTCTCTTTATTTGTGAAACAGGTATCATCTATAAACATCTGTTTTATCTCTACGATGATGGGCTTGTGTTTGCTTCCTTTGATGTCTAATTCTTGAAATAATTCACAAAAAAAGGCGATAGGCGTATCTTTAACCATAGGTGGGAAATTTTTTGCTTTTTTTTCTAAATCTATGTTGAAAACATCCGCTTCACTTAGATTGTGTGCCAACTCTTTTGAGCTAAAGTGCATTTGTTGTAATTGCTCTTCTTTCGGTATGCAAATCGTGCATTTTTTAGTTTTTATGATATTTGCAAGAGTATCTTTTGGTGCTCCGTCACTCTTTTGACCGATAGATACGACCATAGTCGGCGGTGTTGAGGTGAGCGCCATAAAATAACTAAACGGAGCTATATTTGTATTTTCATCTTCTGTTACAATCCAAGCAATAGGCCTTGGAATTATAGCTTGACGCATCAATTTGTAATTGTCTAAATTTTCATCAAAATTCAATAACATCTTCTCTCCCTTGTTGTATAATATGTTGTATAATATATCCACTTTTGATAAAGGAGAAGTAAATCAAACGATATGAATTGGTGCAAATTGCACGGTATTTACAAAAATTTAAAAGAATTAGCTCGATTGAGAGAGTCGAAGACAATACTTTGAAGATAGTATTTGATAGATTTAAAGCTCTGTTTTTTGATTTAAGAAGAGGGGATTCTTATATATTTTTAAAAGATACCTATAAAAAATCAAAAATTTACAAAGCCCCTTTTGATATAGTATTGTCTAAAAAATTTACTAATTCTGTTATTGAAAATATATCTGTTTTGAAAAATGATAGAATTTTGCAAATCAAAGTAATTTCTAACTCAAAATACAAGTCCGAGAATTCTACTCTTCAGCTTGAGTTTACCGGAAAAAATACAAATGCGATAATTTTAGATGAAAACAACATAGTGCAAGAAGCTCTAAGGCACATAGACATCTCTACAACATACAGAGAAGTAAAAGTGGGTGTTGTTTTGAAAGCTTTGGTAAAAACAGAGAATTTTACACCAAAAAACAGTGCTGAAATTGAAAATATAGAAAATTTTTTAGAAAATGAATATCTAAAAAGAGCACAAGTAAAACTCTCTTCTTTGAAGAAGCAGAAAATTGCGAATATTCAAAAAAAGATAAAAAAGTTTCAAAAGATATTAAACTCTTTAGAAAATGAAGAAAATTTACTAAAAAAAAGTGAAAAATTTGCTATATGGGCATCATTGATTTTTGGTAATATATATAAAATAAAAGGCTACCAAAAAGAGATAGAACTTGATGATTATGAGGGCAATAAAATCAAAATAACACTTCCGGGCGAGTCAAGAAGCGGGGCGGAAGCGGGCAATAAGCTTTATGCAAATGCTAAAAAATTAAAGAGAAAAGCAAAATCTCTATATATTGAAAGAGAAAATCTTAATGAAAAGATAGGTTTTTTAGAAAAATTACAAAATGCCATAGAAAATAGTGAGGACGAAGTTGAGATAAATATACTCTCGCCAAAACAGAAGCACTCGAAAAAAGGAAAAGGAGTGCCTGTATCGTATGAGACTTTTTTTATGGAAGGCTTTAAGATAATGCTTGGGAAAAACGAAAAAGGCAATGTTCAATTATTAAAAGAAGCAAAAAAAAGAGATATTTGGCTGCATTTAAAAGATATTTCCTCAACTCATGTTATAATAAGAACAGATAAGCAGAGTATTCCTCAATCCGTATTGGAGTTTGGGGCAAAACTTTGTGTGGAATTTAGTGTTATTCAAAAAGGAGCATATTTAGTCGATTATACTCAAAGAAGAAATGTTAAAATGGGTGAAGGTGCCCATGTGAATTATGTGGATTATAAGACTATAAGTGTCAAAAAAGAGTAACCTCTAGTAGAAAGCGAGGTATGCAAGATGGCTATAGGTCCAATCGGCGCAATTAATTATGCTAACCAAGCTATGCCGGCACAAACCAAGATACAATCGAACTTTCAAAACAGATTAGATATGCAAAGCAGTGTAGCCGCATCCATACAAGAGGCCGACAAGAAAGAGATAGAAGACATAAGACCTTCAGAAGAATCCTATAAAATAGATCCCGAAAATGAACATGAAAAAAAAAGAAGAGAAGCTGAGCAAAAAAACAGTCAGATAAAACCACGAAAAGACAGACCTAAAGAAGAAAAAGAGATTGTGGAAATCATAACTCCCAAACACTTAGATATAAAAGTATAAGTAAGTTCTCACTCTTTCTTGGATAAAATGATATAAAAATTCCAGAGGTACAATAATGAGTATAAAAGAAATATACAATTCAAACAGAGACAGAATATTGACAGGCATTGCACTTTTTGCAGTTGCACTAGCTGTGGCATTAATTGACAATTTATTTCTCACTTGGGTGGTTCTTGGTGCAGTATATCTTTTTGCTTTTTACGAAGCGATGACGCTTTTTGGTCTGGTAAGCAACAGATCTATGGTTTATGCACTGGCTATTTGGTTAGCAGCTTACATATATCCAAACCCTGATGATATATTTTATTTTGTTGTTATCATAGCATTGTCTATAATGGTGCATAAAAAAGATGTTAACTACAATCGTTTAGCTCCATTTTTATATCCAACAATTTCAATGCTATTTATGTTTGCTTTGTATAAAGATTTTGGGATGAGTACTCTTGTTTGGCTGGTGATTTTAATAGCATCTGTAGATATAGGGGCATATGTTGTCGGAAAAAGTATAGGAAAAACACAGTTTTCAAAAACTTCTCCAAATAAAACATGGGAAGGAGTAATTGGCGGAATAGTTGCAGGGACTGCCATAGGATCCGTTGTCGGACTGATGAGTGTTGATTTGAGTATGTCTTTATTTATCTCTTTGATTGTTTCACTTTGTGCTATTTGGGGAGATTTATTTGAGAGTTATTTAAAGAGAGAGGCCGGAGTAAAAGACAGCGGCACTATCTTTCCTGGGCATGGTGGTATGTTGGACAGAGTTGACGGTTACATGTTTGCTTCTGTTATTATGCTTGTACTTCTTCGAGGATTGTTATAGATGATAGTGCTGGGTTCTACTGGCTCTATCGGTGTAAATACGCTTCAAGTTGCAAAAAAATTTGGCCTACATGTAGAGACTTTGGTCGCAGGTAGGAGCATAGATTTATTAAACAGACAAATTAAAGAATTTAAACCAAAATATGTATGTATTGGCAGCAAAGAGTTGGTCAAACAGGTAAAACACAATGATGTGTATTATGGAAATAAAGGCATTTTAGAGGTTATAGAAAAAAGCCAAAGCGATTTGGTCATCAATGCTCTTGTCGGATTTGCGGGACTTGCTCCATCAATTAAAACTCAAAAACTGGGCAAAAAGCTGGCTTTGGCAAATAAAGAATCTTTAGTAGTTGCCGGAAATCTTCTTAATACTTCAAAAATTATACCAATAGACAGTGAGCACTTTGGCTTAAAATATCTCCTAAGCAACAAAACCCCAGTATCCATGACAATAACTGCAAGCGGAGGGGCATTTAGAGATACTCCTATCAGTAAACTCAAATCCATGAGTACGGCTGAAGCGCTTAATCATCCAAACTGGAAAATGGGTAAAAAAATCACAATAGACAGTGCGACTATGACAAATAAAATATTTGAGTTGTTAGAAGCAAAATGGCTATATGGATGTGAAAAAATAGACGCTATCATAGAAGCCAAATCCATCATACATGCTTTTATCAATTTTATTGACGGCAGCACAACCGCCCACATAGCAAATGCAGACATGAAGCTTCCTATAACATTTGCACTAAAAGGCAAGATAGAAGAAGAAATTTTGCCACATGTCGATTTAGTAGAGATAGGAAGTCTGGAATTTCGAAAAATAGAGCAGGAGAGATATCCTATGTGGGAGATAAAAGAAGATATCTTGAAAAACCCGAGATTAGGAGTTGTCTTAAATGCGGCAAATGAAGTAAGCGTTGAGCGGTTTTTAAATAATAAGATAAATATACTTGATGTTGCAAAAATAAATAAAAAAGCATATCGCCAATTTAGCGATATAAATCCACAAAATTTAGATGATATTTTTGAAATAGATAAAGAAGTAAGAAAATTCTTAAAGGGAGATTTATGAGTAAGACAGATTACAACTTGCGCTTGAAAGACAGTGTAGTTGGTTTGCAGTTTTTGTTTGTGGCATTTGGAGCCTTGGTACTTGTTCCGATTTTGACGGGTCTTGATCCAAATGTTGCTCTTTTTACAGCTGGGATTGGAACACTTTTGTTCCAGCTCATCAATAGAAAAGCAGTTCCGCCAATATTTTTGGCTTCATCCTTTGCTTTTATAGCACCTATCATATATGGTGTGAAAACATGGGGGATAGCAGGTACCATGTCAGGGCTTGCAGCAGCTGGTCTTTTATATGTTGTGCTGAGTGTTGCCATCAGAATGTATGGTTCAAAATTTATACATAAACTTTTGCCGGCAGTTGTGGTTGGACCAGTTATTATGACTATTGGCTTGATTCTTTCGCCTGTTGCCGTTCATATGGCTATGGGTAAAACAGGAGATGGCGCCATAGTCTTAGTTCCGTTTGATAAAGCGATAATTATATCTATGGTTTCATTAGCGACTACTATGCTCGTTTCTTTGCTGGGAAAAGGTGTGTTTAGACTTTTACCTATTCTTTCAGGTGTTGTGATGGGTTATATCATTTCTTTGATGTATGGAATTGTTAGTTTTGATGCCTACGATAAGGCTGCATGGTTTGCTATGCCTCATTTTGTTGCGCCTGAGCTTAATTGGCAGGCAATACTATATATCGTCCCTATCGCAATTGCTCCTGCGGTTGAACATATCGGCGATATTTTAGCTATTAGCAGAGTTACTAAAAAAGACTATTTAAAAGAGCCGGGGCTCAAGAGTACACTTTTGGGAGATGGATTAGCGACTACTTTGGCAGCTTGTTTTGGAGGACCGCCAAATACGACATACTCAGAAGTAACCGGAGCTGTGACAATTACAAAAGCATATAATCCGGCGATTATGACATGGGCCGCAATCTTTGCAATCATTTTGGCATTTGTTGGAAAGCTAGGTGGTTTGTTAGCTACAATTCCAGTTCCTGTCATGGGTGGAATTATGCTTCTTTTGTTTGGCATTATCGCTTCAATCGGCATGGGAACTTTGATAAAAGAAAAGGCCGATCTAGAAGATCCGAGAAATATGATTATTGTTTCTATGATTTTAGTTTTCGCGATTGGCGGTTTTACATTTGATTTTGGTGGAGTTGCCTTTAGCGGCATAGGGCTAGGAGCGATTGTAGGTATAATTTTAAATCTAGTGTTACCGAAAACAAAGCATTTAGAAGGATATTAACACCTATTCCCTAAAAAGCATTATGGGGAGGCATAGTAAACTTTATTTGTATAGAGCATAAGGTTTTATTGAAAAAAATTACAGGAGATAGTGATGAAGCAAAACAGTAAAAAACTGATAGATTTAATGGCTTTTATATCTATTTTTGGTTTTATCATTATCTCTGTTGCTGTGATTTTTATTTTTACACATGAGACAACAAAGAGTTATAATGAATCTCTAAAAGAGTTAAGTGTTGAAAATAACAAAGGCGCTAGAATAGATGCAGAATATAAGATACAAAGGATAGTAGAGTTTACAAAAATATATGAAAAAGAGCTAGAAGAGCAAGAGCAACAAAAAGTTAAATACAGAGTTGATGAGGCTATATATAAAATTCAAGAAATCTACAAAAATAACAGTTCTCTTTCTAAAGAAGCTATTTTCCAAAAAATACATGACCAGTTCAAAGATGAGAGATTTTTTAGTGATAAAACAGGATATTTTTTTATCTATACTCTCAAAGGCAAGTGCCTACTTTTGCCTACGACACCCAAGCTTGAAGGCACAAATCAAATCAATTTTTTAGATGGCAAAAAAGAGCATACAATCCAAAAAGCTATCAAAATAGTAAAGTCCAAAGATGAAGGATTTGCAACTTGGTGGTGGTATAAGATTGGTGAAAAGAAGATGAAAGAGAAGATAGGTTTTGTCAAAATATTTAAGCCACTTGATATCTTTATAGGAACTGCCAGATACAAAGAAGATATCGTTGCGAATGTCAAAGAAAGAATTATTAAGTATTTGATTAAACTAAAAAAAGACGAATACGGCTATATCTTTGCTTATGATTTTAGTGGAAACAGTATGCTTGTTAAAAGAAAAAAACTTATAAGGATAAATAGTTGGAATGATAGTATCGGGGGCGAACATATTGTCAGAAACGCTATCAGGGGCGCCAAGATTGTTCCGGATGGTTTTTTTATGCAATATCTTTCAAGTGATAAAAAAGTAGAATTTTCTTATGTGAAGCTGATACCGGATTTAGATTTGGTGCTTGGTACAAAAGTAGAAACCAAAAGAGAATTGTATGCCCTGCAAAAAAATAACTTAAAGGCAAAATTAGTAAAAACCATAAAAAATACGATAATAATCACAGCCTTACTGCTTGTTTTTATGAGTTTACTCTTCATCTTTTTGGTAAAGATAGTGAAAAAGTTGATTATGAAACTTGAATATAATGTAGCTTTAAAAACAGAACAACTGCTAGAGCAAAAAAGTATTTTTGAGACACTTTTTCATAAATCACATGACGGCATATTGCTCACTAAAAATAAAAAAATTGTTGATTGCAATGAAGCGATGCATAGTATGTTTGGTTATAAAACAAAAGAAGACTTTATAAATGAGCCAGTGCCAAATCTCTTTCCAAAAATTCAAGAAGATGGTAGAGATTCTATGGAGAAGTTAGAAGAACTGATAGAGATTGCAAGAGAAAAAGGTTTTAATGAGTTTGAATTTCTAGCACTAAGAGCAGACAAAACAAAGGTTTGGATAAATGTGACTATTATTGGTTTGAATTTACATGAAGATCCTATGGGCTATTTTGTTTTTAGAGATATAGATAAAAGAAAAAGAATAGAGAAGGATTTTGTATTTCAGCAAAAGAAACTTCTTTTTCAGGCAACTCACGATATGCTCACATCTTTGCCAAACAGAATGCTTTTAATGGACAGGTTGCATGAGAGCCTAAAAAAAGCCAAGAGAGAAAAAAGTTTTACAGAGGTTTTGTTCTTGGATATTGATAACTTTAAAATTATCAATGATGCCTTCGGGCATGAGCAAGGTGACCTTTTGTTAATACAAATATCCAGCGTTTTAAGAATGCTTGTAAGAGAGGTCGATATAGTTTCCAGATTTGGCGGTGATGAATTTGTTATGGTTTTAAATGGTTTTAAAAATAAAGATGACAGCGCTATTATAATAAATAAGATAATAAACAGATTCCAAAAGCCTTTTTATATACAAAATAGCCCTTTCAATATAACATTTAGTATAGGAGTCAGTGTATATCCAGATGATTCTCTAGACCAACAGGAGTTATTAAAATATGCAGATATGGCGATGTACGGAGCTAAAAACAGCGGTAAAAACAGGTATGTGTATTATGAAAAAAGCATGAATGTGGATATATTGAAACACATGAAGATAGAGCAAGAGATAAGAGATGGCATAAAAAATGAGGAATTTATACTCTATTATCAGCCACAATTTGAAGTAGGTACAGAAAAAATTATCGGTTTTGAGGCTTTGGTAAGATGGCAGCATCCTACTCGTGGGCTAGTGTTCCCGGACTATTTTATACAAATCGCGGAAAATAGCAGTCTTATAGTGCCATTGGGTGAGTTGATATCAAAAATAGCAATTCATCAAATAGCTAATTGGCACAAGCAAGGATTAAATCCCGGAATTGTCTCCATAAATTTTACTTCAAAACAACTAGAGAGTGTAGATTTTTTTGATAATTTACAACAAATAATAAAAGAGGCAGAGTGTAGGCCTGAGTGGATAGAAGCTGATCTAATTGAGCGGCATATCATGAGCAATACGGAAAAAACCTCAAAGCTTTTAGATAGATTTAAAAATATAGGCATACCAGTGGCTATAGATGATTTTGGTACAGGTTATTCGTCTCTTGGCTACCTAAAGTATCTTGATGTTTCAAAATTAAAAATAGATAAAAAGTTTATAGATGATTTAGCAGTTGATAAAAAAGACAGAGCCATAGTAAAAAGCATAATTAATTTATCTAAAGGTTTAGATTTAAAAGTGATAGCTGAGGGCGTTGAAACAAAAAAACAGTATGAAATTCTTAAAAGACTAGACTGCCAAATAATACAAGGCTACTATTTCTCAAGGCCTGTGCCTACTGCTGACGCAGAGACGCTATTGCGGAAAAAATCACAAGAAAGAACGCTGCTACTAAAATGATGCTAGCTCCGGAAGTTAGATTATAAGCGTATGAAAGGTAGAGACCTGACAGGGTGAAAAGAAGTGAAAAAACAGAGGATAGAAACATCATACCAGCTAATGACGAAGAGAGTTTCTCGGCTATATAAACAGGTATGGTTAAAAGTGCAATTACCAAAATAAGTCCGACAATTTTGATAGAAACCACAACAGTAAGAGCAGATAAAACCAAGGTCAGTGCGTGAAAGAATTTGACATTTACTCCCCTCAGAGCAGCATATTCACTATCATAAGAGACTGCCAATATATCTCTATATCGTAAAATCACAACTAATAAAATTATAACCAACAGTATAGATATAAAGTACAAATCTTCATGGCTGACTGCCAAAATAGAGCCAAAAAGATAACTCATCAAATCAACATTGTATCCCGGAGTTAAATCCACAAAAATAACTCCGATTGCCATACCGACAGCCCATACGAGACCTATAAAAGTGTCCATTTGATTTTTGTGTTTGAGGCTGATGGATGCTAGCAGTAAAGCTGCCCCAACTGCAAACAAAGAAGCCCCTAAAAACACAGGAATACCAAAGTAAATTGCCATCCCAATTCCGCCGTATGAAGTATGCGCTATGCCGCCGGCTAAAAAAACCATGCGATTTACTACTATCAAAGAGCCGATAATTCCGGCACAAATGCTCAAAAGTGTCCCTGCTAAGAGTGCATTTTGTATAAAACCATAAGATAGGGCATCTAGCATGAACAACTCTTTTGGGGATTATTTTGGAGTAGGCTTAAAAGCTCTACTTCGCAAAAGTGCTTGTTGTTTGTATCAAACATTGTTTTACTATTTTCTAGATTGTGCATTACCAAAGTTTGATTTATGTAAGCTACTTTTGTGGCGTATTCTAAAACTATTGAGATATCGTGGCTTACAACAATAACTGTTACATCTTTGCTTAAATTTTTTAAAAGCCTGTATATATCTTTTTGTCCTTTTACATCTATGCTTGAAGTTGGTTCATCAAAAAGCACTATTTTTGGATTGGTAAAAAGTGCGCGGGCAATC
This sequence comes from Campylobacterales bacterium, assembly GCA_024280575.1. Taxonomy (GTDB): domain Bacteria; phylum Campylobacterota; class Campylobacteria; order Campylobacterales; family Sulfurospirillaceae; genus JAADIZ01. Next base: position 24,530 of record JAJRPV010000004.1, read on the forward strand.
ATCACTCTTTGCCTTTGCCCACCAGAAAGAGAGCCGATTTTACTATTTTTGTATTTTTCCATTCCAACTTTAGCAAGAGATTGTGATGCTTTTTGAAGTTCATTTTTGCTGTATCCCCATAAGGATTTTTTCTCTTTTGTGTGTCCCATTAAAACAACTTCGATGACTTTTATCGGAAAATCAGTATTTATATTTGTATTTTGTGGCACATATCCTATGTCATTTAGGCAAAGAGTTGAGTTTTTGCCTTCTATTTTAATGCTTCCGCTTTGGATTTTATTTATGCCTAGTATCAGCTTTAAGAGAGTTGATTTACCTCCACCATTTGGTCCGATGATAGCTAGAAAATCTTTTGGATTTACGCTTAAATTTATATTTTCAAGAACAGTCTGCTTTTCATAAGCAAAAGAGAGATTTTCTATTTTCAAAATAGGTTTCATTTTGCAATCGCTTTTGCAAAATTTATAAGATTTCCTTCCCAGTTTGGATTTAGAGGTGTTGCTTTTATAACTTTTATATTTAAATCTTTCGCGATTTGGTTTGCTATTTTTGGTGAAAATTCAGGTTGAGTAAATATAGCCTTTACATTATCTTTTTTCGCAATTTGGATGATTTTTATCAAACTTTTTGGCTTTGGAGTTTTTCCTTCTATCTCTATGGGCAGTTGCACCAGGCCATATTCTCTCGCAAAGTATCCCCATGAAGGGTGAAATACCATAAATTTACTGTTTTTTGGAGTATCTTTGAGTATATTTTTTACCTCTTTGTTTACAAGCTCTACATGTAGGATAAATTTTTCATAATTTTTCTTATAAATTTTTGCATTTTCACTGTCTTCTTTGGCCAAGGCATTATATATATTTTTTGCTATGATTTTTATGTTTTGCGGAGCAGTCCAGACATGAGGGTCTTTTTCTCCCGTGGATATCTCTTTGCCTGTAAAAGTCGGCATCATCTCTTTTTTAATTCCCTTGGAAGTGTCAATGATTTTCATATTTTTGTTTTGGTTTGCAAATCTTGGTAGCCAGGCATTTTCAAATTCTACACCAATCGCAAAATATATATCTGCTTTTGCAATATCTCGCATTTGTGAAGGTTTTGGCTCATATGTGTGAGGTGAATCGCCGGGTTTAACCATGACACTGATATTTACCAAATTTTTGCCAATAGCCTGAACAAATGATTTTTGAGGCAAAATACTGACTACTACATTTACTTTTGCCAAAAGAAGCGAATTTAAAATTATGCTAATTAAAATTATATTTTTTATCATTTGTGAATTATATTTTATAATGACTTAAATGCGACTTAGTCGCAACAAAATAATGGTATAATTTATCTATATTTTGCACTCAAGGATTTGCCATGGGCAAAACAGTATTTGATTTGTATAAGATTGGTATCGGACCCTCAAGTTCCCATACGGTAGGACCTATGGTAATCGCAAAAAAGTTTGTTGATTTAGCCTATAAAAGAGAGTTGTTAGATAGTTGTAGCAGAGTTAAAATTGAATTGTTTGGTTCGCTTGGCGCAACAGGAAGAGGGCATGGAAGTGATGTTGCCGTAGTACAAGGTCTGATTGGAAATTTACCCGAAACCATTGACATAAAAAGAGCAAGAAAATATTTTTCCGATGTTATAATAAATAAAAATATAAACCTTTTGGATATAAAAAAATTAACTTTGATTTTGAAAATGATTTAACACTTTATCCAAGCAAATTTTTACAATTTCACCCTAATGGCATAAAGCTCTACATGTATGGCTTGGATGAAAAACTACTTTTGAAAAAAACATATTATTCTGTTGGTGGTGGGGCTGTTTTGGATGAAGATGAGGTGGGTAAATCAAGAGATAAAAATAAAAGAGTTTTGCCTTTTGATTTCAGTTCTGCTAAGGAGCTTTTGCAAAAATGTAAAGACAATTCTTTTAAAATAAGTACTCTCATGATGGAAAACGAGAAGAGTATGCGAAGCAGTGATGAGGTTAAAAAGTCTTTATTGAATATTTGGGCAACTATGCAAGAGAGTATTCTTAGTGGTTGTAAAAGCACAGGAAAATTGCCAATTACAGGCATGAGAAAAAGAGCAAGTGAGATTTATAACAAATTGAAAAAAAGAGACAGTTTTCCTATGGTAGATCCGTTGGAAGTGATGGATTGGGTGGATCTTTGGGCATTGGCGGTAAATGAAGAAAATGCCTGCGGCAACAGAATCGTAACAGCTCCCACAAATGGAGCAGCAGGTATTTTGCCGGCAGTGATACAGTATATGAATAAATTTTTAGGCTCATCACTGAAAGATTTCCACGAAGACAGAGTTATAAATTTTTTACTGACAGCCGGTGCCATAGGTTTGTTATATCAAAGAAACGCTTCTATAAGTGGTGCAGCTGTTGGCTGCCAGGGTGAAGTAGGAGTAGCCTGTTCTATGGCAGCAGCCGGGCTGGCAGAAATTATGGGTGGAACGATAGAGCAAGTAGAAAATGCGGCCGAAATAGGCATGGAGCACAACTTGGGGCTTACATGTGATCCAGTCGGCGGATTGGTCCAAATTCCCTGCATAGAGCGAAATGCTATGGCAGCTATGAAAGCTATAAATGCTGCCAGAATGGCACTAAATGGGGATGGAAAACATTTTGTTTCATTGGACAGTGTGATTAAAACAATGCTTGAAACAGGAAAAGATATGATGAATAAATACAAAGAAACTTCACTCGGTGGCTTGGCTGTAAACATAGTCGAATGTTAGATTCATCTTCTATTTAAAGCCTTGCTTAGAGGAAAATCCTTCCGTTGGTCTGAGCCTCACACAAGGCTTTAAATAGAAGATAAAATTCATACAAGGAAAGAGTTTGATTTTAAGTATAGAGAGTAGTTGCGATGACAGTTCTATCGCAATTACGAGGATAAAAGACAACAAGTTGATATTTCATAAAAAAATTTCTCAAGAACTTATACATTCAAAATATGGCGGAGTTGTGCCGGAACTTGCCGCAAGACTTCATGCCGTGGCACTTCCAAATATACTTGAAGAGACAAAAAAGTATTTCGATGATTTAAAGGCAATAGCTGTCACAAACGAACCGGGTCTTAGTGTTACTTTGGTCGAAGGAGTCGTGATGGCAAAGGCTTTGGCGGTTTCTTTGGGTTTGCCTATTTTGCCTATAAATCACCTCAAAGGCCATATTTATTCTCTTTTTATAGAAGACGAAACGAGGTTTCCCATGGATGTTTTGTTGGTTTCAGGAGGGCATACGCAAATCTTACATGTAGAGGACTATGACAATATTAAAATTATAGCCACAACTCTTGATGACAGTTTTGGGGAAAGTTTTGACAAGGTGTCCAAGATGTTAGGCGGTGGATATCCGGGAGGTCCGGTTATACAAGAATATTCGCAAAAAGGAGATGTAAACAGGTTTTTATATACTGTGCCTTTATCAAATTCTCCCAAGATGGCATTTAGCTATTCCGGTTTAAAGAATCAGGTGAGACTCTCCATAGAAAAAGAAGAAGTATTGAGTGAGCAGGTAAAAGCAGATATCTGTGCTTCGTTTCAAAAAACAGCAGTTGAGCATTTGATGCAAAAGTTAAAAAAAGCCTATAAAAACAGACAGATAAAGAACTTTGGAGTAGTAGGAGGAGCCAGTGCAAATCTACACCTTAGAAGCAGACTCGAAGCATTTTGCAAAGAAAAAAATGCAGCTCTACATGTAGCAAAACTGGAGTATTGTTCAGACAATGCAGCGATGATAGGAAGATGTGCAGTAGATGCGTACAAGCTAAAAAAATTTAAAGACATAGATAAAATCAATATCTCACCTAGAAGTTCATTTTAGTTCAAAAAGCTCCAAAAGCTCCAAAAGTTTAATTCTGGTGCCAGGCACCAATATTAAACTTTTTGAATAATGTATAAATTATGTTGAGAAAACTTTCAGTAAAATAAAATTTATTTTTAATCTCTACATGTAAGAGCTTTTGTAAGGCTTTTTTATTATAATTACCACAAGTTTTAAACTGTGAGACCACTGCACAGTAGCAGCCCCCACAAAAGCCTAGCTTTGGGTAAGATTTGAAATATAAAATTCGAAGTACTAACTTGTTAATTCGAGAACTTTTATCTTTTGAAGATTGCCCAAAGCTAGGCTTCCCTTCGGGTATCATCAGGTTTCGTATATACTGCGTTAATCGTTTTTGAATTAACAAGTTAGTACTGCAAACGATTGCCTTGTCTATACAAAACCTGATGATATTGTGGGGGTTGTTACTGTGTAGTGGTCTCACTTTGCTATATAGGGATTTGGGACACTTGGGGAGGCTTCGGCTTAGTGTCCTAAAACTTCGATTTCTAACTCTAAATTTATACCAAATCTTTCAAATACTCTTTTTTTTGCTTCGTTGATTAGACTTATCGCATCTTCAAATGTTCCATTTCCGTGATTTATGAGAAAGTTTGCATGTGTTGGACTGAAAGACATATTGCCTATTTTATACCCTTTTAATCCGGTGTCATCTAGTAGTTTTCCTGCAAAATTATCTTTTGGGTTTTTAAAACAACTTCCGGCACTTGGGAAATTTGGTTGATTGTCGCGTAATTTTTTAAACATATTTAAAAGTTCAAAATCAAATCCTTTTTGAATTTCAAATTTTGCTTCAAACAGTGTACCGCTAAAATTCGTATATCGGTATCTGTGGTCAATTTTTTCTTTAGGAATCCAACCAAATTCCGTTTTTATAGCAATTAAATGATTGAAGATTTCCCACTTTTTTAATCCAGCATTCATGCGCACCATGCCACCAAGAGTTCCGGGGAGTTTTTGCATAAGTTCAAAATTGGCAATGTTATATTTTTTTGCATAAGAGAGTATTTTCCCGCTGGCTGTTGCGCCACCGATATGTAAATATTCATCAATTTCTTTTATAAAATCAAACTTTTTCCCAAGCATAGCAAGTTTTGGAGGATTTGGGGATATGAGTAGATTATTGGCTCCGCCTATGAGGGTATAGTCATTGCAATCTTGTATTTCATTTATAATTCTGACATCCGTTTTTGGTCCGATTTTTATGCTTGAATAAGTGGAGAAATCTATCGTTTTCAAAATATAAAAGTAGGTATCATTGTGATGATTTTAGTAGTAAATTCAATCATCATATTCATCATCCAAGGCATTGTAAAAATAGCGACAACAATAACGAGTAAAATTTTTGGAACAAAGCTGAGCGTCATTTCGTTTATCTGAGTAGTTGCTTGAAAGATACTGATGGCAAGTCCTGCTATCAGCCCTGCCATGAGCATAGGCATAGAGAGATACAGTGCCATTTTAAATGTCTCTACTCCAAGTCCTATTAATTTTGCTTCCATTAATTTCTCCTTTTTTAGGGGCAAAGCCCCTAAAAAATTCCTCTCACTAAAGCTTTCGCTTTGCGAAGAATTGTTTACATTCTAACTTAAAATTCCTTCATCCTTATTGTATTAGCTATTTCTTAACTCTTCGTACTCTGTTGGGATTAGAAAGTCCCTTACTTTTAGTTTTGCATCATAGAAACCGTTATTGTATCCTAACTCGAAGAGTTTGTCTATTGCATCGTACTGTTTGTCATTCATGGTTATAGATTTGTCATTCGCGTAAAGTCCTAAGTATTTTTCTAGAGTTGGACCGTCAACTCTTATTAGGTTTCTGCTTAAGAGCATTTTTGAGAGTATTCCTTGGTGTTTGTGGGCTACTTCTACGGCTTTTGTCAAAATGGCTTCATAATCTATGGCTTGATTTAGTGGAATTGAACGACGAATCCCCATACCGCCTAATGGCAGAGGTAGATCATCTTTACATAAATCTTTCCATATATCCCACAGCTCTCTCTCAACTTCGAGTTTGTCACTAAAATCCAAAATACTCTCATGGATTAAAACTCCGGCATCAACCTCACCTGCTAAAACCGCATTTTCTATCTCTAAAAAGTTTTTATATGTGATTCTTGCATCAGGATATGCAATCTTGAAAAGCAGTGCATTTGTGGTGTGCTCACCACTCAATGCGACTTTGAAATTTCTTTTTAGTTTTTTATCTTTTTGTTTTACGACTTTAGGACCATATCCTTCCCCAAAACTTACAGCAGTTCTCAAAAGGGCATATTCGTCTCGTATTTTTGGGTATAGTCCAAAACTAATGGCTGTGATATCGTGAATATTTTGCAGTGCTTTTTGGTTTAAGGTTTCTATGTCTAAGGCAATATTGTTAAAACTTATATTTTTTAAATTAACCCAGCCAAATTTGATGGCATAATACATAAAAATATCGTCAGCATCAGGCGAATGAGCTACAGTCACATTTTTCAAAAAATCATCCTTGGTTGTTTTAGCCAATTTTATCACAAATAAAATAAAATTATTAACATAAAAGCACAATTTCAAGCACAAAGTGATAAAATATAACTAAAAAATAAGGAATTTTATGGAAATTGATGCAAATAAGAAAAAAGCGATAGATTTAGCTATCAAACAGATTGACAAAACTTTTGGAAAAGGTGCTTTGATTAGATTAGGAGATAAAGTTATAGAGCCAATAGATTCTATAAGCACGGGTTCTCTAGGTTTAGATTTGGCACTAGGAATTGGTGGCGTTCCAAAGGGTAGAGTTATGGAGATCTATGGACCTGAGAGTTCTGGAAAAACGACACTTGCATTGCAGATAATAGGACAGGCACAGGCAAATGGCAGTGTTTGTGCATTTGTAGATGCCGAACATGCTCTTGATGTGAAATATGCGGGAAATTTAGGCGTTGATGTAGATAATCTTTTTGTGTCTCAACCAGATTTTGGTGAACAGGCTCTGGATATAGTTGAAACTCTAACTAGAAGTGGCGCAGTTGATGTTATAGTTATAGATTCAGTCGCAGCACTTACTCCGAAAAGTGAAATTGACGGCGATATGGGAGATACTCATGTTGGACTTCAAGCAAGACTTATGAGTCAGGCACTTAGAAAACTCACAGGCGTTGTGAGCAAAATGGGTACTACTGTGATATTTATCAACCAAATTCGTATGAAAATAGGCACTATGGGGTACGGCAGTCCTGAAACAACCACTGGTGGAAATGCTCTAAAGTTTTATGCTTCCGTTAGAATAGATGTGAGAAGAATTGCCACACTAAAACAAGCTGATGAGCAGATAGGAAATCGTGTAAAGGCTAAAGTTATAAAAAATAAAGTGGCTCCCCCGTTTCGTCAAGCAGAATTTGATATAATGTTTGGAGAAGGTATAAGCAAAGAAGGTGAAATAGTAGATTATGGAGTGAAGCTTGATATTATAGATAAAAGTGGATCATGGTTTAGTTATGGTGAGGCAAGATTGGGACAGGGTCGTGAAAATGTCAAGGCATTTCTAAAAGAAAATAAAGAACTCTCTTTAGAGTTGGAAAACAAAATCAAAGAAGAGATGGGAATTAAACCTATAAATGTTATGGAAGGCGAAAAATAATGATATATATAGATGAAGTATATGCCGATGAGGTTCTTGACAGCAGAGGAAATCCAACTGTCAGAGCAACAGTTGTTTTGAGTGATGGTGTAGTCGCAAGCGCTATCGTGCCTAGCGGTGCAAGTACGGGCAGTAAAGAAGCGCTTGAGCTTAGAGACGGTGGAGATCGTTATATGGGCAAAGGTGTTTTAAAGGCAGTTGAAAATGTAAATGTTGAGATAGCAGATGAATTGATAGGACTTGATCCGTTTAATCAGGCTGAGATAGATGAGGCTATGAAAACACTTGATGGTACAGACACTTACGGAAGACTCGGCGCAAATGCGGTTTTGGGTGTTTCAATGGCAGTTGCGAGAGCTTGTGCAAACAGTCTGGGTATGCCACTATATAGATATTTGGGCGGAGTAAACGCGATCACTCTTCCAACCCCTATGTTAAATATCATAAACGGCGGAAGTCATGCGAGCAACAATGTGGATTTTCAAGAATATATGATTATGCCAGTAGGCTCTGACAGTTTTGAAGAGGCACTTCGCGCAAGTAGTGAAACATATCATCATCTTAAAAAAATACTTTCCAATCTTGGACACTCTACAGCACTTGGAGATGAAGGTGGTTTTGCACCTGATTTGAAAAATAATGAAGAGCCTTTGGAGTTGATAGTCAAAGCCATTGAAGCAGCCGGATATAAACCAAAAGAGCAAATTGCCATCGCTATGGATCCTGCTAGCAGTGAATTTTTTAGAGATGGTAAATATCAATTAGGCTCAGAAAACAGAGCACTTGACAGTAAAGAAATGGTAGAATATTATGCCTCTCTTTGCGATAAGTATCCTATCGTTTCTATTGAAGATGGTTTAGCTGAAGATGACTGGGATGGTTGGAAAATTATGACTGAACTCTTAGGCGATAAAATCCAAATTGTCGGAGATGATCTTTTTGTAACAAATAAAAAGATACTTGCCGAGGGCATATCAAAAGGTGTCGCAAATTCAATTTTGATAAAATTAAACCAAATCGGAACAGTCAGTGAAAGTATGCAAACTATAAGATTAGCTCAGAGAAATGACTATACATGTGTCGTTAGTCATAGAAGTGGTGAAAGTGAAGATGCCTTTATAGCTGATTTTGCAGTTGCTATGAATACGGGTCAGATAAAAACAGGCTCAACTGCCAGAAGTGAAAGAATAGCCAAATATAACAGGTTGCTGGAGATTGAGAGAGAATTGGGATATGGTGAATATTTAGGAAAACAACTCTTTTAATATATGAGTAAAATTTTAAACGAGTTTGAAAACGAAGAGATAAAAAAGGGTGAAAAAGCTTTTTATGTCAAAATTTTCTTTCTCGTTTTAGCTGTAATTTTTCTTGGTATTTATGTTGGAGATGTGCTGTTTGGAAAAAGCTCTTTGGAAGTTTTGCTGGATTTACAAGATAGTAGAGATAGTTTAAAACAAAATATTAAAATAATTAAGCAGAAAAATGCTCTTTTGCAAAAAGGGTATTTTGAACTTAAACAATTAGAGCCAAACTAAAGGATTTTTATGAAATTTTTGCAACTTATATTTCTAATGAGTGTTTTATGTTTTTCGAGAGATAACCCTTTTGCATCGGTTGAAAATATATCAAAATTTACAAAAATTGCTTCGAAGAATAATAATTTTAAACAAAAAGATTTTAATTTGCCTGATAGTGCAAGAGTTCTTAAGAAAGTAGAAGTATATTATCAAAATCTAAACGGTTCTGTTTCAAAACAGTTAGTAAATATTGATAAAAAAATTGACTGGCATGATACATTCATAATTACATATAAAAATGGAAAAATAAAAACCTTACCAAAGAGAGGGATTGCTGTAAAAATAAAAAAACAAGAGCTGACAAAAAAAGATACTATAAGGACATTTAGTTTTAAAGATTTTATATCATTTAAAGTTGGTGGAAAAAGTATTAAAATTTTTACAAAAGACTCGAAAATAAGAGATTTTTTAGTTGATAACCCTTATAAGATAGTGATTGATTTTAAAAGAGATGCTAATTTTTTAACAAAAAGCTTTAAAGTAAATATGCCACCTTTTGTCTCTATTGTATTGGGAAATCATGATAAATATTATAGAGTTGCTATTGAGTTGGATGGTCAATATATTTATGATTTAAAAAAAGAGAAGGGCGATTATATAATCACCCTTAGATAAGTTATTTACTTGGAGTTCTTTCAAGTGGTCCCAAATAAAGTTGTCTCGGGCGAGCAATTTTCATATCAGGTTGCTCTTTTAACTCAATCCACTGTGCGATCCAACCCGGAGCTCTTCCCATGACGAAGATTACTGCGAACATCTCTTTAGGAATTTTTAACGCTTTTAGTATTAACCCCGAATAAAAGTCTATATTTGGATATAAGTTTCTTTTTATAAAATACTCATCACTAAGTGCTATTTTTTCTATTCTATTGGCAATTTCTAACAAATGAGAATTTATATCCAATTCATCTACGAGTTTATTTCTGAGGTCTTTGAGTATGGTTGCGCGCGGATCAAAATTTTTATAAACCCTGTGTCCAAAACCCATTAGCCTAAATGGATCATTCTTGTCTTTTGCTTTTGCTATGTATTTATCTACATTATCAATACTGCCTATCATCTCAAGCTGTCGTATAACTGATTCATTTGCCCCACCATGTGCTCTGCCCCAAAGTGCACTAACTCCGGTTGAAATCGCAGCATATGGATGTGCTTGAGTAGAAGCCACGACTCTCACAGCAGTTGTTGAAGCATTTTGTTCGTGGTCAGCATGTAAAGTAAATATGGTATCTAGTGCCTCAACTTCGATGGGTTTTAATTCTGCATAATTATGTGGATATGCCCGAAGCATATATAGAAAATTTTCAACAAAGCTTTTTTCCAAATCAGGATAAATAACAGGAAGCCCTTTTGAGTATCTATATGAAAAAGCTGCGATAGTCGGAATTTTTGCGATGATTCTATGAGCCATTTCCATCACTTCCTCGGGTGTATCCATATCTAGTGAATCAGAATAAAAAGCCGAAAGTGAAGCTATCGCAGAAGAGAGTATTGCCATAGGGTGTGAATTATCAGGAAAAGCATCAAAAAGCTTTTTCATACTTTCGTTGATAAATGATCTCTTCTTTAGTTCGAAACTAAAGGCTTTTAACTGCTCTTTTGTCGGAAGTTCTTTGTGCAATAATAGATATGCAGTATCTAAAAAAGTCTTCTCTTTGGCTAGATAGGATATATCATAACCTCTGTACATCAGCTTGCCGGCACCTCCGTCGATATAAGTAATTCTAGATCTACAACTTGCGGTTGATGTGAAGCCTCTATCGTATGTAAACATCCCGGTATCTTTATAAAATGAAGATATATCTGCAACACTTGGACCAATCGTTGGGTGCAATATAGGAAAATCAAACTGTTTTCCGGTGCGGTTATCTGTAATAGTAATGCTATCTTTGCTCATTTGCTCTCCTTTTCTAATTATTTTCTATTATACTACAAAATAGTTCTTTAGAAGTAACAAATTATATTAAATTATATTTATTTTTTATGCTATTTATTATCTTTATGGATGTCATAACTAGAATTACCTCAAAAATACTTGCTAATACAAATGAGAGATAAGTAAAGTGATCTATGCTTTTTGAGTTGTATGCGATAGTTGCAACAGCTATAAGAAGCGTCAATGGCATTGAGTGAGAAAGCGCAAATAGAGTAATTTCTTTTATGGTTAATATTTTTACAAATACAAAAGAAGCCAGTGTTCTTGAGCCTATCATGAGAAATGTGATTAAAAGAGCATTTAGAATTAATCCTTTTGAAAAAAGAGCACCTAGCTCAAAAGTAGAGCCGATATATATGAAAAATATAGGAACTAAAAATCCAAATCCAAAAGAAGATAGCTTGTGAGGTAGATCTCTTTTGTGCTCAAAAAAGGTATTTATAAAAATTCCTGCTATAAAAGCGCCAAAAGCAATCTCCAAATGCAAAAAGAGCATAAGGGCAATCATCAAGAAAAATATAGCCATAGAGAGTCTTATATCTTTTTCCTCTTTGTCGGAATGAGGCATCAAAAAGGTTTTTAATTCGGGATACCACCAAAAAAGTATCTTTAAAAGTTTAAAAAGAGCAATCGTAGCAAAAAGAAAAAGCACAAGATATATGATGGCTTTATAGAGATGAATTCCTACACCAAACTCCAAAGCAGCTCCGGCAAATGTAAGAAGGATAATGCTCACAAGCTCCCCCATCGTTCCTACAAGCATCGATAAATTCAGCCATTTTGTATCTTTACTATAATCTTTATATAGCGCTAAAATAAGTCCGACGGAAAGCATTGGTAAAAGTATGATGAGTATTTTATTTAAATTTAGATAGTAAATCGCGACAAATGAAATGATATATAAAAAAATCAGATAAACAATGCCCTCTTTGATGACAGAGCGTTTTTTGTTAAAAAATATTCGTAAATCGACCTCCATGCCTGCCATAAACATAAGATAGAAAAAACCGACTTCTGCTAAAAGCTTAAAAAGTTCATTGTCGCCTAAAAATCCAAAATAAGCACAGAATGAGCCCAATATAATCTCAATCGCGGGTGTCGGAATATGAAGATACTTAGAAAAAAAAGGAGAGGTCGAGAGAATCACCGAAATGGTGATAATTATGATGATTTCATGCATCGCAATATAAGGCTATTTCGTATCCGGCTTTTTTTATCATTTGTATATCTTTATTTGGCTCAGCTCCGGTAGTTGTCAGGTAATTTCCAACAACTATAGCATTTGCTCCGGCATCAAAGATTTGTGATTGTTTTGTTTTGAAAGTTATCTCTCTGCCACCTGCTACCATCAACCTTGTATTTGGAAGCATACTTTTGACATACTTTATGATAGACAAGGCTTCATCTTCATCCATAGGGTTTGCCTTTATAGGAAGAGCAGGATTTGGGTGAAAGAAATTTAATGGCATGGTAAATGGGTTTAGAGATTTTATGCTTTTGACAAAAGAGACTCTATCGTTTTGGCTTTCTCCAAGACCAAATATTCCGCCACACACGAGTTTTAGTCCAGCTTCCTTTACATGTAGGCAAGTCTTATATCTATCTTCCCACGAGTGGGTTGTGCAAAGATTTGGGTAATACTCGCGTGAACTTTCCAAATTGTGATTATAAAGATCTACTCCGGCATTTTTTAAGGTTTTTAACTGTTCTAAATTGGCCACACCGTTGCAAGCTATGATATTTAGCTCACTAACCTCTTTTTTTACTGCCTTTGCCGCTTTGCAGACAAAAGAGAGTTTTTTGTCGTCTAAGCCAAGACCTGAAGTAACCAGGCAAAATCCAACTGCTCCACTTGCTTTGGCCTTTTTTGCTTCACTGATTATTTCATCTATCTCTTTATATCTGTACCTTTGTATGTTTGCATGGTGTTTTGCACTTTGTGTGCAAAAACCACAATCCTCATGGCAACTTCCACTTGAAATATTGCTGATGGCACACAAAAAAATCTCTTTTTCCATCACGCATCTTCTTTGTATTTACATTTTGGGCAATCAAATATCTGTTTTTTTCTCAGCTCTCTTGTGACCATCATCTCACCACATTCGGGGCATTTTTTATTTGTTGGCTGATAGGTTGAGACAAATTTACACTTTGGATAGTTTGAGCAACCGTAAAATTTTCCTCTTCGTGAAAATCGCTCCACTATATCTCCACCACATTCCGGGCATTTTACACCTTCGACTACAACTTGTGCTTTTTTCTCACTTTTGCCTAGATTTTTAGTGTATTTGCATTTTGGAAAAGCACTGCAAGAGATAAATTCGCCATATCGTCCTTTTCTTTTTACTAACTCTTCGCCACACTCGGGACATTTTTCGCCGGTTGGGATGACAACTTTCAGGCTTTTTATATTTTTTTTGCCTTTTTCTATGTTTTCCATAAAAGGTACATAAAAGTCATTTAAAACTTTTTGCCAGTCGGCTTTTTCTTCAGCGATGAGGTCAAGTGTCTCTTCCATCTGCGAAGTAAATGAGCTATCCACAACCCTTGGGAAGTTTTTTTCTAACAAATCAATAACGGTAAAAGCGATTTCACTAGGAATTATCTGTTTTTTTTCTATGGTTATATATTGTCGTACAACCAAAGTTGATATGGTTGGCGCATAAGTAGAAGGTCGTCCTATACCTAAAGATTCGAGTTTTTTAATCAAACTAGCTTCAGAGTATCTTGATGGCGGTTCTGTAAAATGCTGATTTGCCTCAATCTTGCTGAGTTCTACGCTTTGTCCTTCCTCTAAATCAGGTAAAAGTTTATCTTTATCGCTTGCTCCGTAAACTCTATAAAATCCGTCGAACAAGAGCTTTCGTCCACTCGCTTTAAACTTGCTGCTTTTGCTTTCAAATATAAGAGTTTGGGATTCAAACAGTGCGCTGTTCATTTGTGAAGCTAAAAATCTATTGTAAATCAAAGAGTATAGTTTTAACTCATCAGGTTTTAAAAATTCTTTTGCTTTTTGGGGTGTAAAGTCAAGCATAGTTGGTCTAATAGCTTCGTGAGCCTCTTGAGCTCCTTTACTTTTTGATTTGTAATATTTTGGTTTTGCCGGAAGATATTTTTCGCCAAAATTATCCAAAATCTGCGCTCTTGCGTCACTTATGGCCTCTTTTGCGATATTTAATGAATCCGTCCTCATATATGTGATAACGCCTTGAGTGCCTTTATGGGTTTTGACTCCTTCATAAAGAGTTTGGGCCAACATCATAGTTCTTTTAGGTGAAAATCCAAGAGCACTCGAAGCACTTTGTTGCAAAGTAGAAGTCATAAAAGCTGGACTTGGAGAACTTTTCCTCTGCTTCTTTTCAATTTTACCAACGACAAATTTTTCGCCACTAACTCTGTTTTTTATCTCATTTGCACGATCACCTTGGCTGATTGTCATCTTGTCTATTTTTTTATTATCAAATTCAACTAAAAGAGATTCTATATTTTTATCAAAAAGTGCGTCAATACTCCAAAACTCAACCGGCTTAAAAGCTCTTATCTCTTTTTCTCTATCTACTACTATCTTAAGAGAAGAAGATTGTACTCGACCCGCACTTAAACCTCTTTGTACCTTTGAAGCAAGCAGAGGCGAGAGTTTGTAGCCCACTATCCTGTCAAGCAATCTTCTGGTTTGCTGTGCATTTATGCTTGGAAAATCGAGTTTTCTAGGATTGTCGAGGGCATTTTGTATGGCAGTTTTTGTGATTTCATGAAAAACTATACGAGGAAGTTCCTTTGGATCTTTGCCCATAGCAGTTGCTATGTGAAAGCCGATGGCTTCCCCCTCTCTATCTTCATCCGTCGCGATATATATAGTATCTGCTTTTTTTGCTAAATCTTTGATTTCTTTGACGATTTTTGCATGATCCCTTGGAGTTCTATACTCCGGTATAAACTTTCCTTCTTCTATCTTTATACCAAAACTGCTCTTTGGAAGATCTCTGATATGTACTTTTGAAGCGATAACATCATAATCTTTTCCCAAGAAATTTTTGATAGTTCTAGCTTTTGCCGGTGATTCCACTATGATTAATTTTTTCATTCTCTACCTATATATTTGTAAAACTTTTGGGCAATTGTAGCGAAAAAAGATTAAATAAGGAAATGCAACTCACCATATCTTGGAAAAATCAAACTCCATTTTATCTTTACACTCTTTGATATCAAACTCTACTTTTTCATCCGTTGCATCACATAGTTTTTTATATCTTCCATTGTAAAGTTCATAGACTTTTGCCAGTTCTTCATCAGGATCAACTATGATATAGTAGTTTACTCCCTCTCTTTCGTATATATCATACTTTACATGTATGTCTTTTTTTGCAGTTGATTTTGAAAGGATTTCAAATATGATTTTCGGAGCTTTTGATATGTATGCTTTATTTGTTATTTCATCACAAACGACTAAATTGTCAGGCTGGACTACGGTATCTTCTGCTATCTTCCAATCAACGGGAAGCAGTGCTTGGCATTTTTTACAGTTTTCAAATATATCTTCCAAATTTCGTGCTATTTTACTGCTTATACTTTGATGTTTTACCATCGGTGCTGGACTCATAGCGTAGGCAAGTCCATTTATGATTTCCCAGTCACCCTCCCATTTGGCGTAATCCTCATAGGTGTAATATGGCATATAGTCTAGTGCTTCCATAAGATTTCCTTTTCGTTGGTATATTTAATTATATCACATTTTTGAAGAATGTATTTTTCCTTCTAAAAAACTAAAAAGTGCAAAGTACAACCCTGGCACTTTTTGGGAGGATATTTTTGTGAATTTTTGCGAAAAAAAGATTTTTAGCTATAAACTTTTTTTTAAAGTGTCCGATTTAGTTTGTATCAATGGCAAGGAAGCCACTGAAATTTAACAGATAAAAGGATTTATCATGGGTTTTAGAATTAACACAAATGTTGCGGCGATGAACGCTCACATGTACTCACTTAACAACAACAAGAGTTTGGACAACTCTCTTGCACACTTGAGTTCCGGCTTAAGAATCAACAAGGCGGCTGATGATGCTTCAGGTTTGGCTATCGCAAATCAGCTTAAAGCTCAGGCAAATGGACTTGGACAAGCTATCAGAAATGCAAATGATGGTATAAACCTGGCTCAAACAGCTGATGGTGCGCTTGACGAATACTCAAAAATCATCAATACTGTTAGAACCAAAGCAATCCAAGCAGCATCTGATGGTCAAAATGCAAATTCAAGAAAAGCTATCCAAAGTGATATAAACAAATTGTTGGAAGAAGCGCAAAATATTGCAACAACAACTTCATTTAATGGTCAAAATCTTCTTGATGGTACTTTTACAGATAAAGCTTTCCATATAGGTGCATATGCTAACCAAACAGTTGGTATTAGCATAGGAAATGCTCAAACTACATCTATCGGAGATTATGCAAAAACAACTGGTGGTGCAACTACTGCGGCTTTAACTGATGGTGATTTGACAATCAACAGCGTAGATGTTGGAGCAGCTACTATTGATGCAAAAGATCAGGCTAGAGCCATAAACTCTGTTTCTAATGATACAGGTGTTACGGCAACAGCAAAAACCGAAGTTGCAGGTGGTGCGGTAACAGGCGGTACAATTGCTGACGGAGATATCACAATTAATGGTGTATCTATAGGCGCTTTAACAATTCAGGCAAATGATACTAATGGTAAACTTACTGACGCCATAAATGCGATCTCTGATCAAACAGGTGTTACTGCCACACTTGCAGGTGGCAAGTTGACATTAACTGCCTCAGCAGGCGATGATATTACAATCGGCGAAGCAAATAGTGGCGCAGCAAAAGCTGGTTTAACAGCTGCAACTACACACGGAAAGCTTACGCTAACATCTGATAATGTAATTTCAATAGGTGGTACAGATGCAACAAAAGCTGGTTTAACAGCTGGAAATATTGCAACCACAGGTAGCCTTAGCGGTATTAGTGTTGGTACAAGAACTGATGCAGAAAGTGCAATTATGACAACTGATGCGGCTCTAAGACAAATAGATGGTGTTAGATCAAATATCGGTTCCGTTCAAAATCAACTTGAATCAACTGTTAGAAATATCTCTGTAACTCAAGTAAATGTTACTTCAGCAGAATCTTCTATCCGTGATGTTGACTTCGCACAAGAATCAGCAAACTTTTCTAAGTTTAACATTCTTGCACAATCAGGAAGTTATGCGATGAGTCAAGCAAATGCTGTTCAACAAAATGTTCTAAGATTACTTCAGTAAACTTTCCAACAAAGAGAGCCTCCCAAGGCTCTCCCCCTCTTTTTTAATTTCCCCCTAAAAGGTGCCAGGGTTAAACTTTACACTTTTTTATAGAATGTAAGTGTATTTATAAATTTTATGGTACAATTTATGATGTCAATCAATAATCAAGATTTTTATACAAAGGCTTATGAGAAATACAGCGTAAGTGCACAAGGAGTAGACTAGAACTCTATAAAATCTCAAGAGTTGAGTTTTAAAGTCATCACGGATTTTTGGGAAAAGATGTTGGCATATTTTAAAAGGTTGTATAAAAAATGAAAATTTTACTGTTTGTCGTCATCTTTATATATATTGGTGTTGTGGCCTATTTTTATTTTATTCAGGATTCTAAGATATTTAATGCCTCAGAGATTCCTTCAAATCCCCCTTTTGTTTTAAAAAATGTCAAAAATATCTCTTTTAAAGTGGCTGATGGCGTGGTTTTAGACGGAGATTTCAAAAAATCAGATAGTAAAAATACACCTACTATTATATACTTTGGCGGCAATAGTGACGATGCCACTAGATTTTTGCTTCACACCAAGAGTTTAAACAGTTATAATATAGTAGCTTTTAACTATAGAGGATATTTACAAAGTGGAGGAAAACCAACTGAAAAAAATATTTTTAGCGATGCTTTGAAGATATATGACAAGTTTGCTAAGAATTCAAAAGTTATTTTGATAGGACGAAGTTTGGGCTCTGGAGTTGCAGTATATTTGGCTAGCAAAAGAGAAGTTTTGGGGGTTGTATTGATAACACCTTATGACTCTGTTGTTTCTTTGGTAAAAGAAAAATATCCGTATTTACCGATAGATTTTATACTAAAATATAGATTTGAATCCATCAAATGTGCAAAAAATATCAACAGTCCTATCTGTATAATAGAGGTTAAAGGCGATAAAACTATACCAAACAGCCATACGCTAGAACTCTCTAAAAAGATAAAAAATTTGTCAAAATTTGTTGTGTTGGAAAATACAACTCATGCAGATGTGTTAAACCATCCAAAATTTGAAGAAAATCTAAAAAATATACTCAAGGAAATCTATGCTAAGTGATAGAAATTTTATAAATATTGCCCGAGAAATATCGAAAGCAAGCAAATGTGTCTCAAAACAAGTGGGTGCCGTTATCGTTAAAAACGGTCGAATATTGAGCACTGGCTATAATGGAACACCTGCCGGATATACAAATTGTTGTGATTATTGGGACAACCAATACACTAAAGAGCACCATGAGTGGAGCAAAACATATGAAATTCATGCCGAGATGAATGCCATCATTTGGGCAGCTCGCGAGGGTATCTGTATCAAAGATGCCACGATATATGTAACGCTTGAGCCATGTAGTGATTGTAGTAAAAATATCATAGCAAGCGGTATGAAAAGAATCGTATATGAAAAGTCTTATGAGCATACAAATTCGGATACGGTAGCAAAATTTTTAAAAGACAATGGTGTTGAGATTGTACAAATCGAAGAAGATTAAGAAGTTATATATCCGAAAAATAGTAGAATATAAAGAATTTTTAACCGTAAGTGGTACAACAAGGATTAGTGATGACAAACAAAGAGATAAAAGAATTAATGCGTTTTTTTGACAATAGTGATATATCAAAGGTAAAGATAAAAGATGGTGAATTTTCAATAGAATTGCAAAAAGGGTTTGAGAACAGCTTGACAAATGCCGTTTCTGCGCCTATTCAAAGTACGCCAGTTATAGCACAAGCAACAGCAGAAGCTAGTCAAGAAAGTACAGAAATCGTGGAGAATAAAAATGATGATTTAACCATAGATTCCCCGATGGTAGGTACATTTTATATAGCCCCAAGTCCAGGAAGTGAACCGTTTGTAAAAGTAGGAACGGTAGTAAGAAAAGGTCAAACTATCGCTATTATTGAAGCTATGAAAATCATGAATGAAATAGAAGCAGAATTTGATTGTAGAATAACCAAGGTTTTATCCAGTGATGGACAACCGGTAGAATTTGGATTGCCACTGTTTGCTGTGGAGAAAGTATAATGGCAGAGATTAAAAAAATTCTCGTTGCAAACAGAGGTGAAATAGCTCTGCGTGCGATAAGAACGATAAAGGAGATGGGTAAGCAAGCCATAGCTGTTTACTCGACTGAAGATAAAGATGCACTTTACTTACAGTATGCTGACGCTGCTATATGTATTGGTGGCGCAAAGTCAAGCGAGAGTTATCTAAATGTACCCGCTATTATAAGTGCAGCTGAGATAAGTGGTTGCGATGCTATTTTCCCGGGATATGGATTTTTAAGTGAAAATCAGGACTTTGTTGAGATTTGTAAAATTCACGGACTTGTATTTATAGGACCTTCGGTTGATTCCATGGTCTTGATGAGTGATAAATCAAAAGCAAAAGAAGTGATGAAAAAAGCCGGAGTTCCTGTTATCGAAGGGAGTGAAGGTGCTCTTGAAAATATAGAAGAAGCAAAAGTGTTAGCTAACAAAATAGGCTATCCTGTTATCGTCAAGGCAAGTGCGGGCGGTGGCGGACGAGGTATGCGCGTAGTTGAAAAAGAGGAAGATTTGGAGATAGCATATCTTTCGGCAGAAAGCGAAGCTGCGGTTGCCTTTGGGAATGGAACTTTGTATATGGAAAAACTCATCAAAAACCCTCGTCATATCGAAGTGCAAATTTTAGGTGATGCTTATGGCAATGCCGTACATGTAGGAGAAAGAGATTGCTCTTTACAGAGAAGACATCAAAAACTCATAGAAGAATCACCAGCTGCTATATTGGATGATGAAACTAGAAAAAAGCTTCATGAAGTAGCTGTCAATGCAGTCAAATATATAGGTTATGAAAATGCCGGAACATTTGAATTTTTACTAGACAGCGAAAAAAACTTTTATTTTATGGAGATGAATACCAGACTTCAGGTAGAGCATTGTGTTAGTGAGATGGTTAGTGGAATTGATATCATAGAATGGATGATAAAAATAGCTGAAGGCAAAAAACTTTTAAATCAAGAAGAGATAAAATTAAAAGGACATTCTATTGAGTGTAGAATTACGGCTGAAGATTCCGTGAAATTTATACCAAGCCCGGGTAAAGTTATAAAATATATAGCACCCGGTGGTAGAAATGTAAGAGTCGATTCTCATCTTTATCAAAATTATGTGATACCATCTTGCTATGATTCTTTGATATGGAAATTGATTGTTTTGGGAGACGACAGAGAAAGAGCCATAGCTAAAATGAAAGAGGCATTAGTAGAGCTTCAGATAGAAGGCGTGGCAACAGTAAGAGATTTTCATCTCAAAATGATGGATAATGCAGATTTCATAGAAAATAATTTCGATACTAATTATCTTTCAAGATACTAGCCTCCTAGAAGGTTAGTATCTTAAACTGAGCATTTTTTGCTGATTATACAAAGAGGGCAAAAGTTTAATATCCCGGCTATAAGAGGCAATACTCCAAGATAAAACCATGGATTACTTAGATAAAATCCAACTCCTATTAGAATTATTCCTAAAAAGATTCTAAATACTCTGCAAAACTTTCTTATTTTATCATATTTATTCATTATATTTTTCCTAACTATTTGGTTTTCTTAAGACTTTAACATCTGCTATTGATCTTATTTTATTAAAGTAATCATCTATCGCAGCTTTTTCTTTTTTAGATGAGAGCAATGAGCGAATATAGTCTTTTACCTTTGCAAAAGGCACAGTTGTTACGCCATTTTTTTCTTTTATGTAAAACATAGTATAGCCTTCGCCCATTTTTAATGCAGGTGTAAATTCTCCTGATTTTGTTTGGTTTAGTAAATTTTCAAGATTGCCATTCATCTTTCCGGATTGAAACTGAACTTGCTTTGCTTTTACTCCGGGTATCGAAAGCATAGGGTTTTTTCTTATCTTTTCCAAAGAAGTTTTTGAGGGGCTTTCGTATGCTACCGTTATAAACGACTTTGCCATAACAAATTTATTTTTATTATTTTTATAATAGTTTTCCAAGGTTTTTTCATCTACTATCGTGTTATTTCCAGAGAAAATTCTACCATATAGTTTTTCTTGTTCTATTTTCTTCTTCACATCTTTTCTGTAATCATTTTCATTTATATTTTTTGATTTCAGCATTTCAAAAAATTTAAATTCAGAAATTCCATTTTTTGCAGCTAATTTTTTTATATAGCTTTCAACTTCAAAATCACTTGCGCTAATATTTAGTTTCTTGATTTGGGCATCTTCGAGTTTTTGTCTTATTAAAATATCCAAAGACTCTTTGGTGGAAATATGCAGTTTATCAGAGTATTTATAAATTTCATATAGCGTAATAGGCTCGTTGTTTATGATAACTGATATAGCATCAACCATACCTGCATAAGATAGATTTGCCCAAAAGATAAGCACAGCAAATATTTTTAATAAATTTTTCATAGATTTCTTCACTAATTGTCCTTTGTTAAGTAATGTTAAGTAAAAAGCTTATATAATTTTCTATTGGTTATTATATCAAATATTTATTTAAAAAGGACTGTTTTATGGTTATAACAAGGTTTGCTCCGAGTCCAACAGGATATCTTCATATAGGAGGCTTAAGAACTGCGCTTTATAGCTATCTTTGGTCTAAAAAAAACAGTGGAAAATTTTTACTGCGTATAGAAGATACAGATTTGAAAAGAAACTCAAAAGAAGCTGCCTTTGCCATAGAAAATGCTTTTGCGTGGACAAATCTTTCGCATGACGGCAAAATCATATATCAGTCAACCAGATTTGATATATACAAATCATATGTCAAACAACTCTTGGATGAAGGTAAAGCCTACAAATGCTATATGACCAAGGAAGAGTTGGATTCGCTTCGCACTTTTCAGATGGCAAATAAAATAAGACCTCATTATGATGGAAGATACAGAGATTTTAAAGGAGTTCCTCCAAAGGGTGTTGAGCCGGTCATCAGGATAAAAGCGCCACTCGACGGAGAGATATCATTTGTTGATGGCATCAAAGGTGAAGTGCATTTTAATGTTAAAGATATGCTAGATGATTTTATCATAGCAAGAAGTGACGGTACGCCTACTTATAATTTTGTAGTTACCATAGATGATGCTTTGATGAATATAACTGATGTGATAAGAGGGGACGATCATCTTTCAAATACTCCAAAACAGATAGTTATATATGAGGCTCTTGGCTTTGAGATTCCAAAATTTTATCACGTGCCGATGATTTTAAACAATCAGGGTAAAAAACTTTCAAAAAGAGATGGTGCTCTTGATGTGATGGAATACAAAAATGAGGGTTATCTTCCAGAAGCCTTGCTTAACTTTTTAGTAAGACTTGGCTGGAGCCACGGCGATCAAGAGATATTTAGCCTAGAAGAGATGATAGAATTTTTTGATCCGTCTGATATCAACAAATCAGCTTCTGCGTACAATGAAGAAAAGCTTATGTGGATTAATTCACAATATATAAAAAAATTATCCAGTGAACGACTTATAAAAGAGCTAGAATATTTTGATGTATCAATAGAAAATTTTCCAAAAAAAGAAGAGTTAATTGATGTTTTAAGAGATAGAGCAAAAACTATAAAAGAGTTGGCAGTCATGGTGTCAAACATAGTAAATGAGCCTACAAATTACGATGAAAAAGCATGTAAAAAGTTTATAAAAGGTGATGCGCTAAAAAATTTGGCAGCATTTAGAGAGACTCTTGAGGCACACGGGGAATGTAAAAGCTCTGAAGAGTTTGAAATATTGGCAAAAAAATTCTTAGAGGAGAGAGGATTAAAACTCAAAGATTTAGCTCAGCCTATAAGAATTGCTATGGTGGGGAGTGCGGTTAGTCCATCTGTATTTGAAGTTTTAAATATAGTAGGATACAAAAATGTTATAGCTAGAATAGAAAAACTATTAAAACACAAAGGAGAAGAAAATGAGTAAAGAAACATTTAAACAAGAGTCATTAGACTACCATATAGGTGGTAAAATAGGGATTGCACTAAAAACACCTTGTGCAACTGCAGCGCAGTTGTCAATGGCATACACCCCCGGTGTTGCATTTCCATGTTTAGAGATTGCCCAAAAACCTGAATTGGCATATAAATATACCAATAAAGCAAATTTGGTTGGAGTTATCAGCGACTGTACAGCGGTTTTAGGTCTTGGTGACTTAGGAGCACTTGGTGGTAAGCCTGTTATGGAGGGTAAGTCAGTTTTATTTAAAAAATTTGCAGATGTAGATGCTTTTGATATAGAACTAGATGAAAAAGATACAGAAAAAATCATCTAAATTTGTATAGCTCTTGCTCCAACATTCGGCGGAATTAACTTAGAAGACATAAAAGCTCCAAAATGCTTTGAAATAGAGCAAAGAGTTCAAGCTGCTGTTGATATTCCTGTTATGCATGATGATCAGCACGGAACAGCTATGATTACAAGTGCAGGTATTATTAATGCTCTTGAAATTAGTGGCAAAAATATTGAAGATATGAAAATAGTTGTCTCAGGAGCCGGTGCTGCCGGAATTGCTTGTGCCAACATGTATAAACTTTTGGGTGCAAAGCATATCGTTATGATTGACTCTAAAGGTATAATTCACAGTGGTAGGGATGACTTAAATAAATACAAGCAAGAATTTGCACTTGAAACTACCGATAGAACTTTGGCAGATGCTCTGAAGGGTGCTGATATGTTCTTAGGACTCTCTGCTCCGGGAATTGTTTCTCAAGAGATGGTGCTTTCTATGAATTCACATCCGATTATCTTTGCGCTTGCAAATCCAACTCCTGAGATAACTCCTGAGGAAGTCAAGGCAGTCAGGGATGATGTTATGATGGGAACAGGAAGAAGTGATTATCCAAATCAAGTAAATAATGTTTTGGGCTTTCCATTTATCTTTAGAGGCGCACTAGATGTTAGAGCCACAAAAGTAACAGAAGGCATGAAAATGGCAGCAGCAAAAGCACTTGCTGCGCTTGCAAAAGAAGAAGTTCCTCAGTATGTAAAAGATGCATACAATGGAAAAGATTTAAAATTTGGACTAGAGTATATCATTCCTACACCGTTTGATAAAAGAGTTCTTATCTGGGTTGCTCCTGCCGTTGCACAAGCTGCGGTTGATGATGGAGTAGCTAGAGTGAAAGATTTTGATGTTGAAGCTTACAAAAAAGAGTTGGCTGTAAAAATAGGCTTATAAAAATAGACAAACACAACATAAAAAAGGATGTTGATATACAAAATATCACATCCTTTTTTTTATGCCCAGTTAATAACTAAGGATAATTATATGGACAATGTAACCGTTATACACCACCCTTTGATAGAGCACAAGCTCTCAATCTTAAGAGATGAAAAAACTGATCCTTTTCATTTTAGACTACTTGTAGATGAGATTTCTTATCTAATGCTTTTTGAAGCTACTAGAGATTTGCCACTCCGTGATGTTGAGGTGCAAACACCCGTTGCAGTAGCAAATGCAAAAAAACTTGATACAAAAATTATGATATGTCCAATTTTGAGGGCGGCTCTTGGTATGCTTGATGGAATTTTCAAACTTATCCCCGATGCAAGTGTCGGTTTTTTAGGTTTTCAGAGAAATGAGAAAACGCTTGAGCCTGAATTTTACTATGCAAAACTTCCAAAGGATTATGCAAGCAGAACGGCTATCATAATAGACCCAATGTTCGCAACAGGCGGTACGGCGATAGATGCTGTTAATTTCTTAAAAGGCAAAGGCATAAAAGATATAAGATTTATTGCTCTTGTTTCGGCTCCTGAAGGTTTGGAGAAATTTTCTAAAATTCATCCGGATGTAAAAGTTTATACGGCTCATATTGATGATGGGTTAAATGAAAACGGATATATAGTTCCTGGTCTTGGAGATGCAGGAGACAGGGTGTTTAATACTGTTAATTAGAAAAAGGGTTTTTAAGCCCTTTTTCCTTTATATTTTTGATACTGCGCCTTGATCCAACATAGAATCAGCTACTTTTCTAAATCCTGCGATATTCGCACCCATCATGATATTGTTTTCTTCACCAAATTCTTCTGCAGTTTCATAAGATAAATTAAAGATATTTTTCATAATACCTTGCAATTTGGTATCAACTTCAGCAAATGACCATTTCTCCATACTTGCATCTTGGCTCATCTCTAATTGACTTGTGGCAACACCGCCGGCATTTGAAGCTTTGCCTGGAGAGTACAACACTTTGTTTGCCATTAAGTACTCGATAGCATCAGGAGTTGTAGGCATATTTGCACCTTCATTTACCAAGATACAACCGTTTTTAACAAGAGTTTTTGCGTCATTTAGATTAAGCTCATTTTGTGTTGCACTTGGAAATGCAAGATCACAAGGAACAGCCCAAACCGCATGGGCATCTTTTGGATATTCGCTAACTGGAATATACTCGGCATCCGGATGGGCTTTTACATATTCAGTTAAAGAAGCTCTGTTGACCTCTTTAATTAAGTGCAATGAATCTAAGTTGATTCCGTCTTTATGGTAAATTGTACCACGAGAATCACTACAAGTTACCGGTTTCGCACCTAACTCATAAAGTTTTTGGATTGTGTAGATAGCAACATTTCCGCTTCCTGATACTGTAGCTACCTTACCTTCTAAGCCATTACCTACTTTTCTTAGGAAGTTATCAGCAAAATAAACAGAACCAAAGCCTGTTGCTTCTGTTCTTGCAAGTGAGCCACCCCAATTAAGACCTTTTCCTGTCAATACACCTTCGAATCTATTTGTGATTCTTTTGTATTGACCGTACATGTAGCCGATTTCTCTTCCGCCTGTTCCAATGTCCCCTGCTGGAACATCTATGGTTTCTCCGATATATTTTGATAGTTCAGTCATAAATGATTGACAAAATCTCATCACTTCATTATCGCTTTTTCCTTTAGGGTCAAAGTTAGAACCACCTTTTGCGCCACCAATATTTAGTCCTGTCAATGAGTTTTTAAAGATTTGTTCAAAGCCTAAAAATTTGATAATACCCAGATTTACTGTTGGGTGTAGGCGAAGACCACCTTTATATGGTCCGATTGCTGAGTTAAATTGTACACGGTAACCTATGTTTGTTTGGATTACGCCTTTATCATCTATCCAACATACCCTAAATATAATTTGTCTCTCAGGAATGACAATTCTACTTAATATATTGTTATCTGTGTATTTTTTATCTTTTTGAAGAAGAGGTTCTAGTGTTTGGAGCACCTCATCAACTGCTTGATAAAATTCTGCTTGACCCGGTGTACTGTACATTGTAGTTGCAAGTACTTCGTCTATTCTTTTTTTTGCTGACATTTGTTTTCCTTTGTATTTTTTGCACTATTTTGTGCATTTTTATTAACTTAAAGCTTTGTTTTTATTCAAGAAAAGCTTCAACGCTTTTTGTTCTTTTTTATTTATGTTGTAAGTGATTAATTTTAAATACTCCACAATCTCCTTAGGCTCAATATCTCTCTTTTTTGCATAATCTTTTAGTATATATTGAGGAATTTTTATTTTTTTATTTTTAAATTTTTTAGCTAATTTTTTATATGTATTGAAATATTTATTGACGCATAGAACTGCAAACACAAACGGAAGATTGTATTTTTTATGCCACTCAAGTGCCAAGTCCATGTATTCTTCAGGATTATTGAGATATTTTTTTAAGGCAATATCTCCTATAAAAACTTTCCCTTGTATGCCTAAAATACGAGCAAGTGCATTTGAACTAGCAGATGCGGGATCATCTTCCTGTTGGGTGCCGGTTTTGACAATAACGCTTTTGACGCTATTTTTTGCAATAATGCCAAGAGGAAGTTTGCGAATATTTTTTTATCACTTTTGATGCTGGATATAAATGCTGCACTTACTTCTCTTTTTTTGAATTTTTTATTTATATCGGAGGGAACGCCTTTTTTGTATTGAACTGCTTTTTTGAAAGCATTATTCATTGAGCTTTGTTTGAGAAAAATATGAAAAGGAAGAAGATTAATATAGTCAATTTTCCCAAAAATCATGACAAGCCCTCGCAAATTTTCCGAAATTATAACACTGTGAAACTTAATCGTAACATTAAGATTTTTTTTACTTGTATATTTATCAATTATTTAATTCTAAAGGCATTTTTTTGCTATAATAAGTGTAAAAAAGTAACAAGGAAGTATAAGTGGCAAAAATTGAATTTTTAGGACCCATAGGAAAACCACCTGTGGAAGTAGATATAAAAAATCTGGATGAATTGAAAGAAATATTTTCAAAAGATGATGATATCAAAGAGTGGCTAAAAATTTGTGCGGTAGCTGTCAATGATACCATAACAAAAACCTTGGATATGAAGATAAATCCAAATGATAAAATATCACTTTTGCCTCCGGTTTGTGGAGGATAAAATATGTTAGAACTGCACAATGGATCTCTACATGTAGAGGATATTACAGCTCGCTGGTATAATGACATCAAAGCTAAAAATTTTGGAGCATTTATCCCATTTATCGGAATAGTTAGAGATGAAAAAGGCATAGACGGACTTAGTTTTGACATATACGAACCGATTTTAAACAGTTGGTTTGATTCTTGGCAGGAAAAGGCAAAAAAAGAGGGTGCAATGCTGTTGATGGCGCATTCAAAAGGTGATGTTAAAAATCATACAAGCTCTTACATATCTGCCGTAGTTTCTCCTCAAAGAAAAGTGGGTCTTAGGCTGATAAATGATTTTGTAGAAGACTTTAAAGCGAGTGCCCCTATATGGAAATATGATTTGATAGACGGTAAGAGAGTATATGCAAAAGAGAGAAGTATGCCACTAAATGGAGCAGGACTCCTGGCAATATGAAACATAGAGAAACTATGTTAGGTACTTTAGCAATAAAAATAGTAAATTTCTCGGCGACAGCCGAAGCTTCAGTCGCGAGGAATTTTGTTTGGGCTTTGCCCAATCAAAAGGGGACAATAATATGAAATTTAAAAAATATGACGAAACACTAAAAGCACTGAAAAACTCAATAGATAGTACATTTGGAAAAGAAAAAGTTTTTTTAACCTCTGCCTTAGGCAGAATTTTAGCTCAAGATATAGTTGCAACTGAAAATAATCCGGAGTTTGAAACAGCTTCTATGGATGGTTATGCTTTGCGTGCAGAGGATCAAGAGCTAGGCGAGCTTGAAATCATAGATTATCTTCCGGCAGGAAGCTATAAGGGAAACCTTGTAACTAAAGGGCTTTGTGTTAAAACTTTTACCGGCTCTTTGATGAGTGAAGGAAGCGATACTTTGCTTCCTATTGAAAATGTTGAAGTAACAGGAAATAAAATCAAAGTGATAACGCCCGTTGCCAAAGGCTTTTCTTCTCGCCCCGTAGGCGAAAATTATAAAAAAGGTGAAGTTCTTATAAAAAAAGGCACAAAGATAGGATATGCCCAAATCGGTGTTTTGGCAGAATTAGCTTTCGTGCAAATTTCTGTTTTTGTCAAACCCAGAATTTCTATACTTGCAACTGGAAGTGAAATACTGGATTTTGGAGAAGAGAAGCAGAATATATCACAAATAAGAAGCTCAAATCATGTGACAATAGAAGCTTTGCTCAAAGAGGCTGGAGCTGATACAATTAGGCTAGGAATCGCTAAAGATGATAAAGAGAAAATCAAAAAAGAGATGAGTGATGCTTTGAGAAATTCTGATATTTTAGTCACAACTGGAGGTGTAAGTGTCGGGGATTTTGATTTTGTAAAAGAAGTTTTGGGAGATATGAAACCGCAGTATATAGTCGATGGTGCTTTCATAAAACCGGGACGACATATAAAGATAGTCAAAATCGGATATAAGTATATCTTTGCACTTCCGGGCTTTCCGTACAGCTCAGCTGTGGGTACATTTTTATATGTATTACCACTTTTACGAGCGATGAGCGCGAGAGATTTTAAGATACCTTTTGTGAGGGCATATATGGATGAAGATTATAAAAAACGCTCCAAATACAAAGAGTTTACAGCCTGCAATCTTGTTTTAAAAGATGGCAGAGTTACTGTAAATTTAGAAGGTAAAAAAACAGGAAGCAGTGCAATACTCAATAATATGCTCGATAATGCAGCCCTTTTATGCGTGAATGAAGAAACAAAAGAACTTAAAAAAGGTGATTTGGTGGATGTAGTCCCTTTGTGCTAATTTTTATATTATAGTAGGTACTTAAAATGAGAATAGTTTTAATGCGAGGTGGTTATCTTTTAGTATAGCCTAAGCCATGGTGGAAGAGTTATATTAATATAAAGATACATCAAAACTCCATAACGCACAAATTTTGCCACAAAGACAATGCCTAAAAATTTCCACCAACTATACCTTAAAATTCCTGCTACAAATGTTATTGGATCTCCAAAAACTGGTGTCCATGAAAGAAGCAAAGATATAAAACCATATTTTTTAAAAAATTTTGTGGCTTTATCTATTGATTTTTGTTTAAAATAGGATTTTTTGATTGCAAAATCTCTTAAATACTTTCCTAAAATATAATTTATAAATGAACCTATTGTGTTACCTAGACTTGCTATAAACAGAGATGAATATATAAGTGACGGAGATTCGTGAAGTTTGTATATAAAATATGCCTCGCTGCCACCGGGAAGCAATGTGGCAGAGCCAAGGCATATAAAAAAGAGTAAAATCAACTTAAAAAGTTTTCTATCTCTTCTTTGTTTGTATCAAGGGAATTATATTTTACGATTAATATGCTTTCACTTTCATTTTTGTACCACTCTATGATTCCGTCAATATCATGTAAATTTAGTGCTTTATCAAGATCTATATCAGTGAAACTAAGATATAAGTTTTTATTGATTCTAGGATTTGTGATACTTGCTACTAGAAACAACCAGAGAATTGCCACAATGATGACAACCCATGCTATCTCTTTCATACCGTAATTTTGCAAGAAGTAACCACCAAAAACACCACCTATGAAAGTTCCCATGTAGCCAAAAGAGTTAAAAATGCCAAGAGCAGTCCCTTTTTGATGAATTCTTGGGTATTTGCTTGCCATAGATTGCATGAGCGGTTCGTGCATATTGAAGCCTATAAAAAATACAACAACTCCAACGATAAACATGGTTGAGCTGTGGGCATATCCCATAATGGCATAGCTTATCATAAAGAGAAGTATGCCAAACATTAATATTTCTTTGGCCTTGTGATGTTTTTCGCCGATAATTGCTGATGGAGCCATAGCCAAAATTCCGAAAATCATGGCGGGCATATATACCATCCATAAGTCTTTTTTATCCCAGCCAAACTGTTTTGCCATCAAAATCGGAATGATTAAAAATGCTAAGGTCATCATGCCTTTTTGTAGCATATTTGTTATATTCATCTTCATCAAATCTCTGTTTTGCATAATCTCTAACAATCTTATTTCGCTATTGTCATAGCTGTGTGATATTTTTGGAGGGTCTTGTACTTTTGTAAAAAGAACTATGATTGCCAAAATTGAGAAAATAGCTACTATATAAAAAAGCTTATCAACTCCCCAATAACCACCAATTAGTGGTCCTATCATCATGGATAGTGCAAAACTTAGAGCTATGGTTCCACCCATCATGGCCATCGCTTTTGCTCTTACTTCCTCTTTTACCAGGTCGCTGATCATAGCAATCGCAACTGCTCCGATAGCTCCAGCTCCTTGGATAAATCTTCCTAGCATCAGCATGTATATATCGCCCGATAAGGCACATATGATAGAGCCAATTATAAAGATACAAAGTCCTATGGCTATAGTTATCTTTCTTCCGATTCGATCTGAGAGCATTCCAAATGGAACTTGCAGTAACATTTGTGTCAGGGCATATCCACCAATGGTGATACCGACTAAAAATTCATTTGAGCCTTTTAATCCGAGTGCATAGACTGAGAGTACAGGCAAGACTATAAACAGTCCCATAAACCTCAAGCCAATTATGGCATTTAGAGGCATAATTTTTTTGGTCATTTTGTAATCCTATAAATTTAATAAGAGTAATTTTACCCTAATTTAGCTTTAAAGAATAAAAAAGTTATAAATAATGCTATAATTTATGCAAATAAATTTTAAGGGAAAACAGTGCAATATCCAAATTTCACAAAAGAGCATAAGTCACTAATGGCAAAATATCTCACAAAAGAGGTATTTGAAGAGTTGAAGGATTTAAAAACAGCCAATGGCTTTACACTATCCAAAGCTATCAAATCAGGCATAGATAATCCGGACAGTGGTATAGGTGTATATGCAGGCGACAAAGAGTCATACGATACTTTTGGAGCATTGTTTGATTCTATCATACAAGAATATCATGGTTTCTCAAAAGAGGATAAGCATAAAAGCAATTTGAATCCCGATGAACTAGATGCCCCAAATCCTGATCCAAAAGATGAGTTTATAGTATCTACAAGGATTAGAGTAGGTCGAAACTTGGCAGACTTTCCACTAGGACCTGCTATATCTAAGGAGCAAAGAGATGAGGTTGAAAAGATAGTGTCTTCAACTCTTGGCTTGCTTAAAGGAAGTTTGGCAGGGAAATATTATCCTTTGCTTGGAATGAGCGAAGCAGACAGGTTGTCTTTAGTGGAAGACCACTTTTTATTCAAAGCTGGAGATAGATTTTTAGAATCAGCCGGTTTAAATCGTGATTGGCCAAGTGGTCGTGGAATCTATCACAACAATGAAAAAACTTTTTTAGTTTGGATAAATGAAGAGGACGAACTTAGGATAATTTCTATGCAAAAAGGTGGTGACATCAAAGAAGTTTTTCAAAGACTTGTTTTGGCAATCAGTGAGCTAGAAAAGAAAATGAAATTTGCATTTAGTGATCATTTGGGCTATATAACCAGTTGCCCAACAAATCTAGGAACTGCGATGCGTGCGAGTGTGCATATAGCTCTTCCAAAGCTCGCAAAAGATATGGAAAAATTCAAGTCAATCACAGATAAGCATCATCTGCAAATCAGAGGAGTCCACGGAGAGCATTCACAAAGTGAAGACGGCATATATGATATAAGCAACAAAAGAAGACTAGGTGTCACGGAAGTGCAGTGTGTGCAAGATATGTATGATGGCGTGGTAGAGCTTATAAAAACAGAAAAAGAGGTGATTTAAAATCAACTCTTTTTAGTTTTATTTTTATCTTGTAGGATTTCCGTTTTCATCAAATATTGTTGGTGTTCCGGTAATTGTTCCTTTTGCAAGGAATTTTTTCATTTGTGCAATTTTTTCATTTGCAAATTTTTTATCTACTTCTTTGTATGTGTCATTTTTGATATCCGATGCTTTGTGCATTAGTGCCAGCATATTTGTATTTTTATCGTTTTTATATTTTTCTAATAACCAGCTAGATCTCATTGGAGAAGTTTCATGACCCGGAATATCCAAAAAGAGGGATACAACTCTTACTTCTTTTGAATTTTTTATTGTTTTGGCTAATTGATTTTCTTCATATTGTTTGCAGTATGGGCAATTTGGATCAGTGATGAGATAAACCGTTTTTCCTTTTGGGTTTCCACCTTTGATTTTAAACATTATGTCTTTAAATTTATCATTTAAAAGCGAGATGGACTTTTTATTTTTCTTTATTTCCTGTTTTGTTTCTTGTTTTTGTATTTTTGTAAGAGCTGCTTGTAATTTATCTTTGTTTTTTTCTATGAATTTCTTAAAAATTGTTTTGCCACTTTTTCTATCTCTGACACTACCGACGATTATCGTATCTTTGTTGTATAACAGTAAAAAAGGTTTTGGGTTTCCTTTTATAGTCCCAATTAAGACTTTTAAATCTTTAAGGTCAGGAGTTTTATCCTGAGCTATGATATTTATAGAGCTTGTATCTAGTTTGCCATTTGTAAATATTTTACTGATATCTTTTTTTAATACATCTTGCGAAGTAGCAAAAAGTGATGAGGCAATCATGAAGCCAAACAATAATCCTGAGGTTATTTTTTTCATTTTTATTCCTTTTTCATTTTTTAAAATTCTATAAGATTTCTTTAAATATTAAATAAATAAGATTATGATATGCTAATATACTAATTTCTTGCGAAGAGGGTGACTTATGGAAAGTATGATAACTTGTAAAAGAGTAGATGTAGATATGGATTTGATAAATTCAGTAAGGAAGGATTTGAGTCTTATTGACAAGGAATTAAACAAAAATGCAAACACCTTATCCTTGCTAGGAAATGAAGTGAGGTTAAAAATAATATATATATTTTTAAAATTTGACAGGATGTGTGTTTGTGATTTAAGTGATATTCTAGGAATGAAACAATCCCCAATATCTCAACATTTACGAAAATTAAAAGATGCCGGATTAATAGTCGGCAAAAGAGAGGGCATGACGATATTTTACTCTATATCTGAAAATCAAAAAGAGAAGTTGAGAAAAATCATGGAGAGTTTAGGCAGGATCTTTTAGAGGCATTTTTTAAAATACCTCTTTAAATTTTTAGCTAAGCGCTGATTCTTTTTTTAGTTTCTTTGCTATTAAATAATAGAAAGTTGCTCTGTATTTGTTTCTATTGGATTTTCCAACTTGTTCGCAAACTTCTTGCATAACTTTGTTTGCCAAAGCTTCGTCGTTTACACCAAGTTTTTTCTCTATGAAGTTTGTTCTAACTCTGTCTAGTTCAGTTTGGTCTGAACAAGATACTTTTTCAGCATTTGCATTGTATATTGATGGTCCTAAATTTTTAACAACAATTGCTAAAAAATCTGCATCAAGCTTTCCATCATCAAATTTTTTGATGTCCTCGCTATATAGTGCTATCTTCTCATCTTTTTTACTCACGGGGTCTCCTTTGTGTGTGTTTTGTGTTTGTTTAGAGAGTTCTCTCTAAAACTTCAAATAATTATAGCATAAATGCTCTTTAAGCCCAAATTTATACTATAATAAACTTTTTAAAATACCATAAAAGGAGTTTTTTTGAATATAATTTTAGCTTCGGGAAATAAGGGGAAAATTAAAGAGTTTAAAGCATATATGGACGGGAATGTACTCTCTTATGCTGATGTGATGGAACCTTTTGAAATTGTTGAAGATGGTAAAACTTTTAAAGAAAATGCCCTTATCAAGGCTAGAGCAGTATATGAAAAATTAGACAATGAAGCGATAGTCATAGCAGATGACAGCGGTATTAGCGTGGATATTTTTGATGGAGAACCCGGTATTTATAGTGCTAGATATGCAGGAGTAGATGCAACAAGCGAACAGAATCTAAATAAACTGATATGCAAGTTAAAAGAAAAAAATTTAAAAATTACTCCCGCTTTTTATACAGCAGCCATAGCTTTAGTTTGCAAAAAAGGTGAGTTTTGTGTGCATGGCTGGATGTATGGAAATATAATAGATGAGAAAAGAGGAAAAAATGGTTTTGGATATGACCCGATATTTATGCCGCTAGGATATGATAAAACACTAGGTGAGTTAGGAGACGAGGTGAAAAAAAAGCTTTCTCACCGTTCTAGCGCGCTTGAACTCGCAAAGATTATTCTAAAAACCATCTAGGATTGCTGGCACGCTCTACATGTGCCGTCAATCACTATAAAACTATGGTCAATTTTAAATCCAGTATGCGATGTTATGCTATTAAAAAAAGGCTTTGTTTCTAGAAAAAGATCTTCGACTTTAGAACACCTTTTGCATAATAAATGTATGTGGGGCACCTTTTTTATCTCATACTTTTTATTTTTGTGTGGAAGTTTAATCTCCTCTATGATATCATAGGAGAGAAGTTCGTTTATATTGCGGTAAACTGTTGCTTTTGACATGGTGGGGTATTTTTCACATATATAGTCATATATGGCATCTATGTTTATATGTCCAAATTTATCAATACACTCAAGTATGGCAATTCTTTGATGAGTTGCTTTGAGATCATTTGATCTTAAAAGATCTTTTAGTTTTTCCATAAAAATTTACCAACCTATAATAACTATAATAGAAATTTTATTGAAATATGACTTAATAAGACATTAATTATCCTATTTAAAAATATATAATATTTAATGTAATATATTAGATAATATTTATTATTATCTAAGGTTAAGTAATATATAATTTTTTATATTTATTAAAAAGGAGAAGAAATGAAAATTTCTAGTGTAGCGTTAGGCTGTGTTGTAAGTGGTGCTTTATTGTTTGCGGGTACAAACAATCTTGTCAAAAAGGCAAATGACAATGGTTTGGTTCCTATTCCAAATAGTGAACTTAAGTTGCTAAAATTGATAGATAATCCAAAAGACCCTATCACAAAAGAAAAGGTTATGCTTGGCGAAAAACTATATTTTGATCCAAGACTTTCCAAAAGCGGGATTATAAGTTGCAATACATGCCATAATCTTGGCTTAGGTGGTGTAGATGGGGTAAGTGCGGCAATCGGAAATAGGTGGACACCAAATCCTCATCATTTAAACTCACCGACAGTATATAACTCAGTATTTTTTACGGCACAGTTTTGGGACGGAAGAAGTCATCATTTAGCTGATCAGGCAAAAGGACCAACCTTGGCAAGTCCAGAGATGGCAGCATCTCCTGAACATATTGAAAAAGTTGTAAAATCAATGCCAGAGTATGTTAAAGAATTTAAATATGCTTATAATGATAATGTAAAAATTAATTTTGATAAAATTACTTCAACAATCGCAATTTTTGAAAAAACCCTTGTCACACCATCAAGATACGACGATTTTCTAAATGGCAAAAGTGATGCTTTGAGCAAAGCCGAAAAAGATGGATTAAATGTTTTTATAGACAAAGGTTGTGCATCTTGCCATACAGGTATAGCACTTGGAGGCACAATGCAACCATTTGAGCTTGCTGGAAAATACAAGTTTGCAAATGTAGGTGACTTCAAAGGTGATAAGAAAGGAATGGTTAAAACTCCAACCCTTAGAAACATCACTGAAACAGCTCCATATTTTCATAATGGAGAAGTTTGGTCTTTGAAGGATGCAATCAAGCAGATGGGAAGTATTCAACTTGGTATAAAAATCAGTGATAAAGATGCAAATAGAATTAAGACATTTCTAAAAGCATTAAAGGGGAGAAAACCGGCTATATCTTATCCTCAATTACCAGAAAGTACATCAACCACTCCTAAACCAGTTTTTTAAACCTTCAAACTACAAAAAGTGTTAGAGTAATTTCTCTAACACTTTGATACTTAAAGAAAAAATAGATAAAATTTATCCATATTATACTTCTAAGGTTGAATTATGGCAAAAGTTTTAATAATCGGAGCAGGGGGAGTTAGTAGAGTTGCTACAAAAAAATGTGCAATGAACTGTGATGTTTTTAGTGAAATTACCCTTGCTAGCCGAACAAAATCCAAATGCGATCAAATAGCGCAAGAGATTAAAAATGAGCTACATGTAGAGATAAAAACTGAAAAAATTGATGCCGATAATATAGATGAACTTGTGGCGCTTATAAAAAGAGTAGAGCCGGATTTGGTTATGAATATCGCACTTCCTTATCAGGATTTGACCATCATGGATGCGTGCGTGAAGTGTGGTGTAGATTATCTTGATACTGCAAATTATGAACACCCAGATACTGCAAAGTTTGAGTATAAAGAGCAGTAGGCTAGAGATGAAGAGTTCAAAAAAGCCGGTATTATGGCACTTTTAGGGAGTGGCTTTGATCCTGGGGTTACAAATGTATTTTGTGCTTACGCGCAGCAGTATCTTTTTGATGAGATTCATTATATAGATATTTTAGACTGCAACGGGGGAGACCATGGTTATGCTTTTGCTACAAATTTTAATCCAGAGATAAATCTTCGAGAAGTCAGTGCAAATGGTCGATACTGGGAGAGAGATAAAAATGGAAAAGGCAGGTGGATAGAGACTAAACCGCTTGAAATCAAGATGGTTTGGGATTATCCGCAAGTCGGTAAAAAAGATAGTTATCTGATGTATCACGAAGAGATGGAGTCACTTAGCAAAAATATAAAAGGGCTAAAAAGGATAAGATTTTTTATGACTTTCGGAGAGAGTTATTTGACCCATATGAAGTGCCTGGAAAATGTTGGAATGCTCAGAATTGATGAAGTTGATATCGGTGGAGTTAAAGTTGTTCCGCTTCAACTTTTAAAAGAATTGCTTCCTGATCCTGCTGATTTGGGGGAGAGAACTGTCGGCAAAACAAATATAGGCTGTGTGATTGAAGGTATAAAAGACGGGAAAAATAAAAAAATATATATTTACAATGTTTGTGACCACCAAGCCTGCTATAAAGAAACCGGAGCACAGGCAGTGAGCTATACCACTGGAGTTCCCGCGATGGTCGGAGCTAAAATGATTTTAGAAAAGAGGTGGAGTGGCAAAGGGGTTTTTAATATGGAGAACTTTGATGCAAAACCTTTTATGGAAGAGTTAAACCTTCAAGGGCTTCCATCCGATATTATAGAAATAAGCTAGAAAATTAAAAAAATGATAAATTTAGTGCTTAATCAATTTCAAAAGCGGTATTCTTATTTATCTTAAAAAAAAGGATTGTGAGCGATGGAAATCAGTGTTAATTCAAATACGGTAACGATAACCGGCAATATCAAGAAGGTCAGCGACTTTCAAAGTATAAAAAACAGTATTGAGCCAATAGTTCAAAACAACAATAGACTAGTTGTAAAAATCTTGGACTCACTCTCTCTCACATCTACAACTATCGGATATCTAAATAAGCTTGTTTTGAAAGACAATATTAACATACAGGTAATGACAGGAAATGACAAATTATATGATCTTTTGGAAGATTTAAATCTTATTTCAACATTTAAAGTTAAAAGGGTTTGAATATGAAAATTAAAACAAAGTTAAAATTAATAACAGGGATAATAGCTGTTTTTATGTTAATTCTCATTACCCTTTCAATCACTAAAGCTTTGGAAGAAAGAGCTTCTATGAACCAAGTGCAAAAGTTAAATATTCTATCACAAAAACTAAGTTTATTGATACATGAGACACAAAAAGAGAGAGGTGCAAGTGCCGGTTTTCTTGGATCTAAGGGTAAAAAATTTATAGATATTTTACCAAAACAAAGACTTCTGACTAACAAAAGAAACAAAGAATTACGAGCATATTTATCGACTTTAGATTTAAACTCTTTCCCTAAAGAATTAAAAAGCACTGTCTTGGCCT
Organism: Campylobacterales bacterium; assembly: GCA_024280575.1. GTDB lineage: Bacteria > Campylobacterota > Campylobacteria > Campylobacterales > Sulfurospirillaceae > JAADIZ01. Next base: position 62,948 of record JAJRPV010000004.1, read on the forward strand.
TCAAAAGTGATATGTATAAAATCAACAATATCCGCTCTCTTGTTGATCAGTTAAAAATAAGTGTAAAAAATGAAGTAGGGTATTATTCTAATATGAATAAAAAAATCTTAGATATAGTTGGATTAACTGCTAAATTAGCTGATAATCCAGAGTTGGTAAAAGCATTAGATTCATATACAAATTTCTTAAAATCAAAAGAGAGAGCGGGAATAGAAAGAGCGGTTTTGAGCAATACTTTTGCTGCAAATAAGTTTGCTAAAGGTATGTTTTATAAGTGGATTACCCTTGTTGCCGAGCAGAAAAGCTATTTAGACTCTTTTATGGCAATGGAAAGTCAAAAAGACAAAGATTTGTATGCAAAAGTGATGCATTCGAGTGTTGTGGATAAAGTAAATAAAATGAGAGAGATAGCAAAACAAAAAGCAATTAGTGGAAATTTTGGAGTTGACAGTGTTGTATGGTTTAAGACTATAACAAAAAAATAAATCTTTTAAAACAGGTAGATGATCAGCTAGCAAAAGACAATACTGTTTTATTGGATAATATAAAGTCTAAACTGATTAAAGACGCTATTATTACTATCATAATCTATGTTATTTTTGCAATAGCTATATTTGTATTTATTTTGATTATAAGTAAGGGTATAAACAATAGCGTAGAAGAGAGTTTGAAAAAAATTAAATGCGTTTCAAGCGAATTGGATTTAACCTGTGATGTTGTAGTGCAAGGAGAAGATGAAATTTCCCAAATTTCACAAGCTCTTCATACGATGGTGGTTGCATTTAAACAAACAGTGTATGAAGCTATAGATGTATCAAGTTCTACACTTAAACAGAGTTTGAATTTAAATGAAATAGTTGAAATTTTGGGTAAAAACAGTGAAAAAACCGACAAAAGTATAGTAGGTATTAATGCCTTGGCTACCGAAGTCGGAGATAGACTTGATGCTGTAGAAGAAGATACTATCACCGTAACAGAAGATTTACAAAGTACATTTGATATCTTAGAAGATACTATAAAAAAACTTGATGCTGTTGTTGTATCTATTGAAGAAGGCAATGAGGGGCAACAGCAATTAGTTCAAAAAGTATTGTTTTTAACCGAGCAAGCAAAAAATATAAAAGATGTTTTAGAAATTATATCTGATATAGCAGACCAAACGAATTTACTAGCTTTAAATGCTGCTATAGAAGCCGCTCGTGCGGGAGAGCATGGAAGAGGTTTCGCAGTGGTGGCTGATGAGGTGAGAAAATTAGCTGAGCGAACTCAAAAAAGTCTTACCGAAATAAGTGCAAATGTTAATTTAATCACCCAAAATGTTGTGGAAATATCAGAAGAAACAAACAAAACTTCTAAAAATATGGAACACATAGCAGACTCCGCGGGAGAGCTCATAAAATCTTCAAAAAGTACGAAAGACAATCTTATAACGACAACAAAAAAATCGGAAGATGTTGTGCACCAAAGTGCTTTTATTGCTACAAAAACGAAACAGTTAATAATGGATATGGAAAATATTGTAGCCATTTCAAATAAAAACAACGAATTGAGACATTAGGTAGAAAAAACAGCTTCTACCTTATCTGAGGACTCTACGAAGTTGCAAGATACTTTGCATAAATTTAAGGTTTGATTATAGTGGAATCCAATCAAGCAAAAAAAGAAAAATACTCTATATACCAAGAAGAGACTGCTTTTAAAAAAGAGTTAAATATCTTAAGAGACGATTATTATTATCAAATGATAAACGGCAAATATACAATTTTGATAAATTTTTTATATAAACCCTTAGATATCTTAAGTGGAGATGCTTACTCTGCCAGGAAAATTTCCGAACATAAAACTTTTTATTTTTTGGTTGATGGCATGGGAAAAGGGATCTCAGCATCACTAACCTCTATGCTAATAACGGCATATATAAATCATGTTGTAGATAGCATGCTGAAAGACAAGCAATTTAATTTTTACGATTTGATAAAAAGTGCCATAGAGTACATCCAGCCAATTTTACTCGAAGAAGAAGCCGTAGCCACTGATTTTATACTTCTTGATGCAAAGAATAACACAATGGAATATGCAACCTTTGCTATGCCGGCAATTCTTCTTGAAAACTCGCAACATGAAATTATTAAGCTAAAATCAAATAATCCTCCCCTAAATAAATATCAAATAAATTTCAAAATAGATACAGTGGACATAGAAAATATTGTTAAATTTTTGTTTTATACTGATGGTCTAGTAGAGTCAGAAACAAAAGATGATAATAAAACATATAACTCTTTTGTTGAAAATGATTTTTTAAATTCCTTTTCTAAGAATAGTTTTGTAGAAAAAGTTTTTGATAAAATCAAAGCTCAAGATGATGATATAACCCTTATATTTTTAAATAAATCTACTTGTTTTGAAGGACTTGTTACAAGAAAATTTTTTGGATCTTCTTTAGAGAATGTTGATGAAGCAGGGGAATGGTTTGAACAGGAATTAAACACTCTTTTGAGCAACAAAGAATCCATAAACAATGCAGTTGTAGCATTTAACGAACTATTTATGAATGCATATGCGCACGGTAATTTAGGAATCTCCTCTTCAATAAAACATAAACTCATAGAAGAAGATAATTTTTATGAAACTCTTCAAAAAAAAGAAAAAGGTTGTGATAAAAAAATCAAAGTTACAATACACAAGATAATGAATAATTCTGAAATCAATATCATAACGAAAATCACAGATGAAGGGGAAGGTTTTGACACTCGTATTTTAAGTGAAATTTTTAGGAATAGACAAAGATTTAATGGCAGAGGAGTATATATAGCAAGGCAATCATCTGCAGGAATTTACTATAATTCAAAAGGCAATACAGTACTGTTTATAGCCAATTAAATTTTTAACCAACCATGTCAGCATGCCCAAAATAGATTGATTCTTGAGGTCTTTTGAGTAGTTTTTGAAGTATATTTTTTGCTTTTATTTTTGTTTCCTTGTCAAAATAAATCATCATATTTCTTGAAAATATAAAGTCAAATTTTCTTAAATTTCCAAGTGTTTCATCAAATATATTTACACACCTGAAAGTTACTTTTTCCTTTACAATCTCTTTAAGAAAATATTTATTTTCTCTTTTATAAAAATATTTATCCTTGATTTCTTGATTGAGTCTATATAGACTTCTTTCATTATATATAGCATTTTTTGCTTTTTCTATGATGCCTTTGCTTATATCAATTCCTATGATATGAAAATCTTTTGGCAAAAATCCAGCTTCCAAAAGCATGATTGCTATGCTGTAGGGTTCATCCCCGGATGAACTAGGTGCACACAAAATTTCCACCTTGTAACCCAGTTTTTTTGCTTTTTTTATCATCTCCTCTATCTGTGGCAATTCTCTGAAAAAATAAGTCTCATTTACAGTCAGATAGTCGATAATCTCCTGTTTGAGTGAAAAGTCTTGCGCCATCTTTTGTAAAAGTTCCGTGAAGCTATATATCTCTTTTTTTCTGCAAAATAGAATTAATTTATTTTTTATGATATCCTTTTTATTTGAAAAATCAATTCCTGTTTTGTCTTTGAAGTGAAAAATGAACTCTTCTATGCCCGAAAAATTTTCTTGGGGAATTTGTTTTTTTTCTTCTTGTTGCTTTTCCTTTTTTCTGAAAAATCCAAACATTTAAAATGCTCCTATCTTTTGACAAATTTCTTCTATATCGAGTTGCAAAGCTAGAGGATTTAATTCCTGTGCGGCTTTTGGCATACCAAATACTATGGAGCTTTTTTCGCTTTCATTGATACATGTAGCACCACTGTTTGCAAGGTTTAAGGCACCATTTGCCCCATCGCTTCCGATGCCGGTCAGGATTATACACATAGTTTTAATTTTTTTCACTATTGGTGTTAGAGAGTTAAATAATAAATCTATACTTGGAGAGTAATTAGATGGCTTGCTTTGTCTTGAAAGAGTTAAATTTTCATATCGTTCTTCTAGTTTGTAGCACTCATCAAGTATATATATTTTTTTGTTTTCCATTTTTAAACCATCTTTCGACAGTAATACTTCTGCTTTGCAATTATTGTTCAATTGTCCAGCAAAACTTTTTAAATATGAGCTTTGCATATGTTGAGCAATGACGATTGTAGCGTCAAAATCATCTTTGATGGTTTTGATAATTTTTTGAATATGTCCGGGACCTCCGGTTGAAGCTCCTATGAGAATAAGCTTTTTGATTTTCAAATTTACTCTTTATAAAATTTTTGATATTATACAACAAAAATAACCAATCAAAAAGGTGCATTATGATAAAAAATATAAATGATTTCAGCTTTACCCCGCTTCCGGTTGGAATTGGCGGTTCGATGAGTGTTCTTATAAGTAGTGATGATGCCCCACACTTTGCTATGCGAAAATTTATCATAAAAAAAGAAGGCTCTATGCCTTTTCATACAAATACAGTTGAGCACGAACAATATGTCTTGAGCGGTAGTGCAAAAGTTGTGATAGGTGAGGAGGAGACAATAGCAAAGAAGGATGATATTTTGTTTATCCCTGCAGGAGTTCCACACTCTTATGAAGTTATAGGAGATGAGGATTATGAGTTTTTGTGTTTGGTGCCAAATCTTGAGGACAAGATAGAGATACTTTGATAAAAATGCTTGAAAGTATCGAAACTCCATGTTATATTTGCGAAGAGGAACTACTAGAGAATAATTTAAAAATTCTCTCACATGTAAAACAAAAAAGTGGGGCAAAGATACTCTTGGCTCTAAAAGGTTTTTCATTTTATCATCTTGAGCCGTTAATATCAAAATATTTGGATGGTTGTTGCGCAAGCGGTCTTTGGGAAGCTAAGCTTTCACAAGAAAAATTTGGCGGACCTACCCATACCTATTCTCCGGCTTTTAAAGAAGATGAGATTGATGAAATCTGAGATTTATCAAAACATATAGTATTTAACTCTTTTGCCCAGTGGCAAAAATATAAAACCAAAGCTGTCAAAAAAGCATCCTGTGGCTTAAGAGTAAACCCTGAAGTCTCATCTGCTCCGGTTGAGCTGTATAATCCTTGTGGCTTATATAGTCGCTTTGGAGTTACGAAAAAAGAATTTAGAGAAGATTTTCTTGATGGGGTTGAAGGATTTCATTTTCACGCACTTTGCGAACAAGGCGCTGATGAGTTAGAGAGTGTTCTTGAGGTAATCGAAGATAAATTTGGTAAATATATCTATGATTTAAAGTGGGTAAATTTTGGCGGAGGGCATCATATAACAAAAGATGGTTATGATGTTGATAAGCTGATAAGACTTATATCTAGCTTTGCAGATAAATATAAAGTAGAAGTCTTTCTTGAGCCCGGTGAGGCAGTAGGTTGGGAGTGTGGATTTTTAATCTCAACCGTGTTGGATATAGTTCATAATGATATGGATATAGTCGTGCTTGATACTTCGGCTGAAGCACATATGCCAGATACTCTAGCTATGCCATATCGTGCGAAAGTGAGAGGCGCAAGTGAGGCAGGAGCAAAATCTCATACTTATAAACTAACCGGGAACAGTTGTTTATCAGGCGATATTATGGGAGATTATTCGTTTGACAAGCCTCTAAAAATTGGCGATAAAATCATATTTGAAGATCAGATTCATTATACGATTGTGAAAAATACAACATTTAACGGTATAAAACTTCCATCTCTTGGAGTTTTGAAAAAAGATGGTGAATTAAAAATCGTAAAAAGATTTGGGTATGAGGATTTTAAAAACAGAAATTAGCTACATGTAGGGATTTTTATCCCTACATGTAGGCGATTATTTCCTTAATTCTTCTATCCACTCTTCTAGCTCTTTTTGGAGTCCTTCTTTCGGGGCTTCAAGAAAGTTTATCTCAAATTTGTCTGTAAATTCACATACACCTATGGACCTAGGACGAACCGCCAAGATTTTGGGAGTTGGTATCTCCTTGCCAAAACAAAATATAATATTTTTGGCATTAATTATGCCTTCAAGTATTTTGTGCCCACTTAAACATTTTGTATGAGAATAGTGATCAAAAACAGTTATATATGATGCTATGCAGTGTTTTTCAACCTTTTCTTTTAAGTATTCAATTATTTCATCGGTTGAATTAAATCTGCTTTCTTCCTTTAAAATTTCAGTTGTGTAAACCGGATATTTGTCTTTAAATATTACTTTTTTCAATTTATGCCTCTTTCTTAGAAATCATATCTCATAGATAATTCAGCTGATGTTTCAGAGTGCTTCACTGTCAATGGCCCAATCATTGTATTGACCGTCCATGTGTTGCTAGGAGAATACACCAAGCTAAAATCTAAAGATAAATTCTTAGTGATACTAGTTCCTGCTCCGGCAGTAAAGTGATCTTCACTGGTTGCCGGGAACATTAGGTAATTAAATAGATTCAAAGCTTGTCCTTGCGGAGTTGTTCCTGCATACTTGGTTATTGGCGTTGTTGCATGGTTGTATCCAACGCTGTACCAAGTACCGTTTTTTTCATATTTTCCACCAAGAGCGTAAATATTTTGATCTTTCCATCCAAAGTCTTTATATCCGTCTGCACTTCCCCATTTAATCTTTTTGTAGTCAAAAGAGATGTTAAAGTTGTTTATGTTATAAGATAAACCTAATCCATATTCTGCCGGTTGAGCCAAATCATCTGCAAATGTGGCAGGAAAAATTCCAAATCCGACAAAAGGAGCCGACGCTGTACTTAATGTGCCTTTATAAGTCATACTTATTTTAGATTTGTAAACAAGCCCCATAGTTAAATCTTGATTTATATCATAACTCATGCCCAGTGCAAAACCTACACCAAAGTGATCACTTGAGCCAGAGCCTACTTGGTTTATTCCACTTCCGCCAAAATTGTGCATATTGTATGCGATATCAAGTGAGCCATATTGGATAACTGGTGCAAAACCTGCTGAAAAACCGTCTGTATGGTAAGCTAAAGTTGGAGCAAACTTCATAAGCATTAAGTTTGTTCTAGCATCCATCAAGTCTGGATGACCTCTGTAATCAACACCCATACCGGCAGCTCCGAACATACCTACACCAAAAGCCCAGTTTTCATTTATTTTCATAGATGAGAATACCTCAGGCATAATACTCATATCGGCATCACTTTTAACTTCGTTTGCTTGAACATCCGGCATAAAAAGAGTTGCCCCAAAATCTACTTGCATCTCCTTGCTTTTGGCTATCATCGCAGGATTTACTAAGACATTTTCTGCTCCAAAATATGTAGCAATTCCAACTCCACCCATTGCCCTTGATTTTGCACCAAGACCGATTAAATTATCCCCATTTGTGGCAAGAAGTATTGACGCGCTTAATCCCACTAAAATTAGTTTTTTCATTATTACCTCCAAAAAATTGAGGAATTGTACAATAAAAAATAAAAAAAAAGAAATACTTTTTTCGTCAATTCGTCAATTTTTTAGAATATATTAAAATAATTATTAATTATATTATTTAAAGATAGTTATCCTAGATTAATGTAAAAGTATCTATTGTTGAGTGTTTGTGATAGGTTATTATGTATAATTGTAAATTATTATAATTATGCTTTATAGTTTTACTTGGCAAATTTAATTAATTTGCCAAGTAATATAAGAATGTAATTTTTATTTAAAATATGTGAGAAACATATGATATACCAGAGTGTCTATTATCTATTTCGACTTCTGGGTCTTCTGTCTCTTGAAGAATTTCTATTTCTATCATTTCCTCTGCTTCTGCCTCTTCCGCCTCTATTGCCACCTCTATTTCTGTCTCTGTTGTTTCTATCGTCTAGTCTTTTTACGAGATTTGATAGAGTTTTTTGGTCAAAGCCAATTTTATTTGGACCTTGCAGAGAGTTTTTATTTATAAGCATTGAGATAAGTTTTAGTGAAATTTTACTAAGGTTTATATCGTCACCTAATATATCAAGAATTTTTTGTGCATTTTCATGTAAAGATGTATTTTCTATCTCGTTTGCCATTTTTGTCAGTTGAGATTCTTTTACATCACTTAGAGTCGGAACCATTTTGAACTTTATATTTGTTCCCACTTTTTTTGCTATTCTTTGCATACTGTGGTATTCCATAGGTGTTACTAGAGTTATAGCAGTTCCTTTCTTTCCTGCTCTTCCTGTTCTTCCGATTCTGTGAACATAGCTCTCAGGATAAAAAGGCATATGGAAATTGAATACATGAGAGATATCAGTCACATTTAAACCACGCGCTGCAACATCAGTTGCTACGAGCATCTCTATTTGTGAATTTCTAAATGCCTTGATGACGCTTTCTCTTTGGTTTTGTTCCATATCACCATGTAATCCACTAGCAGAATATCCGATAGCCATGAGTTGGGTAGAAACACGATCTACTTCTTTTTTTGTTCTGCAAAATACGATAGATTTTACAGGCTCAAGTGAATCTAAAAGTCTAATAAGCGCATTATCTCTTTCTCTCTCTTCTATCACATAGTATAGTTGCTCAATATCTTCGTTGGTTGTATGTTCTTTTGGCGTAATACTTACAAATTTCGGATCATTTAATCTTCTTTTTGCCAATCTTTGGATAGGTTCAGGCATAGTTGCCGAAAAAAGTAGTGTTTGTCTCTGTGCAGGAAGAAATTTCAGTATATTTTCTATATCTTCCAAAAATCCCATATCAAGCATCTCGTCTGCTTCATCTAAGATAACAATTTGAGGAGTAAAGTTTTTGAGTCTGTCATTTTTTAAAAGATCAAGCATTCGTCCCGGAGTTGCCACGACTACACTTGCTCCTTTTTCTATAAGTCCTATTTGCCTATTATAAGAAGATCCGCCATAAATGGTTACGGTTTTTATATTTCTAAATCTTCCTAAAGTAAATAACTCGTCACTGACTTGTGTTGCTAATTCTCTAGTTGGAGTGATGACTAAAATTTGCACTCTTTTTTCATCCGGATTTATCATACTCATAGAAGGAAGACCAAAAGCAGCAGTTTTTCCTGTGCCTGTTTGTGCTTGTGCAACTATATCATTTCCTTCAAGAATGAGTGGAATTGCCTCATTTTGAACGGGGCTTGGTTCTCTAAAGCCAGCTTCTACCACTGCTTTTAAGATGTCTTTGTTTAAATTAAATTTATCAAAGGTTGTTGTCATATTTTTCTCTTTTTGTTTGATTTTTCATAACTAAAAAGAAAACTGATTGCAAAGTGAAATATAAATATATCTACTTTACTACATAAAAATTATTAAGTTTAAATTGTTTTTGGTAAACCTGTAAACTAGTATGTAAAAAACCTACATACTCGCTCGGTATCCCAAATCTCGGCAGGTTTTTGAAGAAGTTCTCTTAAGAAGTTCTGAATTGGCGAGTATTATACTTAAATATTTATTAAAAAGAGCTTGTCTTGCGTTATAGTTTAAATATCTCTGTTGCTTGCTTGAGCGAATTCATATCTTCTTCGATATTTGAAAAGCTATTATTCATCTCTTCTAAACTATTTGTTAATTTCAAAGCTTCTTCTTTTGTTTCTGTTATATTCGATACCATCGTTGCCGTATTATTTTTTATGACTGATATAGTTGCTTTGATTTCATCTGTTGATTTTTGGCTTCGCTCTGCTAGCTTTCGTACCTCATCGGCAACAACCGCAAAACCTCTTCCGTGTTCTCCTGCTCGTGCAGCTTCTATGGCAGCATTCAAAGCAAGTAGATTTGTTTGGTCGCTGACTTCCTCTATCAATCCTACCATATTTTGGATTTCTAAAATTGAATTTTCTAATTCATGTGCTTTGTCAGTGAGTTCAAACTGATTTGGTTGAAAAACTTCTTGATTCCATCTTTGGGTATCATCAAGTGTTGTCATTGTGTCATTACTTATTTTAGAGGCATTTATAGCAGATGTTAAGATTTTAGATGTTATATCTTGCAATGTCGAAATTATAGTATTTATAGGTGCTTCTAGCTCTTTTAATTCACTCTTATCACTCAGAGTTAAACTGCCCGATATATCTCCTTGAGCTATACTTTGCAGTATATTTGTTATCGGATTAATTTGCTCAGTCATATAGGATTTTCTATTTTTAATCTCATCTCTTTGATCTCTTAGTAAGATAAAGGCCTTTTCTAACTCTCCATTTAGAAAAATTGGAACTATGTAGGCAAATACCGGTATTTTTTCACCGTTTCTTGATATTATGTTTGCGTAACCTTCTCCGGGATTTTTAGAATTTATGTGTTTCGCAGCAAGAGCACATACTTGACAATCTGCTGGATTGGTTGGCCACAAGATTGCACCGCCTTTGTTGTTGGAAATCTCATTATGGTTAAAACCGGTGAGTGATTCAAAAACTCTGTTGTGCTCGACTATATTTTTGTCTTTGTCTATTGCAAAAAATGCTACAGGAAAATCTTTCTTAAATTCCTTCCACATATATACTTGATGATCTCTTGTATTGATGACTATATCAATTTTCTCTTTTAGTGTTTTTGCGTCGCGAGCTTTTTGCCTATAGAGTTGATGAAGACCATTGTTGTTGATAATTCCTTGAATATCTTTGTTGATTTTTTCTTCTATTTCAATCATCTCGTTATTTTCTTTTTTTGTAAAAAACATATAAAATCCTTTTTCTTATTTGCAATGATACAACTATTTTATATAAATTTCAAAGGTATTGTTAGTGTTCTACTAGTTCGATTCCAAAACCACATAAAAATTTTTCCCCATTTTCGTCATTTATGGTAAATTTATATAATTGAAATCGTTTTTGTTTTCCATTTGAGTTTGATATGGTTTCAAAACATTGTTGATGACCGTGTAAAATGGTTTTTTTATCATTTTCTAGTATGCTCATTGCTGTTTTTTTATCAAAAATATCTTGAGGAGTTTTGTTTTTCCACTCTTTATATTCTATTAGATTTTCAAAATTTCTATTTATATAAACATATTTACTGCTAGCATCTTTTATAAAAGCAATTCCAGGTAAATTTTCAATAAAAGATGCAAAAAGTCTTTGGTTTTTACTGAGTATTCTTTCAGCTTCTTTTCTTGGGCTTATGTCTGCTATCAGTCCGGTCATTCTCGTTGCAATTTTGTCATCAAAAAGAGCTTTACCTCTAACATGTACCCACTTTGATCCATTGCTTAATCTTATCCTGTGTTCAATATCAAACATATCATTCAGTCCTGATAGATGCTTATTTAATGCCTCGTTAACTCTTGCCATATCGCGTATATCAACTAATTTTAACCAAGAATTTAAGTTATTTGGCTTTTCACTGTCAGAATAACCCATAATTTTTTTCCACCTATTGGAAGAATAAAAATTATTGGCTAGTATATCCCAATCCCACAATCCAAATTTTGGACCTTCAACGGCAAGAGAGTATCTTCGCCTTAAAGCCAAAAGAGAAGTTATATCTTTTTTAAAATTATCTATATCAAAAATTGTACTGATTTTACCTTCAATATGGAGGTCTTTATCATATAAATTTGAAGTAAATATTATGGCTCTTTTTTGTTTGTCGTTGTCATAGTTTAATTCTAGTTGTTCCAAAGGTTTTTTTAAGAGGGTAGTGAGAGTTTTTATGATCTTGGTTTTATTGCTACCGAAAGATATATCAAAAGAAGGATTAGTATATATTATGTCACCATTAAAATTTCTATAAAAAACGGGCGAAGGGAAAGCATTTATAAATTTTTTGTATTTTTCATAGTCGTTGAGTTGGTCTGTGATATTTGATATCTTTTTATTTTGTATTGTTACGATATACAGCAATATGACTATAGTTATAATAGCCACGATAATTATAGCGTAGAGGTTAGATTCCATGATTTTGCCTAATATAAAGATAAAACCACCAATTATATCATAAAATTATTTTATTTCTTTCTCCATCACTTTATATGGGGTGCCGTTAATTCCTGCCTTAAAGTATTTATTTCTTAATTCATCTATTTTTTTAATGTTCTTATCGCTTACCTTTTCATCTAAATCAGAATTAAAATATTTTCTAATTATTTTAATTTTTTGTGCATCATTTTTTGCATTTTTGGTGTCTCTGTAAATCAAATAAGATTTTTCAAGTGCACTTTTTTCATGAACAGGAGTAAAAATCATCTTTATATTGTATTTTTTAAGTGTTTTTTCAATATTGGCAAGATCTTTTTTGCAAAAAGGGCACTCTGGATCAGAAAAAATGACCATGGTTTCCTTGTTTGTGTCGCTACCTAGAGATATGATGTTTTTTGGGTCTTCGTTTCTATAAATTTTTGCTATCTTTTTATTTATAGCTTCTTTTTGTATTTTATCTTTTAAGTTAATTCCGCTTTTTATATCAATAACATCTGGATAGATATAGTTTCCACTAGTAAACACAGATATATTTTCTGCCTCTTTGCCATCGGTAATAAAGATAGTTACATAATCAAGATTGTCATCTACCGTCTTTCTTGATGTTATTTTAACTGATATATTTGGAACATTAATTTTAGATTTAAAATGGGCAATAATTTCTTCATTTGTAGCACTGAAAAGTGTTGACGATGCCAACAAAATAGATAAAATTATATTTTTTTTCATATCTGTAACCTTTATTTGTTAAAATTTTACATCGGTTTGATAAATAATTCATAAATATCTTCTATTGTTTTCTTTTTTTACATCATCGAAATTGTCTAGATAATCAAGATATGCAACAAGGTATTTTCTGCTTATATTAAAATGTTTTTTAAGTGAGGCCACATCAACTCCGCCTTCTCTAGTCATAATCTCTCTTAATTTTGAGATAATTTGGCTTAAGGCATTTGTTTCAACAAAAATATTATGCGCTAAGCGAACGACTTTTTTTGCTCTTGTTAGTTTTTTAAGTGCATTATCTCCCATTTTTCTGTCTATATCCAAATTGTCATAGATATTATATGGTGCATCTGGAGTTATGTCGGATTTGCTTAAAATTTTATAAATTTTTTCTTGCAGATGTAAGTCAATATTTTTTATCACAATATTTGCATTTTTGTATATTCCATTTTCATATGCAAGAAAATTTTCTTTGCAGAGTTTATTCAAAACATCTTGAAGTAGGTTTGCACTTGCCCACTTTAGCTTGAGTGAGAGTGAATTTGCCGATAAAAGTGCATAACTATTTTTTTGATATATTTTTTTGATTAGATTTTCTAATTCATCTTTAATACCGATCGGATAGATGACAAGATTTTTATCATCAACAAATACATTATCTAGTGTTTTTGCAAACGCTATGGCATCATCGTGGCTTAGTCCAAATCTTTGATTTGATGATATAAGGCCAAATCCTCGCTTATGGATGGAACAGAGAAATGAAAAAGCACTTTTAAAATCATCTTCTTTTAATGCAGTTAGCAAATCTAATTTTTTTCTCTTTTTTAAGGGATCATTTATCGGGTTAAGGACTTTTCCTCCACCAAGAATTCTTCCGGCGTTTGCAAGTATAAAAGGTTCATTGTGAACTAAAAAGATTTTTTGTTTAAAATGCAAAGTAGCAAAACCCTCTTTTGCTGACTTGGTTTCTTCTAAGAGTAAAACTTTGGCTTCTGTCTGCTTGGTTCCTATAAAGACTTGCAAAGTAGTGTTGTGTTTGATTGTATTGTCGCTAGAACTTTGTAAGAAAACATCTACACTGTTAAACCCTTTGATAAATCCTTTTTTGCAAAGCAGAGTGCCTCTTTTTAAAGGTTTTTTAGTACTGCCTTGCAGATTTATAGCTGTTCTTTGAGAAATTGACGCACTACCCACATCTCTGTCGTGAACTTGTAAGTTTTTTATCTTAAATTCACTACCGATTTCAGGTGCAAAAATTTTATCTCCAACTTTGATTTCACCATCAAGTAGTGTTCCTGTGACAACTTGACCAACGCCACTGAGAGAAAAAGATCTATCCACATAATATCTAAAAAAGCCATTGCTTTTTCTCTGTGTTAAAGGAAGTGAAAGGAGAACTTTCTTTAATTTTTGCACAGAATCTTTATCGTATATACTTACTTTGCAAAAATCATAAATTTCTATATTCTCTAGGCTCTTTATGTGCTCTTTTATCTCTTTTTCTCTTTCTTGTATAATTTCATCATTGACTAAATCACATTTGGTTAAAACTATTATGATATTTTTTACACGCAAAAGATTTAGTATGTCTAAATGTTCCTTACTTTGAGGCATCAATCCTTCGTTGGCATCAACTACAACCATGCTTGCATCAAATCCAAAAGCACCCGCAATCATATTTTTAAGGAGTTTTTCATGCCCCGGAACATCTATAAAAGCAACATTTGTGTCCGAATTTTTTATATGAGAAAAACTTAGATCTATCGTGATCCCTCGTCTTTTTTCTTCCGCTAAACTATCTCCTGCAAATCCTGTTAAAGCCTCTATAAGAGCAGTTTTTCCATGATCAACATGTCCGGCAGTTCCTACGATGATATGTTTCATTTAATTAACCTTTTCTTTTCCTGATAGTTTCTTTTTTCTTTGCGTTTCTATTATTTGCTTTTTTTCTTCTCATACCTACAACATTGTTTGCCGTTTTTTTTCTTTTTTCATTGCTTCGCTCGATTTTGGCTTTGATTGTGTGTTTGTTAGCTTCTTTTTTGAGCCATTCTTGGGGCTCGAAGCCTTCAAAAAATTCTACTTTAAGCCCATATTTTAGTAGTTTTTCAATATCTTTTAAAACACTTCTTTCTTCTTTGCAAACTAAAGAGATAGCCTCTCCCTTACTACCAGCTCTGCCTGTTCGTCCGATTCGGTGGATGTAGTCTTCTGCGTCTGCGGGCAACTCATAATTGATAACATGAGGGAGTTCCTCAATATCTAGACCTCTTGAAGCTATATCTGTGGCTACAAGAACACGAATTGTTCCAGCTTTAAAATCCCTAAGTGCTTTGGTTCGTTTAGAGTGGGCTTTATCACCGTGTAAAATCAGTGTTTTTAAACCACTTTCTTTGAGGTATGCTCCCACCTCATCTGCACTTTTTCTAGTTTTTGTGAAGACTAATACTTGATGCCAGTTCCGTGAACCTATCATGAAGGAGAGTAGCGCTGATTTTTTTTCTTGGTCACAAATGTATATAGTTTGCCTAACTTTTCTTGCCAAATCACCTTGGTTATTTATGATAACATTAATGGGTTTTATCAACGATAGCTCAGAAAACCTTTTGACAGATTTACTTTGCTCAACAGAAAAAAGTAAAGTTTGTCGTTTTTTAGAAATCATCTTTGAGATAGTCACAATTTCTTCCCAAAATCCCATATCTAAAATCCTATCTGATTCATCGAAAACGAGTATTTCTACTTTAGAAAGATTTAGATTACTCTGCTTGATATGTTCTAGTAAACGCCCTGGTGTTGCAACTAAGATATCAACACCTCGTTCAAGTTTTTTGCTTTGTGGAGTAAATTTGGCACCACCATAAACTGCACAACTTTGCAATGCAAAGTTTTTACCATACTTTTTGATACTGTTTTCAACTTGCACCGCAAGCTCCCTGGTGGGCACTAAAATCAGTGCTCTAATTGCTTTTTTAATCTTCTTTTTACTCAATATTTGCAAAATAGGAAGCGCATAAGCAGCTGTCTTGCCAGTCCCTGTTTGTGCCGTTGCCATCACATCTTTTCCTTCTAAAATCAAAGGGATAACTTTCTTTTGCACGGGTGTTGCTTTTATATAGCCTAAATTATCTACAGTTTCGCATAATTGTGATACTAAGCCTAGTTTTTCAAATGACATAAATATTTTCCTTGTTTTATTGCTTAAATTTATTGTACCTAAATTTTGGAAATATTATGTTATTATACAAACAAAAAAGTGAGTTGTGTATGAAAACTATTTTAGGGATATTGTTGTTGTTTAGTGTAAGTCTTTATGCGGATATGAGTACCACAAAAAATGCTATGAATGAGTATAGAAAAGGAAATTATGATAAAGCGGTGAAGCTTCTTGCTAAATCTTGCAAAGATGATGAGATTAATGCTTGTGTAAATCTAGGCTACATGTATGTTCATGGGCTATCAATTGAAAAGAGCTTTACCAAGGGGTATGGTTTGCTTAAAAAGGCTTGTGATAGTGGTAATAACAAAGGTTGCATAGTGCTTGGAAATGCTATTCTTGAAGAAGAGGCTAATTTGTGGTACAATTTTCAAAAAACAAAAAATCCTACTTTAAAAGATGAAAAAGAGCATCAAAAAAGATTGGATGTCGGTATGAATTATCTGAAAAAAGCTTGTGATGACAAATCTGCAGTAGGCTGTAAAAGTTTGGGAAGCGCATATTGGAATTTTATCCAACAAAACGGTGGTATAAAAAAACTTCCGAAATTGGCAAATAAAGCTTTTGACACTCTTACCAAAGCGTGTGACTTAAAAGATATCGGAACTTGCGTTGATCTTGGTTATACTTATGAAAATCTTGGTGAAAAGTACTTTGGTAAAGCTAGTGCCATCTATAAAAAAGCTTGTGACTTCGGATACAAAAAAGCTTGCAATGACTATAAAAGATTGCGCGGATCAGGGTATTAAGGAGAAGATTCTCCTTTTATGTGATTAAATGATAGTCCCATTTACCGCTAAAAGATCTTTTCCTTCCTCACCGATTCTAGATGTATCCCATGGTGGATCAAACACAAGGTTTACATGTGCCTCATCTATCTCATCTATTGAGTTTGTATAGTGTCTGACCTGATCAACTAGAGAGTCTGCTACGGAGCATCCTGGAGAAGTTAGCGTCATATCTATCAAGCAGTGGGTATAGTTGTCTAGAACTTCAAATTGAATGTCGTATATCAATCCTAAATCATAAAGGTTGACAGGAATTTCCGGATCATATATGGTTTTTATAGTTTCAATCACTTGCTCTTTTAGTTCTGCTTCTTTTTCTTTAGTCATGGTTTACTCCTTTTGCGTATTCTATTATTTTGTTCACGATACTTGTAAAGCCGTTTTGTCTGGTGGGTGTTACGATTTCTGCCAGCCCTAATCTGTTTAGCTGTTTTAAATCAAACCCAAGGATTTCTTTAGGTGTTGCATCTGAAAATATTTTGATCAAAATTGCAACCAAACCCTTTACTATGACAGTATTGCTGTCGCCTTCAAATATCATTTTCCCATTTTTCAAAGAGGGAATTATCCAGACTGAAGATGTGCATCCTTTGACGAGATAGGCATCATTTCTGTTGTTTTCACTGATTTGTTTCAGTCTTTTGCCCAAATCTACTATATATTCATATTTTTCCAGTTCATCATCAAACAAATCAAAATCTTCAACTACTTCATCAAGGCGCTTTTCTAATATATTCATTTTGTCTAATCCTTTAGTATTTTTATAGCTCTTTTTAAGCCTTTTATAAAAATATCAATATCGTTTTTGTCATTATAAATAGCCAAGCTGACTCTAGCCGTGCCATTTATGCCTAATTTTTTCATGATAGGTTGTGCACAGTGATGGCCGGTTCGAATACTGATTTTCATCTTGTCTAGCAAGATACCTAAATCCTCAGCCATTAAGCCTTTTATATTAAAACTCAAACTGCCGATAGAGTTTATAGAATCGGTGTAAAATATGACATCTTTTATCTCTCCTAACTTCTCATACAGGTATTCATAGATTTCATTTTCATAGTTTATGATATTTTTATATTCTATATTTTGTAAAAATTCAATAGCTTTTCCAAACCCTATAATGCCAGCTATATTTTGAGTTCCCGCTTCAAATTTAAATGGCGAATCCAAAAGTACGGTTTTGTCGTAACTCACATCTTTTATTGTTGCACCACCTGTTTGATATGGTCTTAATTTTTCCAAATGTTTTGCCTTGACATAAAGCGCCCCGACACCTGTTGGGCCATAGGTTTTATGTCCGGATATAGTGTAAAAATCAGCTTCTATGTCTTGCATATCGATATTGAAGTGTGGCAAACTCTGGGCGCCGTCTATCATCACTAATGCTCCGTATTTGTGTGCTGTTTGTATGATGTTTTTTAGAGGATGCAGTTTTCCAAAAGCATTTGAAACATGCGTAATACTTACAAATGAGTTTGGGTTTTGTATCAAAAGATTTTCAAAATGCTCCATATCAAATGTCAAATCTTCATCACAATTTACAACTTCCAACCCTTTATGCAAGCTTCTTTCTTGCATATGCCAAGGAACTATATTTGAGTGATGTTCGAGCGAAGAGATTATGACCGTGTCAAATCTGTCTTTTACAAATGATGAAGCAACCAGATTTAAAGACTCAGTTACTCCTTTTGTGAAGATAATCTCTTTAGATTCTTTTGCCTTTATACAATTTTTTAACAGTTCTCTTGTGTGCTCAAACTCGGTTGTTGCTCTGTTTGCATCTCCAAAATTACTCCTGTGTGTATTTGAGCAATATTGCGTATAATACTCATTTATCGCATCTAAAACAATTGATGGCTTCTGAGCGGTTGCTGCCGTATCTAAATAAATATTTTTACTGTTTTTAAAATATGGAAAGTATTTTTTATACATTCATCACCTTTGTAAAAAATCCAATGCAAACTCCCTAATTTGAGTGTTTTCAATAGTATCTATAACTTGCAGTTCTATCGCTTTGATGAGAATTTTTGACGCCATTTTTTCTTCTATTCCTCTGCTCATCAGATAATACAAAGCCTCCTCATCAAGTGAGCCACTCGTTGCTCCATGAGCAGCTTCGAGCTCATCTGTGTGCAAAACAAGCTGAGGTATGGCGTTGATTTTAGGTCCATCATCCAAAAGTATTGTTTGAGAGTTTTGAAAAGTCTTAGAAAATTTTGCCTCTTGATTTACGGTACTTTGCACTTCAAAAAGAGCAGATGCCTCAACATCCAAAATGTGCTTACAGATAAAACTGCTTTGTGTTTCACCTTCTGCATGCAGCATTGATGAGATATTTCCGGCCTTTTGTCTGTCTGTTATTTTAATGATGCCATCAAATGAGAATATACTATTTTTGTGATTTAAAATCAAGTCAAACATATTTAAAGAAGTTCCAGCCCCCAAATCAACAGAAGACGCTCTACATGTAGAGCCTTCTTTAAGCTTTGGTATGTAGTTTACTATCATATTATTATCTTGTTTTATACCTTGTAATTTTGTATAGTTAAGTTGCGCATATTTGTGTGTATTTAAAACCCGGTTTATCTTTATGAGCGAATTTTTCAGTGCGCTATCGTCAAAAACTTCCAAAATTTCTACATGTACGCCTTTTTCTGCCAAGATAGTCAAATGAGTCGGCAAAAATAGATCTTCACCTACAAAAAGATTCACGATTTTAAGAGGTTTATCCAACTCTTTTTTAACGATAATTTTTTGCTGCTTTTCTAAAAAGATTTCACCAAGATAATACAAAGAATCAAGAGTATCAACTTCTTTTTTGTTTGTTGTCTCAAAGCTGATACCATCTGGCAAATCTGAATTTATAGTATCTATGATACCGTTGTTTATGATAATCGTATAAAAGCCATCATCTTTTTCATAAGGGCAAAAATTGCTTTTAAAATCCAAACTATACTCTTTTGAGAGAAGTTTGGTTATATTAAAATGCCTGAAAGCTTCCGTTTGTTTTGTCGGTAATCCAATATCATTTAATTTCAAAAGTGATTTTTTATCACGGATATTGGTGTAATTGTTAAATTCACTTGGTTTCATGCCTGATTCCTAACCCCTCGTAACCTTGCTCATCTATTCTCAGCGCCAAAGAGTAATCTCCGCTTTCGATAATTTTACCATCTTTTAAGATATGGACAAAATCAGGTTTTATAAGCTCCAGCAATCTATCATAATGTGTTATCATAAGCACTGAACGCTTTCCGTCCAAAAGTGAATTAACCCCTTGTGCTATCGTCTTTATGGCATCTACATCAAGACCAGAGTCAATCTCATCAAGCAAAATCAAATCAGGCTCTAAAACAACCATTTGAAGCAATTCGCTTTTTTTCTTTTCTCCTCCTGAAAAACCTTCATTTACATTTCTTTTCAGCATAGCAGGATCTATCCCAAACTCTTTTGTTTTTTTTCTGACAAGCTTTAAAAATTCCGCACCATTCATCTCTTCTTCGCCAAGATAAGCTTTTTTTGCATTAAGTGCAGTTTTCAGAAAGTACATGTTGTTTACTCCGGGAATCTCCGTTGGGTTTTGAAAACTCATAAAAATACCCTCATTTGCCCTTTGACTCGCATCTAAATCCAGTAAATTTTTCCCCTTGTATTCCATAGTTCCTTTTGTCACTTCACAATCAAAATGATCACTCAATGTCTTAACAAGAGTTGATTTCCCAGCCCCATTAGTTCCCATAAGGGCGTGAACTTCACCTGGTTTTATATCTAAATCCAAACCTTTTAATATCTCTTTATCTTTTATGCTTACATGTAAATTTTTTATCTTTAACATTTTTTCTCCCATTATCCTACACTCCCTTCTAGCGAAATACTAAGAAGCGCTTTGGCTTCAACTGCGTATTCCATAGGCAGTACTTCTAAAATTTCTTTACAAAAGCCGTTTACTATAAGTGAAACAGCGTCCTCTTCCTCGATTCCTCTTTGCTTTATATAAAACAACTGCTCATCACTAATCTTTGAGGTAGTAGCCTCGTGCTCTATGTTTGCACTTTTATTGTTGACTTCTTGATACGGAAAGGTATTTGCTGTGCATGTTCCGCCAATCAGAAGTGAATCGCATTGTGAAAAGTTTCTGGCATTATCGGCATTTTTGCCCACTTTTACCAATCCTCTATAAGCGTTTACCCCGTGCATGGCAGAGATACCTTTTGATATGATAGTTGATTTTGTGTTTTTGCCCAAGTGTATCATTTTGGAGCCCGTGTCTGCCTGCTGAGCCAAAGATGTAAGTGCAACAGAGTAAAACTCTCCGACACTATTGTCGCCTTTTAAAATACAACTAGGATATTTCCATGTCAAAGAAGAGCCGGTTTCGACCTGTGTCCAAGAAACTTTTGAGTTTACACCTTTGCATAATGCTCTTTTTGTTACAAAATTAAAAATTCCGCCCTTGCCGTTTTCGTCGCCGGGATACCAGTTTTGTATTGTGGAGTATTTTATCTGTGCATTATCTAAGGTTATCAATTCAACTACTGCCGCGTGAAGTTGTGATTCATCGCGAGTAGGAGCCGAACAGCCTTCATTGTAGGATACATAACTTCCCTCGTCAGCTATTATCAGTGTTCTTTCAAATTGCCCTGTATTTAGTGCATTTATTCTAAAATAGGTAGATAATTCCATTGGGCATCTTGTATTTTTTGGTATGTAAACAAAAGATCCATCAGTGAAAACAGCTGAGTTTAGTGTCGCAAAAAAGTTGTCATTGTATGGTACGACTGAAGCTAAATACTTTTTCAAAAGCTCAGGGTGTTTTTGGGCTGCTTCACTAATCGGGCAAAATATTATGCCTTTTTCATTTAACTCTTCTTGAAATGTCGTCTTAACCGAAACCGAATCAAATACAGCGTCAACTGCGATTCCGGACAATGCTTTTTGCTCCTCTAGCGGAATCCCTAGTTTTTCATAAGTTTCTAATATTTTTGGGTCAATTTCATCTAAAGAATTAGGGGCTTTTTTTGGAGCCGAGAAGTAACTGATATCTTGATAATCTATCTTATCATATTTTAAATCGGCCCAGTTAGGCTCTTCCATAGTAAGCCACTTTTTATAAGCCTTTAATCTAAAATCAAGTAGCCATTGCGGTTCGTTTTTCTTTTTTGATATCGCTTTTATAACATTTTCGTTTAAACCTTTTGGAAATGTATCAGACTGAACCATAGTTTCAAAGCCCAAGGCATAGTCGCTTGATATAGTATCTTTTACAACTTTATTTTCCATAAATAATCTCCTTTATTCTAATAGGATAGATTTTATCTTATTAGAATTCTAGTATAATACTCCTTTGTTAATAATAAGTTAATGGGTTTAGTAAAATTTATTTTGTCAGTATTCCATTTGCAGCTCGTATGCCAGAAGCGCAGGCAGCTGTGATTCCCCGGCTGGTTCCCGCGGCATCCCCAATGATATAGTAGCCTTCTTTTACCATAAAATTTTTATTTATAAACTTGGGTTTGTTAGAGTATGTTTTGATTTCAGGATAATAAAGTATAGTCGAAGGGTGTAAAACACCGGGTATAATAGTATCAAGCATCTTAAGGGCTTTCCAGATATCTCTTAGGATTTTTGCCGGCATACTCAAAGACAAGTCAGCAGCAACTGCACTTTTAAAAGTCGGTTCAAAGTCGTATAAATCGCTGTTAAAAGTCTCTTTTTTACTTCTTGAGCCTAGTCTAAAATCTCCAACTCTTTGCATGATGACTGAGCCACCGCTTAACTGCATAACCATTTGTCCTAAAATTGTTCCAAATTGCTGTCCGCTTACAACAGGCTCAGTTAAACGGATAGTTTTTAAAAGTGCAAAATTAACAAGCCCGTTTGGCTTACTCTCTTTTGAGAGAGAGTGCCCGTTTATAGAGTAGTAGCCTTTGTATTTTTCCCTAACTATGTGGGCATTGCCGGAATTAGTACAAAATGTTCTCACCTTGTTTGGAAAAAGTATTTTAGGGTCATAATAATCTTTTACTATCGGGTAATACTCTTCTTTTGTTTCTACTCTTATACCGATATCTACTATGTTGTCATGATACTCTACATGCAGAGTATTTAACTGATCTTGAAGCCAACCGTAATCAGCTCTGCCAGGGGCTAAAATCAAGTTGTCAAATGAGATAATAGAGCCATTTGTTAAAATTATCTCTTTAGTATTTGGCACAACTTCTTGTACTTCTGTTTTTAAAGCAACCTCTACATGTAGAGCTTCAAGTTTTTTTATGAGTGATGTTATAAGAGCAGAAGATTTGTCGGTCCCTACATGTGCTTGGTCAATAGAGAGTATTTCGACTCCGATTTTTTTAGCTCTTTTGGTGTATTTGTCGATATTAAATCTTTTTTCTATGTCGGGATTTAAATGATTTTTAACTTCTTCGAGCAGTATTTCAGTCTCCTCTTTGCTCCAATGCTCAAATGGAAAACCGACAGGAAAAGTATAATTTTGTTTGCAGTCGTTTCTAAGACCGCCCGAGCTTATCTTCTTTTTTTCAACAAGCAATATGGATTTATCAGAGTTTTCTGCCAGCTTAAAAGCAGCTCCCAACCCAGCAGGACCAGAGCCTACTATGACGACATCATAATGTGATTTTTTTGTTAGATTTTTCATAAAGAAAAGTATATCACAAATCAGTTACAAATGTTGCGTAACCCCTAAAACTTTTCCTATGATAACTGCTTCGTCTAAATCTATGATTTCTGTATTATAATCTTCATTTTGAGATATAAGTTTTAGTTTTCCATTGGCTGTAATATCAAGTTTTTTCACAAGTGTTCCACCGGGAGTTTGAAGCACGAAAATCTCTTTTTTATCTTTTACCACGGTGATTTGAGCTCTATCTATAAAGATAATTGAGCCATTTTTTATGATTGGCTCCATCGAATCACCTGTAACATTGATAGCTTCTATATTTTTGAGTTTTCCCCTTCCTCCAAGTTTTGATGCCAGCGTTTCATCTATGGTTATGGTTTCAAACTCTTCATTCTCGTTTATAGCTCCCCATCCAGCTGAAGTGTTTATCGCTTTGAAGTATTTTATGGTTATGAGTTTTTGAGTTGGCGTCATTAAAGATTCTGGAGATTGGTCAAAAAGTATATAATTTATCACTATATTTTCTTTTGCACAAAACTCAATAATCGGCTTAAGGGGTATATTGTCACTTTTTTTAGATCTTGAAAAATGTTCTTTTGAAATACCTAAAGCATCGGCTATGTCACTGTCGTAAATCTTTTTCTTTTGCGATTGCTGCATGTGCATCCTGATTTTTTCTATCACACTGTTGAAATCCATAATTTCTCCTGAATTGATAAATATATCAATTAATTTAATAATTATATCAAAAATACAGGATAATTGTGAAAAAAATAGGATAAAAATGAAAATACATCTTGATTTGGATTGTTTTTTTGCAAGTTGCGAAAGAGCGATAAATCCAAAATTGTGCGGGAAACCGATAGCAGTGGGAGGCAGGAGCGATGCGAAGATATTTAGTAAAAATTTCCACAGTAGAAGACTGTATGATAAAAACAAAGGTGCTTTTGTGCCAAATCTCTTTTATCCTGAAAACAAAAAAGAAAAAGAGGATTTTAACTCTTTTTTTGTTGAAAATAGTGAAAATAAGATAAAGATAAGAGGAATTATAACCACAGCTTCTTATGAGGCTAGAGAGTATGGGTTAAAAACAGGTATGACCATAAGAGAGTCTTTAAGGATGTGTCCACCTTTGCTGGTGTTGACTCCAAATCATCTTTTGTATCATGAATTTTCTCATAACTTATATGAATTTTTAAAGTTGAAAATCCCGCTGATTGAACAATACAGCATAGATGAGTTTTTTGGGGATCTTAGTGGTTGGGTTAAAGATGAAGATTTGTTTGATTTCTGTAATAATTTAAAAAAAGAGATATACGAAAAGTTTAAGTTGCCCATAACCATAGGAATAGCAAATTCAAAATGGGCGGCAAAACTTGTAACAAGCAGTGCCAAGCCTTTTGGTGTAAGAGAGGTGAAAAAGGAGTAATGGAGCGATTTTATAAAAGATATTCCCATACAAAAATTTCCGGGCATCGCCAAAGGGTACAAAAAAAGATTGCAAAGCAGAGGTATAGAAAAACTTGGAGAGATAAAAAATGCAAAAGATCTTTTTTACTCCTGGTAGAAACCGGGTATCCAGCTATATAAAAGAGTTTTAGGGGAAGATGGTGAGCCTGTCGTTTTATCTCAGCCAAGAAAATCTATAGGCATAAGTAGAACTTTTGATCCTATAAAAGAGAGAGCTGAAGTAAAAAGGAGGGTATTGATATTAGCGAGAAATCTATCATATACAATTTTGAAATTTGGTTTGAATCCAACAACATTTTTTTTGAAAATCAAATATCAGGATTTTTTGAGACAAAAGTATAGAATCACAATAGACAGGCTTTTTAATGAAAAATTTTTTAAGATTTTGATAGCCGATATATTTGATAAAATAGATATTTATAAGGCTCATAAGATCATATATATCGGGATTTCAGTGTCAAATTTTATGGAATATAAACAAAAATCATTTAATATTTTAACTTACGAAGAAGATAGAAAATTTGGAAAATTAGGAAATTGTATGCAGACACTTAGAGATAAATACGGCATAGATATAGTAAAAAATGCTTGTGAAATTTAATCTATGTATATTTTTTTTAATTATTGCTATGCATTTCTCATTTCTTTTAGATACAATAGTATAAAATTAAGACAAAGGATAAGTAAATGAAAAATGCTTTTGAATATGCAATGCAAATGGAGTTAGAATCAGATAAGCTGTATAGAGATATGGCTCATAGCGAATCTGATGAGCGAATCAAAACTGTGCTTATAATGATGGCTGATGAAGAAGTTAAACATTATAAGGCATTTAAAAAGATGGCTGAAACCAGCGATGCTAGTGATTTTGCTCATTTTGATATCTCAGAAAATGTTAAAAAATTATTTTCTGGTATTAAAGAAGATAAAAGACCTTACCATTTTAGTGATAAGCAGGTTGAGTTTTATCATAAAGCAGCAGAGATAGAAGATAAAGCATATGAATTTTATATGCAAAAAGCAGAAGAGATGACTGATCCTAAAGCAAAAGAAGCTTTTTTAAAGATTGCTTCTGAAGAGAAAAAACATCATGAGTTAATGTTGAATTTGGCTCACTTCGTAGCAGAACCGGAAAGCTGGTTGGAAAGTGCAGAATTTAATAATATAGTACATTAAAAACACGGTAGGCTAAAGCTATTTTGTACTATAGGGCTACTTGTGCAAGGGTAATAAATTGGGATATTAAGGGTTAAATTCAATTTAACCCTTAATATCATTTAGGAGGTTTTATTAGTCGTCGTGTGAACTTATATATGTGTGAATAGATTTTGCCGCCCTTTTACCTTCTCCCAAGGCTTTTATAACAGTAGCTGCGCCACTGGCAGCATCGCCGCCGGCAAAAGTTCCTTCTACGCTTGTCATGTGGTTTTCATCCACAATTATTACGCCCTTTTTATCTCTTTTAATTTCGGGAGCTCTATCTAAGAATAGTCTGTTTGGCACAGTTCCTAAGGCTTCAATAACTGTATCCACTCCCATATAAAAACTACTGTCTTTGATAGGTGTAGGATGCAATTTTCCATCTTCTCCTTCGATAAGTTCCATCTTAACAAGTTCCATATAATCTATAAAACCTTGGTCATTTCCATGAAATCTGACAGGATTAACCAATTCGTGAAATATAATACCCTCTTCAAGTGCATGATGAAGTTCTTCTGCCCGAGCCGGAGCATACTCTTTTGTTCTTCTGTATATAATATGGACTTCCTCAGCACCTAATCTAAGAGCTGTCCTTGCTGCATCCATGGCAACATTGCCTGCCCCCAATACCGCTACGATTTTACCTACATCGATAGGCGTATCCCACTGCGGAAATTTGTATGCTTTCATCAGGTTTGCACGGATTAGAAACTCATTTGAAGAGTAAACACCGTCAAGTGGATTTTCTCCTTGTATTCCCATGAATTTTGGAGCACCTGCGCCCATAGCTAAAAACACGGCATCATTTTGAGATACTAATTCATAATAATATATATTTTGTCCAACCGTATGGTTTAGGACTATTTCTACACCTTTTTCTTCTAGTTTTTTTACTTCCGCATCAACTATATCTTTTGGGAGTCTGAACTCAGGGATGCCATATTGAAGTACACCGCCTGCTTTATGAAGCGTTTCATATATGGTTACTGCATATCCATATTTTCTGCATTCTGCAGCACATGCAAGTCCAGCAGGTCCAGAACCTACGATTGCTACATGTTTGTCTTCATTGTTAGCTATGGTTTCTTCTACTTCTACTTTATGTTTTGCTCCCCAGTCAGCTATAAAAGCTTCTAGCTTACCTATAGCAATGGGTTCATCAAATTTTTTCAAAATACAGTCGCCTTCACACTGTTTTTCTTGAGGGCAAACTCTTCCTGAACAAGCGGGAAAAGAATTATCTTCTTTGACTAGCAAGCAAGCTTCTTCAAATTTACGCTCAGCAATCAAAAGATTCATCTCTTTGATGCCGATATTTACAGGACAAGCCGGTTCGCATGAAGGTTTTTTACATTGTATGCATCTTGCTGCTTCTTCTACTGCCTCATCTTCTGTGTATCCGTAAGGAACAGACTTAAAATTTTTTATTCGTTGCAAGGGAGGTTGTTCCCCCATCGGAACTCTAGGTTTTATTTTTGGCATTGTCCACATCCTCCTTTGTGAGCTTCATAATATTCGTCTGCAATTTTTTCTTCTTTTTTAAACATTCCGTATCTTTTCATGGCTCTTGTCCAGTTAACTTTTCTGCTGTCAAACATAGGACCATCCACACAAGAGAGTTTCATCTCTCCATCTATATATAGCCTGCAAGAACCACACATGCCGGAACCATCTACCATCATTTGTCTTGTTGTAAAAAGATTGTCGATATTATTGATAGCTAAAATCGTAGAAACAGCCTTCATAGTAGGAAGCTTTCCACCGCCAAATACATAGTCAATTTTTACATCATTGTCTAAAAGTCTTTTTAGTGTAGTAACATAGCTACCTTTATCTCCGAAAGAACCATCCTCGGTAGTAATAAAATGCCTGTGTGCAATTTTTTTTGTCAGATATTCATCCGGATAAATCTCTTTTTTACTTGGAAAAGTTTGAATTGAAATGATATTGTTTCCCTCTATCTTTCCAAGAGCTTCACAAATTGCATAATTTTCTGCGTGACCGCAGACAGCATCCGAAACAACTACTACAGTACCATATTTTTTTTCTTCTATGCCATGCCCCAATGGTCCTATTACATTTTCAAAACTTGTTATTCCATCTCTTAATTCTTTTGATGTTTTTCCAAGTTTTCTTATGTACATACTTATTTTTCCATCATTAACTTTCATGATAGACATAGGTATTCTCTCACCCTCTTTTCTTGTCATAAGCATCACAAATTGCCCTGGATGAAATCTTTCAGCAACTTCAGGTGCTTCGACATCAACTAAAAAGTCTATTGAGTCCAAGTCTATCATCTTTGTTATTTTAAACGACACCTCTATCCTCCTATATATTGTTTTTATAATAATAGAATAAAAAATAAAATAAGTATAGTAAGATACATAGCTTATACATAATAATAATTATAATTTGGAATAATGAGTAGAAACGAAACACTTTATAATCAGGTAAAAATTGTCCTAAAGCCCTATCTTTAGGGCTTTTGAAGTTATTTATTTAAGTTTTATTTTTATCATTCATTTAAGTTTACGGTTTTTAAAATTAGAATTTTTTTATTATCTTTATCATTTAAGTAAAAATCATATATAATATTATTATGATTAATTTTGACATAATAGAAGAAGATAAACAATGCACTATCAAGATATCCGGCAAACTTACAAAAGAAACCATTCGCTCTATTTATCCCAAAATTAAAAGGATAAAAGAGAAATTTTTTTTAATAGCTAAGGTAGATTGTGTAGGTTTAAATTCACTAGATTATGCTGGTGCTTTAATATTGGCTGATTTAAGTGCATCGTTTTGTGAGAAAAAATCTTCTGTTATTGTCATAGGGATGAATCCTAATTTCAAAAGAATAATGTTATTTGCAAGAAAAAACCTAAGACAAAAATCTCAAGTAGTAGAGATAAAAGAAAACTTTTTTGTTGCTCCCATTATTAAAATGGGAAAAAATATTGTAGATTCTATTGACTCTTTTGTTTTCTTTCTTTCTTTCTTGGGGGAGAGTAGTTTGCAGTTTTTCAGGATACTTTTAACCCCTTGGAAATTTAGGTATAAAGCAACTGCGGTTCATATACAAAAATCAGGTGCGCTCGCACTTCCAATAGTCGCACTTACCTCTTTTTTAGTAGGCGTTGTTATAGCATTTCAAAGCGCTGAACAACTAGCAAAATTTGGTGCAAATATATTTATAGTTGATATGGTTTCCATCTCTATGTTTCGTGAGATTGCTCCCTTGATAGCAGCTATTGTAATCGCAGGTAGAAGCGCATCTTCATATACTGCAGAAATTGGTACTATGAAGATAACAGAAGAGATAGATGCTATGCGTTCTATGGGTTTTGAACCTATAGTTTTTCTCGTTCTTCCTCGTATATTTGCTCTTCTTATCGCTATGCCTTTGATCGTTTTTTTTGCTGATATGATAGGAATTGCCGGGGGAATGTTAGTTGCAAAATCAAATTTAGGTATATCCTATTCAGAGTTTATTGTAAGAGCTAGAGATGTGGTTGCTACAAAGCAAGTATTGATAGGATTGTTTAAAGCACCATTTTTTGGTTTGTTGATAGCCACCATAGGGTGCTTTAGAGGCTTTCAGGTTACTGGAAGCACAGAGAGTATAGGGCGATATACCACGATAAGCGTAGTAAATGCTATATTTTGGGTGATAGTTTGTGATGCGTTGATTTCAGTAGTTTTGACGGAGATAGGGATTTGAGTGAAATTGTAATTAAAGTAAAAGATGTTACAACTAAATTTGGCAAACATGTAGTTCACGACAAGATATCTATTGATGTAAAAGAGGGTGAGATATATGGGATATTAGGAGGAAGTGGATCTGGAAAAACCACTTTGCTCAGAGAGATTATACTGTTGCAAAAATTTCAATCAGGTTCTATAGAAATTTTAGGAAAAAAAATTGGTCAAATGTCATATTCTGATACAATATGGCTGAAAAAAAATTGGTCTGTGCTTTTTCAATTTGGTGCCTTGTATTCATCTTTAAATGTGTTGGAAAATGTCTCTATACCTCTTATTGAGTATACGAATTTGCCAAAAGAAGTTATAACCGAGATTGCCTTGAGCAAACTAAAGATGGCTGGTTTGAAAAAAGAGGCAACATACCTTTTCCCAAGTGAATTAAGTGGCGGTATGAAAAAGAGAGCAGCACTTGCAAGGGCTCTTGTTATGGATCCAAAGATACTCTTTTTGGATGAGCCTACAAGTGGGTTAGACCCTGTTGGGGCTGAAAATTTCGATATACTGATAAAAGAAATCGCTACACTTTTGAAACTAACAGTAGTGATTGTCACTCATGATTTGCATACTATTGAACATGTACTAGATAGATTTTGTATTATTTATGACAAAAAGATACTTTTTCAAGGTACACTAGATGAGGCTAAGAAGTTTAAGCACTATGCTATCAGAGAATTTTTAAAATTTAAATAAGCGATAAGGTACGGATTATGGAAAAAAGATTGAGTTATATTTTAGTAGGTTCTTTCGTAGTTATACTTACTTTGTCAATGTTTGCATTTACATATTGGTTGGCAAAATATGGAGATGAAAGTGCAAAACATGACTATTATTATGCATATTTTACAGAATCTGTATCAGGGTTAAATGTAGAATCTCCAGTAAAATTTAGAGGTGTGGAAGTGGGTAGAATAAAAGAAATATCCATAAATAAAAATAACAGTGAGGAGATAGAGGTATTGCTTGAAATCAAGCAGGGGACTCCTATAAAAAAAGATACATATGCCGTGCTAGACACACAGGGAATTACCGGACTAAAGTACATCAATATAGAAGGTGGCAGTAAAAATTCCCCAAGACTCATAAGTAAAAAAGGGAAGATAGCTACAATTAGAGTTAAAAAGTCAATCCTAGCATCACTTTATGATGATGGAGATATGATGGCTAAAAAGATAAACACCCTTCTTGGTAAAGTAGATTCTGTATTAAATGAAAAGAATATCAAGGAGATAAATAGTATGATAATAAATTTGTCAAATACAACAAAATATATTGATGAAAATAAACAAAAAGTTATGCAGGTATTTGAGCAAATTACTCAGTTAAAAGAAAATATTACAAAAGATTTAAAAATTGTAACAAACAGTTTCGCAAATTTTTCAAATGATGGCAGAAAATTTCTAAAACATACAGGAGAAATTGAAGATGCGCTGATACCATCTTTGACTAAACTAGGCTACATGGGAGATCGTGTATCAAAGGCAAGTGATACAACTAAAGATTTTTTTGCTGACTTGCAGACTAAGCTAAAAGATGGTGAGTTTGATTTTGCAGATATAGTCGGGCAAAATATGCAAGTGTTAAATGAGACAGCATTATCCTTGAGAAAACTATCTCTAAAGCTTGACGAGATGGTAGATGAGCTCAAAAACAGTCCAAGTGATATATTGTATAAAAGCACTAGAAAAATTCCAGGACCGGGAGAAAGCCATGAATAAAATCGTAATATATATTTTAATAACACTTTTTTTAGGAGGATGTTCTTTAAAAGATGTCGGAAGTCCAATATTAAAATATACAATATTTGATGGAAGCCATATTGATAAAAGTATCAAAACAGATAAAATACTAAAAATATCACAATTTAAAGCACCTGTAAATCTGTTGGGAAGTAAAATTTGGTATAAAAGAGATTCTTATGCCACCAATTCATATCTATACTCAAGTTGGAATGAGGATTTTTCATCTATAATCGAACACGACATGGCAAATAGACTCTATAAAAGCGGACTGTTTAAAAGTGTTTTTGAAAGATATTCAAAGGTAAAAGCAGATTTATCACTAGAGGGAGAAATTATAAATGTTATCCAAAATGTTGGTAAAAATGGAGCAACTGTATCATTTGAAATAAGACTTTATTTGATAGATTTAAAATCATCAAAACTTATATCTTCAAAAGATTTTTCATATAATAAAACATGCGAAAGCATAGATGCGATAGGTGCTATAAAAGCTTATAATCAGATAATAAAAATATTTAACAAAGAAGTGGTATTATGGCTAAAACCATTAGTGAAAGAAAGCTAAATAGATTATTAGAGCTAAATAAGAAACTAGGACTTGAAAATGACTTTTCAACGAGAATAGATCTTATATCTAATACAATAAAAAATATACTAAATGTTGATAGGTGTACGATATTTGTGCATGACAACAACACTAAAAGCATGTGGTCTGTTTATATTGACGGTATCAGTTACATAGAAGTCCCAGATGACAAAGGAATAGCAGCAGAAGTATATAGGACTAAAAAAACAATTATGTTAAATAATGTGCAAAATGATCCTAACTATAATAGCATAATAGACGAAGCTAGCGGTTATGTAACCAAATGTATTTTATCGGTCCCAATTGTAGGTTATGGCGGTAAAATCTTGGGCGTCATGCAACTTATCAATAAGATAGATGGACATTGCGGTTTTAATGAAGAAGATGAAAAAGTTTTAGAATATGTCATAAATCACATAAGTGCATATCTCGAAATAATGATGCAGGAAAAATAAGCAAAAATGAAAAAAGCTAAAATATTTATACTAGAAGATGATATAAATCTCAATGAAACAATCGCAGAATTTTTAGAAGAAGAGGGTTATGATACAACAAGTGCATTTGATGGAGATGAAGCAGAAGACTTGATGTATGAAAATAGTTATGATTTGTATCTGCTAGATGTAAATGTGCCTGGAACAAATGGATTTGAGCTTTTAAAAAAGGCAAGAGAAAACAGCGACAAAGTACCGGCAATCTTCATAACATCACTTAATTCTATGGATGATTTAGAGATAGGATATAAAAGTGGTTGTGATGACTATATAAGAAAGCCATTTGAATTAAAAGAGCTTTTATTTAGAGTGCAAACTCTCTTGAAGCGAGAATTCTTACATGTAAACGATGAAAAGATAAAAATATCAAAAGGCATAGAGTATGATATGCTAACAAATGAGCTTACTGTTAGCGGTAAAACTGTTAGAATCCAAAATAAAGAGGCATTGCTACTTAAGTTGTTTATACAAAAAAGAGGTGAGATAATCTCTCACGGTGTTATATATGATACATTATGGAGTTATGATGAGGTTAGTAGTGATTTAGCTCTTAGAACATATGTCAAAAATTTGCGAAAAATATTAGGAAAAGAAAAAATTGTCAGTATTAAAAAATTGGGATATAAATTTACGACAGAGTGAAAAAAAGACTCTCCGCTCTTTTTTTCTGCTCTATCTATTTTTTACAGTTGTTTTGTTGTCTTTTATGGCAATATATTATTATAATACCCAAAAAGATTTGATGTTGAAAGATAAAAGATTGGAGCTCTCCAAATATGCAAATGATGAAATAAAAAAATTAAAATATTTGCAGATAAATTTTGACAAAGTGCCTAGAATCTATCCAAGAGACAAAAGATTTAAGTCGGCAATTTATGATAGTGTATATACAAAGATATTTTCCCTCTTAGATGTTAATAAAGTGGATTTAAATGAAGACATTTATCTGCAAAATAATTATATTATATATATAAAAGATTTGGAATCATATTATTTAGGAGCAAAATATGTGGTTATAGAGGTTAAAGATAACGGTATCTGGAAAAAACAGGTATATAATAATCTTTTTAGTTATGGAAGTATTGTTCTTTTTGCTCTGTTGTTGATGGGGTATTTTTTATTATATTTGCTTTTAAAGCCTATGAGGGAAGTGATATCTTTATTAGATAGATTTATAAAAGACACAACTCACGAGTTAAATACACCCATAAGTACAATTTTGTCAAATATAGAGTTAAGCAACAAACATGAGCTAGATGAAAAGCTACAGAAAAGATTAGATAGAATTAAGATTGGTGCGAAGACTATATCAAATCTATATCAGGATCTTCTGTTTTTGACACTTTCAGAAAAGATGGAATCCAGAAAAGAAACCGTTGATTTAAAAGCATTGCTAAGCGAAAGAATTGAGTATTTTTCACTATTTTTTGACTCTAAAAAGATAACTCTAAAACAGAGCCTAAAAGACAATGTGTCTCTACATGTAGATAAAAATAGACTAACTAAGCTTATTGACAATCTATTTTCAAATGCTATAAAATACAATAAAATAAAAGGTGAAATAGAAGTGGTGTTGGAAGATAATTATTTTTGTATAAAAGATAGTGGCAGAGGTATAGAAAAAGACAAATTAGAACAGATTTTCAAGAGATATGAAAGAGCAGATAAAAGCGTTGGTGGTTTTGGTATAGGTCTTAGTATAGTAAGTAAAATTGCCCATGAAGAGGGATTAAAAGTAGAGATAAGTTCCATCTTTAAAAAAGAGACTATCGTAAAGGTTTCATGGTGAGAAATTTAATATTTGTATTGTCAGTATTATTAAATTTAAATGCATCTGTATATCAAAAAAATTGCGTAGCCTGCCATAAAAATTCACCTGTAAAAATGGACAAATTCTTCTATCTTTATTTATTAAAATACAGCAGTGCTATTGAGACAAAATACGCCATGAAACTATATCTTCAAAACCCTAAAAAAGAAAACTCTGTTTTAAGTCCGGAATTGCTGAAAAGATTTAAAATAAAAAAGAAAACAACTTTAAGTAAAAAAGAGTTAGAAAAAGCCATAGATGAGTATTGGGAAATATACAAAATCTTTGGAAAACTAAAATAAATTAAATAAATTATGATAAAAAAAATAAATTACATAGGTTCAAAATTCACATTATCATCATGGATAAAATCAGAGATTAAAAAAGTAGTCGGTGATGATTTGTCGGGAAAAGTTTTTTGCGATATGTTCGCGGGAACCGGTATAGTCGGACAAGCTTTTAAAAAAGAAGTTAAAAAAATCATAAGCAATGATTTGGAACAGTATAGTTTTGTACTTAATAAAAATTATATTCAAAATCATAAAGCAATTAAAAATAGAGAAAAATATATCGACGAACTCAATAATCTTCCTTTGATTGATTCTGGGTTTATTTATAAAAACTACTGTTTGGGTAGTAAGAGTGGAAGACAATATTTTAGTGATGTAAATGGCAAAAAAATTGATGCGATAAGAACTAAGATAAAGCAATGGTACGAGGACAAAGATATAGAAGATGATTTATACTATTTCTTGCTAGCAACTCTGCTTGAGAGTGCTGATAAAATTGCAAATACAGCTTCGGTTTACGGGGCATTTTTAAAACATCTAAAAAAATCTGCTTCACAAGAGTTGGTTTTAGAGCCAGCCAATTTTATAGAAAATAAAAATTGCCACCAAGTTTTTAATAAAGACAGCAATGAGTTAATCAAGGAAATTAGTGGAGATATTCTGTACTTGGATCCACCATATAATCAAAGGCAGTATGGTGCAAATTATCATATTTTAAACACTATTGCACTTTATGATGATTTTACCCCAGTGGGTAAAACAGGACTTAGAGACTACAACCATTCGTCTTATTGTAAAAAGAAAAAGGTACATGACAGTTTTGAAGAGTTGATAAAAAATGCTAAATTTAAATATATATTTTTAAGTTATAACAACGAGGGCTTAATGAGCAAACAAGATGTTGAAGCTATCATGAGTAAATACGGCAACTATAGTATAGAAAAAAAGCAGTATTTAAGATTTAAAGCAACCAAAAACAAAAACCATAAAACAACATCCACAAAAGAGTATCTCCATATACTAATAAAATAATTCACAATCATCCCACTTTTTTATCTTAAACTTCCACACAAGAAATTACGATGCGTAAGCATTGTGCTTTAGGTTTGCTTCTTTCGCTGGAATTTACTTCCATCGATGAAAGAAGGTAAAAAGGTGAGCATGCGATGCATAAGCATTGTGCTTTAGGTTTGCAACTTTCGCTGGAATTTACTTCCATCGATGAAAGAAGGTAAAAATAGGAGTTTGAGATGAAAAAGTTACTTTTTGCCGTATTGGCAGTTTTTGCTATCAATGCGATGGCAGCAGATAGTGGAGCGACACTGTTTAAAAAGTGTGCCGGTTGCCATGGTGTAAATGCTGAGAAAAAGGCATTAGGCAGGTCAGAGGTCATAAATGCTTGGAAATCTGATAAGATAGAATCAGCTCTGAATGGCTATAAAGCAGGTACATTTGGTGGGGCCATGAAGGGCATTATGAAAAGCCAAGTTGCTAATTTGAACAAAGAGCAAATTAAAACATTGGCAGAATATATCCCAAGCCTTAAGAAGTAAGTACGACAATCCTTCTATCGTCACACTTTACTACCTTGAGCCCACACATACTTGCCAATACTTCAAATGTCTTTGGAGTGTAAAAAAGTATATGTGTGGGATCTCTCCTGTACCACCATTTTAAAAAATTCTCTTCATTGTTATCATGAAAAAGCGTCATTATGGCTATGATTCCACCCTTTTTAAGGTGTTTTTTGAAGAGACTTAAAAATTCAAGAGGGCTTTCTAAATGTTCAAATACCTCTGTTGAGGTTATAAGGTCGTATTTTTTATTTTCATATACTTGGATGGGTTGATAAAATTTATCGTATATGTCTACATGTAGACCTTTGTTTCGTAGTATTTGAGCTAAAACTGGCCCAGGCCCAGAGCCAAAATCCAATGCGTTTGTGCTATTTTTGTTTAAATCATTCCAAAAATAATCTAAAAAATCTTCAAACATCTTAACATATCCCGGGCTCTCAAAACTATTATTGTGGTTATCATATTGGGCTTTTTCATGGGTCTCGTCAACAAAATACTTTTTCTCAAGAGTAATTGATTGGCAGCTAAAACAAATTTCGTATGCTTTACCTAAATTATAATCCATGATAGCATTTGTTACATTACCGCATATTTTACACTGCATATTTTACCTTTGTTAAATTTTTTTTACAAAATTCAGCTATTATATAAATATTTATTGATATTATACTATTTATGAATAAAATATTATCTTTTGTATCAATTTTTTTAATCGGTATTTTTTTATTATACAACTATGAATCCAGATTTAACGACGATGAGATAAGATTAGGTATGAGTGCACCATTTTCTGGAAATAAAAAAGATTTGGGAAATGAGATGTATAGGGGCGCTAATGCATATTTTCAAGATATTAATAATAATGGCGGTGTATATGGAAGATTTATAAAGCTCCTGACTAGAGACAATAGATATGAACCAGAATTAGCGATTCAAAATGCAAATGATTTTATAAAAAAAGATAAAATATTTGCTTTTTTTGCAACTGTTGGAACTCCAACATCAAAAGCAATACTTCCAATAGCTTTAAAGCACAATATTCCCTTCCTTGGAGCATTTTCCGGAGCAGAATTTTTGAGACAGCACAACAATCCACTTGTATTAAATGCTAGAGCAAGCTACCAGGAAGAAACAGAAAAATTAATACAATATTTTGTAGATTATAAAAAGTTTACAAGAGTAGCAGTTTTTTATCAAAATGATAGCTATGGAAGATCTGGCTTAAGAGGAGTCAGGATTGCACTTGATAAAAGAAATCTAAAAGTTATAGGAGAAGGAAGCTATAAAAGAAATACTCTCTCAGTTGGAAATTCCTTGTATGAGATTAGCTTAACGAGACCAGAAGTTATAATATTGGCAGGTACTACTTTTCCGGTGGCACAATTCATGAAAAGAGCTAGAAAAAATAAAAAAATAATTAAAAAAATAAATTTTGCTGCACTCTCTTTTGTAAATCCAAGATTACTCTTAAAAACTTTGAATTATAAAGCCAAAAATATTATTTTTTCCCAAGTTGTTCCCTCTCCTTGGACATCTAGGAAAAAACAGGTTATTAAGTACAGAGAATTGATGAGTAAATATTACCCGACTAGAGATTTTAGTTTTATCTCACTCGAGGGATATTTTACAGCAAAGATGGTGGTTCAGCTTTTCAAAGATGTCGGAAAAAATTTTACTAAAAGTGATTTTGTAAATGCGATGGAAAATCTCTCACTAAATATTAAAAATAGCTCCAGATCTAAAAAACCATCAGATGAATGTGTTTGTTTAAATCGCATACATTTAATGAAATATACAAATAAAATGTTTGAACCCGTAGAAGATACAAAATGAACTTAAATCCAGTAAAAAAATTAGTAAATTTAATAGATAGCTTAACCATAACCAAGACAACAACTCTTCTCTTTTTGATTATGGTTATGGGGATGCTGTTTATCGGTAGTTTTTCTCATATAAGTTTAAGTATGATGAGAGATAACTTCAACATTCTCTATGGAAAACGAATGTTGCCAGTTATCAGATTAGAAAAAATAAAAGATATATTCAGTGTAAATATACTCGATACCCTGCGGGACATAGAAAATGAAAATATAACATTTAAGCAAGGCTGGGATGTTATATCTCTTGCTCAGGATTTAATGCGAGAAGATTGGAGGGAGTACAAAAAAAGTTTTGATATTGATGATAGTGATGTAGTGGTCAAGGTTTTGAGATCATGGGGAGTTGTTGATAAAAAGGTTAAAAAAGATAATTATACCAGTGATGAAAAAGTATTGGCTGTTAAAATAGAGCAAAAGATTGATTTTGTTGATAGTATTTTGAACAATATTTTTAAATTGCATAGGCAAGGAAAAAAACAAGCAGTGTATTCCACGATTCAAAATCAATTATATCCAACAGTATATTCTATAAATGCCGATTTGACACAATTGATAAATATTAATCTAGATGCCTCAAAGGAGGGAAAGGAAAATATTAACAAAGTATATAGAAGCACTTTTAAGTGGATTATAGCAGGAACGATAGGAACTATTGCGATAGCTACACTTATTGCTTTTATTATTTTACAAAATATAAGGTTTTTGCATAATAGTTTAGAAAGCAGAGTGAAAAAAAAGACAAAAGAACTGCGTGATTTAAATAGAGACTTGGAGTTGAAAATAAAAAAAGAAGTAGAAAAAAGCAGAGAAAAAGATGAGATAATGTTCAGACAGTCTCGCCTGGCAGCTATGGGAGAAATGATAGGCAATATCGCTCATCAATGGAGGCAGCCTCTAAATGCTTTAAGTTTGGTTATACAGAGTTTTCAAACAAAAAGGCTGCTTGGGATGCCACTGAGTGACAATTTTATAGATGAACAGGTCAAACAGGGTTCACTATTGACAGAAAATATGTCCAAAACTATAGATGATTTTAGAAACTTTTTTGACCCAAATAAAAAGAGAGTATATTTTGATATTAAAGAAAATATCACTAAAAATATCGAGCTTCTAAGCCAATACTATAAAAAATATGATGTGAGTATAAGTTTAATTTGTAAACAAGATTTTAAGATTTTTGGCTATCAAAATGAATTTTCTCAGGTTATTATCAATCTTTTTTCTAATTCAAAAGATGCCTTAAATGATACAAAACCGGCAAGGAAACTTATAGAAGTACAAATATACAGTGATGATAAATATGGATATATAGAGGTTATTGATAATGGAGGAGGAATAAAGCAAGAGATAATAGATAGAATATTTGACCCATATTTTACTACAAAACATAAATCAGCGGGTGCAGGCATCGGGCTTTACATGTCGGCCCAAATCATAGAGAAACAGATGGATGGAGAGTTGAGAGCAGAAAATTGTTCGCATATTTTCGAAGATTACGAGTTAGAAGAAAAATGTGCAAAAATAATAATAAGATTACCACTAGGAGGGTGAAAGATGGATTTTAGCAGTCTGGGGGATTGTGTCATCTTGTATGTTGAAGATGAAAAATCAGTCCAAAATCAAACAAAAATGATACTAGATGATTTTGTCAAAGAAGTTGTTGTTGCAAATGATGGGAAAGAAGGTCTAGAGATAGCATTAAGCAAAGATATTGATTTGATTATCACAGATATCATAATGCCAAATATGAATGGAATAGAGATGCTTAAAAAATTAAAGTTTGAGTATAAAAAAGAGATACCTTCTATCATCACCACTGCTTTTGCTGAGAGTGAATATTTGCTTGATGCCATAAAACTAAGAGTTGAGGGTTTCATCATGAAACCTATCAATGTACGAGAATTAATTGATACAATTTACCGCATAATGCTTCCAATTGTGCAAAAAAAGGAGTTGGAAGACTGTTCTTTTATTGTTGAGGGTCTCGCAGCGTTGATAGGAGGCAAAAAAATAGAGATTTTAAGATATATCATGAATAACTTAAATGAAGAAAATATTTTTCATGGTTCTTATCAGGAAATTATGGATAATGTTGGAGTTAGTAAGCCAACAGTTGTCGGTATGTTTAAGCAACTCATACAAGCAGGGATACTGGAAAAATTAAAAAATAAGATATACAAATTAAAAAATAAACAATTAATAGGAGTATCTAAATGATTAAAAAAATGGTGTTTATGATAGGGTTGTTGTCAGCAGTTTTATTTGCTAGTGATATGGTTGTCCTGAAGACGAACCAAGGGGATATAGAGTTGAAATTATTTCCAAAAATTGCTCCAATGGCATGTGAGAATTTTACAACTCTAGTAAAGAGAGGTTATTATAACGGAATTATTTTCCATAGAGTTATTAAAAATTTTATGATTCAAAGTGGTGATCCTATAGGAACCGGAAGAGGTGGAGAGTCTATCTGGGGTAAGCCTTTTAAAGATGAGTTTAAGCCTAATGTGATTTTCGACAAGCCTTTTTACTTAGCTATGGCAAATAGAGGCAAAAATACAAATGGGAGTCAGTTTTTCATAACTACAGTGCCAACACCTTGGCTAAACGGAGGATATACGATATTTGGAAGAGTAGTAAAAGGCTTCAAGGTAGTTAAAAAAATAGAAAATGTAAAAGTAGGAGCAGGAAACAAACCTGTCAACAAACAGTATATTATAAAAGCTTTTAATAAAAAATAAGATATAATAAAGAAAACTTAAACGAGGAAATATAATGAAAAAAATTGAAGCAATCATAAACCCATTTAAACTTGAAGATGTTAAAGATGCGCTTACTGCGATAGATATAACAGGTATGACCGTTAGTGAAGTAAAAGGTTATGGAAGACAGCAGGTACATTCCGAACTTTATAGAGGAGCTGAATATGTGGTTGATTTTTTACCAAAAATAAAAATTGAAACCATAGTTAAAAATGATGATGTGGATAGAGCGATACATGCCATAACTCAAGCTGCTAAAACAGGCAAAATCGGCGATGGGAAGATATTTGTAAGCAGTATTAATAAAATTATAAGAATTAGAACAGGTGAAGAGGACGAAGAAGCTATATAGCCCATGTATTTGATTTCTTATAAACTTTTTATAATGGCAAAAACTATATAATGGTAAAAATAAATATAAAAGGTTGATAAAATGGCAACTTATGCATGTGGGCATATAAATCCAGACTCAGATTCAATTTGTAGTGCGATATCTCTTTCTTATCTTAAAAATCAAATAGGTGAAGAGTGTATTCCTGCTCGTCAAGGCGAGATTAATCCGGAAACTGAATTTATATTAAATAAATTTGGAATGGAAAAACCACTTCTTAAAACAAGTTATGCTGGTGAAAATTTATACATTGTAGATTACAACAATCCTTTAGAGGCCCCTAAAGATATTAAAGAAGCTACTATAAAAGGTATTGTAGATCACCATAAATTAGGTGGTTTAACAACGGATGAGCCTCTTGAGTGTTGGATAAGACCAGTGGGATGCACAAATACAATCATTAAAGAAATTTATGATTCTTACAAAGTGGAGATTCCAAAAGATATAGCAGGTATCATGTGTTGTGCAATACTAAGCGATACGGTTATTTTTAAATCTCCAACTTGCACCAAAGTTGATACTAAAGCTTGTAAAGAGTTGGCTAGGATTGCTGGTATCGAAGATGTTAAAGCTCTCGGAATGCAACTTTTTAACGCAAAATCAGATATAGCCGGAGCAACTGCGAGAGAGCTTGTAACTAGAGACTATAAAGACTTCGAGATGAATGGTAAAAAAGTAGGTGTTGGTCAGCTAGAAGTTGTTGATTTGGGATTATTTGATAATCTTAAAGATGATTTATTTGCTGATTTAAAAGCTTTAAAAGAAGAAGGTGGCAGACATACTGTTATGCTTCTTTTAACTGATATTATGAATACAGGATCACAACTTCTTATTGTAAGTGATGATGAGAGCGTCATAGAAAAAGCATTCGGTGTTGAGTTAAAAAATTCTGAAGTGTGGTTGCCAAAAGTATTGAGTAGGAAAAAACAGATTATTCCATTTTGAGAAAAAGCTTTTAGAGAAATATAAAAATTTTATTTAGACAAAATGTCTTGATGTTATAAAACCAGACATTTTGTCTTTTTGTTAACCTCTATTTTGCCTCTATTAATCTTGAGAAATACTCTTGTGGGTGTTTACAGACAGGACAAGCAGTAGGTGGTTTTTTGCCATAGTGAATATGTCCGCATACTTCACAAATCCAGGCCTCTTCTCCATCATCACTGACAAATTCTTCTCCATTTTCCAGTCTTGCAAGAAGCATCTTATACATCTTTTCGTGTTCCACTTCGACTTTTCCAATGTTTTTAAACATACTCGCAACATCTTTATATCCCTCAGCTTTTGCAATCGTAGCAAAATCAGGATACATAGTTGTGTTCTCATAACTTTCGCCATCAATAGCCATCTGAAGATTTTCTTTTGTATCACCAAAACCATTTTCTAGGTTATTTATCATCTTGTTGTACGCTTTTAGTTCTAATTTAGCATGTTGTTTTTCGTTATTTGCAGCTCTTTGAAAATGTGCCGCAATATCTCTTAAGCCCTCTTTTTGTGCTACTTTTGCAAAATATTCGTACTTGTTTCTAGCTTGACTTTCACCTGCAAATGCCTTCATAAGATTTACAGCAGTTAGATTTTCTGTTATCATTTCCATCTCTTTTCCACAACATGTCAGCGTTCCGCCACCAACATTTTGAACCTCTACCTCATTGCCACAAACACTACATTTGTATGTTTCATATTGTCTCATTTTTTGTATCCTTTATTGATTTATATTGAAATTATATCTTAATAATAATTAATTGTCAATAGGAATTATTCTTATTTATTATAATTTATGTTTTTGTATTATTTTCCTTAGTGTGCTTCTTGATATACCCAAGTGATTTGCTAGGTGAGTTATGTTATCACTCTTTTTTAGTAGGGCTTCATAAAAATCTTTTTCAATATCTTCATAAATATTTTTTGCATTTTCTATTCCTTGGGTATCAAGTAAATTCGATATCAGATCTAGCATAGTGATGGTGCTATTGTTTGTATTGTCAAATTTTATATTATCTTTTTGTATAATATCTTCATGGGCATTCAAAGCAGAGTTATATACTGTATTTTTTAATTCCCTTATGTTCCCCTCGTAAGATCTATTTTGCAAAACTCCCAAAGCATCATGGGAGATGCCTTTTATGTTTAACTTTAGATCCTTGTTGGCTTTTTTAATAAAAAAGTCAACTAAAATTGGTATGTCTTTTTTCCTTTGTGCAAGAGTCGGTACTTCTATTTTTATCATAGAGAGTCTGAAATAGAGATCTTGTCTAAATTTATCTTTTTCTATATTGTCCGTTATGTTTATATTGGTAGCTGAGATAATTCTTCCGCGAAATTTTATATCCTTATTGCCCCCAACTCTTTTAAATGTCCGATTTTCTAAAAATCTAAGAAGTTTGCCCTGGAGTGAAATATCAATTTCTCCTATTT
Source organism: Campylobacterales bacterium (assembly GCA_024280575.1). Taxonomy (GTDB): domain Bacteria; phylum Campylobacterota; class Campylobacteria; order Campylobacterales; family Sulfurospirillaceae; genus JAADIZ01. The sequence continues at coordinate 106,535 of JAJRPV010000004.1, forward strand.
CATCTAAAAAAGTGTTCCCTCTCCAACTGCCTCGGCAAACCCTACATGTAGAGTTTTAGCATCAGTAAAAGAGCCTTTTTCATGCCCAAAAAGTTGAGATTCAAACAGTTCTTTTGGTATGGATGCACAGTTTATCGCCAGTATATTAAATTTAGAATTTCTAGAATTTTTATGTATGAGGTTAGCGATTAGTTCTTTTCCTGTACCCGTATCTCCTAGAACCATAACAGGTAAATCATTATTGGCAGCAACTCCAATTTTGCTATAAATATCTTTCATAGTTTCAAATGATCCGACAAACTCTTCATTTATTTGATCCAATACCTTGATATATCTTTCAGTTTTTTCATCATATTTTTTGACTGTATCCTTTAGCTCATCAGCAGTAAAAGGTTTTTGAAGTATATCTTTTATGCCAATTTTTGAAGCCTCTATCATATTCGTTGGAGTTGTATAGGCAGTCATTAAAATAACAGGTGATTTAATTCCATTCCGTCTTAAATTTTTTATGAGATCAATACCTGAAAAATCTTCACTCAGCATCACATCTACGATTAAAAGTTTGACTTGATTATCTTCTATTTGTTTTGCTATATCTCCTTCTAAACCATTAAATGAAACTGTATTGTATTTTGCTCTTTTTAAAATTTTTGATACTGAATATCGTACTTCATCTTGATCGTCGATTATACCGATTATCATGAAATATCTCCTAGCGGTAGGTTTATTAGAAATGTAGTTTTTGGATTGTTAGATAAATTAATTTCTCCGCCTGAAAGATATATAATTTTGTAAATTGTAAATAATCCCAGACCCGAACCATTTATTTTTGTAGTAAAAAAAGGTTTAAATATCCTTTTTCTTAATTCTTTGGAAATGCCACAACCAGAGTCTTCGATTTTTAGCAGACTCATATTATTTGAGTTTTTATGCCAGCTGATGTTTACTTCGCCATCTTTTTTTATGGCTTCTATGGAGTTGTGAATTAGATTCATTAAAATCATTTCAAATGAATTTTTGCTTATTTTGACTTTTAAATTTTCTTCAATTTGGTAAGTTAAAATTATATTTTTTTTATCTAATTATGGTTTTATGATTTTAATTAAATCTTCTAAAGATTTTTTCACATCAATCGCAATTATATTTTTTTTATCAATCGGTTTTCCAAGAGATAGAAAATCAATAACTTGAGCGTCCATCCTGTTTAAAGTATTGTTGACTATTTGTAGATCCTCGTCATCTATTTCCTGCGAGTCTTGAAGCAGTAATTTAAGTGGTTGTAAGAGGTTTTTTATCTCGTGAGCAAAAAGAGAACTAATCTCGCCCAAAGTTTTAAGTGAGTGCAAAATCTTTTCATTTTCTTCTAGCTTTGAGAGTTGTGTGATATCTGAAAAGGAAATTACAAGATACTCATTTACAAGCCTTATTTGATAATAAAGAGATAAATCTTCACCTAAGTCATTTGTAATTTTTTGCTTACAAAATGTGCAAGAACTATCTTGATAACATCTTATAAGACTTTTTACATAATCGCTTTTAAATTTATTGCCTTCTAGCAATATTTGAGAGATTGGATGTTCATTTTGGTACATAATATTCAAATCTTCATCACAAATTATGATAAAAATATCAACAGATGCTAAAATTTGTTGATAAAAATTTTTAAGTTTTTCTTCTTTTTCGACTGAAGTTTTAATCTCTCTCATGAGAAAAGTAGTTGTTTTTACCAAGTCTGTAATCTCATCATTTTCAACACTTTGAATCTCTTTTATATCATCCCATTTTTTTTGAGATATTGCCTGTGCATTTTCTCTTAACACGCTTAATCTGTCAAGTAGGTTTTTCATAAAATATATGGCAAAAATAAAAGAAAAAATTGCAGCAAAAATCATAATTAAAAAGTTTGTCGAAAAACTTTTTTTGAGCATGTTTTCTATGGAATTTTTTTCGATATCAAGTATAAAATAACCAAGCAAAACCCCATCTTTTTTAAATGGAATAATTTTATGGTTTTTTTTTATCATCTAAAATAGTCCCGATTCTGTGTTTTTTTGTGTTAGTATGAGCAAGAACTACAAAATTTGTATCTACTATACCAGCATCTTTTATAGTGCTATTTTTTGAAAATGATTTGAGGAATTTAAATAGTGCCCAATTATCATTTGCCAAAATTGCACTTGTTAAAAAATCCTTGTTTGATTGTATATTGCTATCAATCATTTCGCTTATTATTTCATTTGTTTGCTTTTTGGATGTGTCTATAGCTAGAATTACTATGACGCTTGAAAAAACAGCAATAATCATAAAAATCAAAAATGCTAATTTTGTGTAAATTGATAAAGAATGAAGCCAGCGGATGATTTGTTTCATTTATTGTCTCTAAGAAAATTTAGCATAGTATATACTTTCATATATGTTTGAGAACCAGGTTTCTCAAATCTATCTATATTTAGATGATTTAAGATTTCTTTGCCTATCTTTGTATTGTGCATATTTAAAAAGAGATTTTGAAGTTCTTTGAACTCCTTTTTTGAAAGATTGCTTCTAGCGACAATAGGTGAAATCGTATATGGTCCAAGTTTTTGGATAATTCTAAGATTTTTTATATCTTTAGGATGCTTTTTTGCATATTGAGTTAAGACTAAACTATCAACACTAGCCCCATCGACAAAACCGTCTAAGACAGCTTTTATAGATTCCCCGTGATCATAGGTATATATTAAATTGCTAAAAAATGTACCAATTTTCCCGCCGCGCTTGAGAATTTAATATGAAGGAGCAACAGAACCGGAAGTAGAATCAGGATCCGTAAACGCAAAAATCTTTCCTTTAAAATCCAATAAATTTTTATACTTTGAATTTTTTAAGGCGATTATGTCTGAATAATATTTATCCTGTCCGTTTATGATGGGTATTGCCAATAACACAGCATTTTGCTTGTCCTTCAACAAGGTATATGTGGAACTGCAAACATAGGCTATGTCAGATTTTGATTCTTTGATATTTGATACTACTTCTGCATAAGTTCTGGCAAACTTTATATTAATTGTAAATTTAGAATTTTCTTCCAAATATTTTTTCCATTGCAGGTAAGTTTTTAAATCTTCTTTTAATGTAGTTCCTGTAAATGAAAAAGTTATATTTTTTGCATTTAATGAACACAAAAAAACAAAAAACAAAAATAAGGTGGTAAAAATTTTACCACCAGTGGAAAATTTTTTATCATTTTTCATATCATTTTTCCTTTAAAAATCTAGTTAAATCCCACAATATAGGGATTTATGAAAATATGGAACAGCAATTGCACCTATAGTGGTACAAACTGTATATGTGAATTATATACATAAAATGTAAAAATCTGCTTTAAAGGAGTTGCGATGAGCAAAGAAGAACTTCCTGAAGTTGGAGATAATCTAACTTTAGAAACAGACGAGTCTAGAAGAGATTTTTTAGACAAGTTTAGTAAAGGTATATTTGGTGGATTGATTGCAGGTGGCATTGTAAATGCTCTTGCTCCAGTCCATGCCAAGGCTAATATGGATGGTAGTAATTTAAATTTTTCTACACCATTTAAGCCTTTTGAATTACCACCAGAATTGACAGGTGAAGATGCAATCCTCAGAATGATGAGAGATTTGCAAAAAGCACTTAAAAAACCAATTGAGCAAAGACATTGGAATATGGTTATAGATTTAAGAAAATGTGTCGGTTGTGATGCATGTTCTGTCTCTTGTGTTGCGGAAAACAAGTTGCCACCAGGGGTAATCTATAGACCTGTAATTCAGCAAGAAATTGGAACTTATCCAAATGTTGGACATGTTACGCTTCCTCGCCCTTGTATGCAATGTGAAGAACCGCCTTGTGTACCTGTTTGCCCAGCTGAAGCTACTTGGAAAAGACCTGATGGAATCGTCATAGTTGATTATGATCAATGTATAGGTTGTAGATATTGTTTAACTGCCTGTCCTTATGATGCAAGAACATTTGATTTTGGTGAAGAGTATATAGATGGTGCAGCTGATGCTCCAAAAGTCTTTCTTGGAAAAGAAAAAGCTGGCAAATATGAAACTGATCCTTCGTATGAATATTCAAAAGAGTGGAAAAGAGAAGGAGAAAAATCTCCTATAGGCAATGCAAGAAAATGTCATTTCTGTATTCCTAGGATAGAAAAAGGAATGCTTCCGGAGTGTGTTGTTACATGTATAGGTAGAGCCACATACTTTGGAGATGGAAGTGACCCTGAAAGTTTAGTTGCAGAGCTTATTGCTTTGCCAAATGCTTTTAGACTCAAAGAAGAAATAGGTACGCACCCTAGTGTGTATTATATTAAGTAGGAGGATGAGATGACAAGAGAAAAAATGGGTAACATCCTTGTTTGGATTTTAATAATTGGATTTGGAGTCTGGGGCTTTCCTGGCATATTAGATAGATTTGCAAATGCTCATGCACATACAGCTTATGGTTCGTATATCCCTTGGGGACTTTGGATTTCTGCATATATTTGGTTAATTGGATTATCGGCTGGAGCTTTGATGATTTCAGTTATGACTTATGTGTTTAATGTTGAAGCTGTCAAAAAAGTCGGTAAAATGGCATTTTTAGTAGCAATTGCAACTTTGGTTGGAGCTATGATAGCAGTTGGACTTGACCTTGGTCATCCGCTAAGAGCTTTTAAATTGATATTTGATCCAAATCTTCACTCAATGATGGGTTGGATGGCAGTTTTATATACAGCTTATTTTGTAACTCTTTGTGTAGAGTTATATTTTGCTATAAAAAAGGAACAAGTATTTGGTGTAAAACAAAAAAGTGTTAAGAAAATTTTAACTGTTTTGGGTATATGGAGTATTCCTTTGGCGTTTGCATTTCACGGTGGCGTTGGTGGAGTTTTTGCTAATGTTGTAGCAAAACCATTTTGGCATGGACCAATGTTGCCAATTGTATTTTTAGCTGGAGCATTTTTAAGTGGTGGAGCATTATTTGCGACTGTTGCTTATATCTGGAGACCAAGTCAAAATAAAGAAGAATTCTTGAAAATGATGATTTTCTTAGGAAAAACTACCCTGGCTCTTTTAATTTTAGACGAAATATTAGAGCTTTCAGAAGTATATGTGGGAACTTTCTATTCTGCATACGGAGAAGGAAATCTTTGGCAACAAATTTTATTTGGTCAATACTGGTACACATTTTGGATAGTTCATATCTTAATCGGAGTTTTGATACCTTTATTATTGTTAACACTAAAGTCAAAATCACCTCGTGCAATTGCACTGGCAGGACTTTTAATAGCAGGTAGTTTTTTAGCAGTAAGATTAAATATTGTGATTCCAGGTATGTTGGATCCAGGTTTTGCAGGAATTGCCCAAGCTTGGGTACATAGCAAATTAACTTTCTCATACTTACCATCTATTGTAGAATGGCAGGTACTGTTTTTTATAGTGGCTATTGTAATGGCAGTATTTATGTTAGGTAAAACAATCTTACCAATATATCAAACAGCAGGAGACGAATAATGAAAAATGAAATAATAAACAATAAAACAATGGACAGAAGAGGTTTTCTAAAAACTTCAGCACTTTTGGGCGGAACTGCTGTTTGTGCAAATGCTGTTACGACTATAAATAGTAATGGAAGTGGCAGAGGGAAGATTGATTATCCTTTAAACGATGCCGAAAATATGATATATTCCGTATGTTTGCAGTGTCATACAGCTTGTCCGATTAAAGTTAAAATTGAAGATGGAGTTGCCGTTAAGATAGACGGTAATCCATACTCTATCCAAAATATGAATAGCCCAATTCCAACATCAACTGATATTCAAGTGGGTGCCAAGATAGATGCGGGTCTTTGTCCTAAAGGTCAAGCTGGTATTCAAACTATTTATGACCCTTATCGTGTGACAAAAGTTTTAAAAAGAGATGGAAAAAGAGGTGAAAATAAGTGGAAAGTCATACCTTTTGACCAAGCTGTCACAGAAGTCGTAGAAGGTGGAAAACTTTTTGCAAATGTCCCTGGCGAAGAAAATAGAATAGTCGAAGGTTTCCGTCAAGTTAGAGCATTAACTGATGCAAAAATCGCACATGCTATGGCTGGGGATGCTATGAATGTCGGGAAAGGCAAAATGAGTCTTGCTGATTTTAAAGCAAAACATGCTGCCCACCTAGACATGTTGATAGATCCAGACCAACCAGATCTTGGACCAAAAAATAATCAATTCTTGATGCTTGCAGGTAGAATGGAGCACGGAAGAAAAGAGTTTGCTAAAAGATGGCAAAGAGGAGCTTATGGAAGCAACAACTTCATGGAGCATACTACTGTTTGTGAACAATCTCACCATATCGCATATAAGCAAGTAACAAGTCAATATTTAGGTGATGGTAAATGGAAGCCTGCAGCTGAGCATTTAAAGCCAGATTTTAGAAATGCAAGATTTGTTATTTTCTTTGGAACAGGCTTTGTTGAAGCAAACTTTGGACCACCGATCATGGCAAACTTAATAACAAATGCTGTAACAAATGAAGGATGCAAAGTAGCTGTTGTGGATCCTAGATTTTCAAAAAGTGCTGCTAAAGCATGGCAATGGGTTCCTGTCCGTCCCGGTGGTGATGCTGCATTGATTTATGGCATGATTAGATGGATGTTCGAAAATGATAAAATTAATAAAGAATTTTTGGTTAATGCAAATAAAGCAGCGGCTAAAAAGGCGAATGAAGAGAGTTGGACAAGTGCGAGTCATTTGGTTTCATATGATAAAGAGGGGCCAGCTAAAAAACTAAGAGCAAGCGATCTAGGTCTTGGTACCAGCGACCAGTTTGTAACAACTCAAGGCGGACAGCCGGTAGCTGTAAATACAAATGATAAACTAAACCCAGTTGTTGGAGATTTATTCTATTCAGGTGAGCTAAATGGCATCAAAGTAAAATCAGAATTAATGATGGTTAAAGAGTATGCTATGAGTAAGTCTATGGATGAATGGGCAAAAGAAGCCGGACTTAGCGTAAAAGAAATTGTTAAATTAGTTAGAGAGTATGTAAAATATGGCAGACAAGCTGGTGCTGAAATGTATAGAGGTCCAGTGCAACATACAAATGGTTACTTCAACGGTATGGCTGTAATTTATTTAAATATGTTGGTTGGAAATATAGATTATAACGGCGGACTTATCAAAGGTGGCGGACATTATCATGAAGATGGGAGCAAAGGCGGGCCATTTAATATGAAAAAAGACAATTTTGCTGGAAAAACTAAATCTTTCGGACATAAAATAACAAGAGAAGGCTCATATTATGAGAACAGCTCTTACTTCCAAAAGAATGGTTACCCTGCAAAAAGACCTTGGTTTCCTCATACAGGAAATGTTTATCAAGAAGCAATTCCATCTATGGATGATGCTTATCCATATGGAGTTGAAATTTTGATGACTATCATGGGTACACCATTATTGTCAAATCCGGCAGCCCAAATGTCAATGCAAACTATATTGGATTTCAAAAAAACTCCTTTATACATAGCAAATGATGTTGCTATCGGTGAAACTAGTATGTTTGCAGATTATATTTTCCCTGATGAAGCAATTTGGGAAAGATGGGGAACTCCTCATGTTCCGCCATCTGCAGTAACAAAAATGTCAAAATTTAGACAACCAACTATCGAGCCTTTGACTGAAACAGTAACTGTTTTTGGTGAAAAACAACATATTGGTTATGAGTCAATGTTATTAGCATTTGCTGAAAAACTTGGACTTCCTGGATATGGAGATGATGGTTTTGGCAAAGGTATGCCTTTAAAAAGAATTGAAGATTGGTATTTAAAATTAGCTTCAAATATAGCAGCGGGTGATCACAAAGGTGATGATTTACCCGAAGCTGATGCGAGAGAAATTGCTATATTTAAAAAAGCTAGAAGACATATGAGCTCAGCCACATTTGATTATAATAGATGGGAAAAAGCTTGTATAGATGCAAATGGCAAAAACTGGTTTAAAAAGACCATTTACTTACTAAACCGTGGAGCTAGAGGTGAAAATTATTCAAAATATGTAAAAAATGTAGAAAACAGCGATAAGATTTTACATAAATTTGGAAAAATGTTTAATTTTTACTGTGAAAAAGTAGCAAATACCAGACATAGTTATTCTGGTAAAAAATTTAGCGGAATTAGTGAGTATAATCATGCTATTGATTATGCTGGTAAAGAGGTGGTCGGAAGTAGTGCTTATCCACTAAGGTCAATAACTTATAAACCAATTACAGGAGGGCAAGCTAGAACTCAAGCAGTTGATTATTGGCTACAAGCTATTATGCCAGAAAATACTATAGACTTAAATTCTCAAACAGCATTGGAGATGGGTTTTAAAGATGGTGATATGGCAAAAATTGTTTCAGCCGACAACCCTGAAGGAAATTGGGATTTAGGGCCATCTGGCAAAAAACCAATGATTGGAAAAATCAGAACTGTTGAGGGATTGAAGCCAGGAGTCATAAATGTTTCTTGGAGTTTTGGTCACTGGGCATACTGCGCTAGAGATATCACAGTTGATGGTAAGATAATAAAAGGTGAAAAAGCTAGAGAGAGTGGGCTTTGTTCCAATGCGGCTTTGACAGTCGATAGTGGATTGAAAAACTCAACTCTTGAAGATCTAATCGGAGGCTCTGCAGTTTTCTATGATTCTTTCGTAGGACTTGTAAAAGCTTAAAATAATTTGTGCTTGTCAAGAATTCCTCCTTTCTTGGCAAGCACTTAGCTATAAAAAGGAGACCTTATGTCAAAACTTTTAAAATTTTTAATTATATTTTGTTTATTAATTTTTTCCACTTCTGCTTTTGCATATGATTACTCAAAACTGCCAAAAATTGTAAAAACAAATGTTGAGAAATACTATGATGGTCAAGATATCAAAGTAATCTCAGTTAGAAAAATGGGTGCAAAATTTAGAATAATAATCCAAACAGACTCAGGCAAAGATAAAGTAGTGGTGAATAAAAAAGGTAAAATACTAAATATAAGCGAATACCTAAAGGGCATGGAAGCAACGGGCGGTTGCTAAAATGATATTTAAAGTTGTAGTTTTATCTTGTGTCGTGTGTTTTACATGTCTTGTTGCAGCTGAGGCAAATATTGAAAAAATTAAAACAGCTATAAAGATACATTTTAAGAGTGAAAATATAATTTTCTTATACATTAATGAAGTAAAAGACGGTAGTTATTTTGTAATAATAAGGAACAATAAGATACAAGATAGAGTTACAATCACAAAAGAAGGTAAGATTTTGACCATAGTAGATGATTTGAGTGTTATGGACGAAGTAGAAGAGGGGTGTTGAGTGAATTTATTTAAAAAAGTAGTTTTGATTTTAATGCTGATAAATATTGGACTTTTTGCCTCATACATAAGTGTTTGTCAAAAATGTCATGGAAAAAACTTTGAAAAACGAGCACTAGGAAAATCAAGAATAGTTAAAAATTTAAAGAAAGAAGAGATTAAAAAAAGATTGCTATTCTTTAAAACTTCAAATTCAATTATGAAAAGTTACGCATCTAACTTAAGTAAAAAACAAATCGAACAAATAGCCAATGTTTTCGGAAAGTAGAAAAAGCATTTAAAAGACTACTGTAAACTTCATTTAAGCTATAATATTTTATTATATTGTATTATAATAAAAAGGGATAATTATGCCTAAGAAAATTTCAATAATATTGTTGGTTTTGACAGGTTTGATTGTGACTGTTTTAAATAGTAAAAACCTAACCTCGCAAGACCTGTCAAAAGAAGCTATAAAAAAAGTAAAAGTTATTACCACCGCTGAGCTTGTCCAGTTACTAAAAGATAAACCAAATACACCCATAATTGATGTAAGAAGTAGAGCTGATATATTGAGAGAGGGCGGGTATATCAAGGCTAACAAAGTTACACTGCTCCCGAGAGATAAGATGGAATTTTTGATTTCAGATGCAGTGGATTTTAATGATACATTTGTAGTGCATTGCAATACTGGAAATATAAGTTTGCTTGCCTCTGAACAATTAAAAAGAATGGGTTATAAAAATCTCCTGTATTATAAAGAGAGTTTTCAAGGTTGGAAAACAGCCGGTTTACCTACAAGTTCGTTGGATAGATATCCTGAATCTATGTTGTATTTAAAGATTCAAAAAGTTGCGGATGGAGTTTATATTTCCCTTGGCCAAACTTCACCCGGCACTTACGAAAATTCCGGACATAACAATAATTTAGGATTTATCATAGGAAATAATTCAGTTCTGGTGTGGAATGCAGGCGGAAATTATCTTTTGGCAAAAGCTCTACATGTAGAGATAAAAAAGGTAACAGACAAGCCGGTAAAATATGTACTTTTGGAAAATTCACAATCCCATGCGATGCTTGGTTCTAACTATTGGAAAGAGCAAGGTGCGATTGTAGTATCACAAGAGATAGCAAAACAAAATATTGCGATTTTGTACCGTCAAATGGAATTTGAAGAATAAAATTAAGGAAGTAGTATGAAAAAAAATTTATTTATAGGGTTAATTTTAGCGTTGATGTCTGTAAGTCTGTTTGGTGCCAAAATATCACAAAAACAGTGTGAGGCTAAGAGTGATAAAGGATTTATATTTGCAGGCGGAGAATGCATACAATATGTAGAATACAAAGGTGAAAAAAAAGGATTTTTAAACATCATAGTGCATGGAACTTGGAAAGAGGGGACGAATATATTAGCTAGGTACAAGACATTCGCTGAAACCTTAAATATAAATACAGACATCACAACCATAGCCGTTGCACTTCCGGGATATAGCGGATCTTCAACAAATAACTTTCCCGCACTTTCTCATAAAGGAATTAAAAATTTATCTTCAAATAAAAAATATATAGAATTTCTAGGCAAGTTAATAGAAAAATTAAACACCAAATATAAAGCTAAAGTGGTAACTTACATAGGTCACTCAGCAGGTGCTGCCATGGGCGCAACACTAACGGGACTAAGACCAAATTTAATAAACAATATAGCACTCGCAGGAGGTAGATACAAAAAGGGCAAGAAAGGCACAGTTCATATAATGGATTTTATGGATAAATTAAATAAAAAAACAAAATATATACTGATTTATGGAACAAAAGACAGGATATCAAAACCAAAAGTTACAAAAGATTTTTATAAAATAGCAAAAAAACAGGGACTACATGTAGAGTTAGTAAAAGTAAAAGGCGCGAAACATCTTGACTTAGACATGAGTGATCCTTCTGTTGATGCTATCACGGAAATGCTAGATAATCAATAAAAGCTTTAAGTCTATATCTGTTGTATCATATTATGAGACCATTGTGTAGTGGTCTCATAATTCTAATATTTCAGAGTAGGCAGGGGAGATAAGTTCCTTGCCTGCCTGTATGTTTTATTTGTCTATATTTTCGTGAAGATGGCTTACATTTAAAGCAATAAATTTATATGAAATAAATACTAATATAGGCCATGATAAAAGCCAGATAATTCCAGCTGTGTAGCTAATCTCTTCCATTTTTTCTCCTAGTAGTGATGTGAATCAGA
>JAJRPV010000086.1 GCA_024280575.1 Campylobacterales bacterium
GTTGTTCAAAGTAAAGTTATAGAAAATGTAAACATTGAAGATGTTAAAAATGCTGACTTGGCTGAAATGCTGACAAATTCAACACCTGCCATATCTATACAAAGAAGAAGCGGTATAGCAAATGATATCATCCTCAGAGGGCAAAGAAAAGATGATATAAACATCATAGTTGATGGTGGTAAAATCTATGGGGCATGTCCAAACAGGATGGATCCTCCAACTTCTCACATAATCACAAACAATATCAAAGATGTTCAAGTTATCGAAGGACCTTATGATGTTGAAGATTTTGGCACACTTAGTGGCTTAGTTAAAGTTACCACAACAAAACCTAGTGAAAAACTTCATGGAAATGTCAATCTAAATATGGGGAGTTGGGGATACAAAAAAGGCTCAGCCTACATAAGTGGCGGAAATGACAAAGTAAGAGTCCTAGTAGGAGCTTCAACAGAAAACAGCAACCAATATAAAGATGGCAATGGAAATACATTGGCAGAACAATTAAAAATAGCCACTACTGGTACTCCATATGCTAATAGGCAGTACAAACCCAGCGAATTTGATAGAGATGCATATAAAAAAACTTCTTTTATGGGAAAAGTTTATGTTAATGTAACTGACAATCAGGAACTTCAAATTGGATACACAGGCAACAGAAGCGACAATATCTTATATCCCTCTACTCCGATGGACGCTATATCTGATGACTCAGATCTTTTTAATGCAAAATATATCATAAAAAATCTCAGTGATTATTCAGACAATTTAGCTTTTGAATACTACTACTCAACTGTGGATCATCCGATGACTACCCAATATAGACTGATGAGTGGTGGTGCAGCCGGAACAGTTGCAAATGTGATGAGTTCAACCATATATGGAGGTAAAATCATAAATGATTTTACTGTAAACAGTACCAAAATAACTTACGGTATAGATTCAAGCAAAAGAAACTGGGATGGCAGATACTGGAAACAATACACTTCATCTAACCCAATAGCTCTAAATAAAAGCTTGCCTGATGTTGACACTACAAATGTTGCTTTGTTCGCAAAAGCTCAAAAAACTTTTGGCTCTTTTGATATATCTAGCGGTATTAGATATGATCACACAAAGCTCGAAGCAGGAAACAATGACCTAGATAGCACATACAACGATATCAGCGGATATCTTTTTGGATACTATAACTACAGCGACTCTATAAAGTATTTTGCAGGCATAGGAAAATCCATCAGAGTACCTGACGGCAAAGAGTCGCATGATAGAGGAAAAGATTTAACTGGGGCGACTGACGGTGTACTGATTGGAAATCCTAATTTAAGCGAAACTAAAAATTATGAAGCAGACCTTGGTGTTGAGGGTCTTTATGATTCTTCTACTTTTAAAGCCAAAGTTTTTTATAGTATCTTAAAGGATTTTATCATTTACAACTCTACTGCAAAGCAGTATCAAAATACGGATGCCAAGCTTTACGGCATAGAGTTTAGCGGAACATACAGTGCAAATGACAATTTATATTTTGACTACGGTATTGCTTATCAAAGAGGTAAAAAAGATGATCCTCTTGCTGGACAAACTGACACCAATCTGCCATCTATTCCTCCAATCAAAGCAAATATTGGTGTAAATTATGATTATGATTCAACACTTAGCATGAAAGCGGAAATTGTGGCTTCAGGCAAATGGAGCAAATATGATGCAGACAACGGTGAGCAGAAAATAGATAGCTGGAGTGTAGTAAATCTTAAAGCAAGCAAAGATTTTTACAAAGGATTTAATGTCACCGTAGGAGTCGATAATATTTTTGACAAAGCATATGCTATCTCAAACACATATAAAGATTTAAATCTAGTTTCTGGCTCAACAGGAGATGTTATGCTTCTAAATGAACCTGGTAGATACTTTTATATGAATTTAAAATATACTTTCTAAAAGAGGAAAGATGAATATAGAATTTTTGAAGAATATAGTTGATTTTGGAATTTTAGGGCTTTTAGCTCTCATGAGTTTTCTCTCTTTTTGGTTTTATCTGGAAAGATTACTATTTTTCAGGCAAGTAAATTTAGAACGATATAAACAAAAAGAGCAACTTGAAATTGACCTTACTAAAAATATAACGACCATATCTTCATTTGGTTCCAATGCCCCGTATATAGGTTTGCTTGGAACTGTATTTGGTATCATTATCACTTTTTACAGTATGGGTCAAAGCGGGAATATGGATATAAAAATCATCATGACTTCTTTGGCTCTAGCGCTAAAAGCTACCGCTATGGGGCTAATAGTAGCAATTCCCGCCATGATGTTTTATAATCATTTAGCAAGGAAGATAGAAGTTATAGTAGCCAAGTGGGATATGATGCATGAAAATCCAAAAATTTGACTCTATAAATGTAGTACCTTTTATAGATATCATGCTGGTTTTGCTTGTTATTGTTTTAACAACAGCAACTTTTATAGCAACTGGCATGATTCCTGTGGATTTAAGTGAAGGTAAGAGTTCTATAAAGAATAATAAGCAAAAAAGTGTTGTCTTAACAATAAAACCTGATGGAACTCTTTTCTTTAACAAAGAAAAAATTGATTTAGAACAGATAAATTTTAAAATAAAAAGCTATAAAAAAAGTGTTGCTATAAATATAAATTGTGATAAAAATTCTAGATTTGATAATTTTGTAAAAGTTATTGATTTGCTAAAAGAAAAAGGCTATACAAATCTAGGAATCATAACAAAACATGAATAGATACTTTTCTTCATTTTTAGTTACAACACTTTTATACACCGCCCTTATAGCATTGGTGCTAGGAAATTTTAGTGATATCTCAGCTCACAAAGCAAAGCCAGTTATCGTACGCAAATTTAGAATTGTGGTAAAAAAAACAGAACATATTAAGCCTAAATTAGAGCCTAAGTTGGAGCCAAAGCCAAAGCCAAAGCCAAAGCCAAA
>JAJRPV010000005.1 GCA_024280575.1 Campylobacterales bacterium
GATGTGCTATCATACTTATCATCTCTCCCATTTGGGCAAGCCTGGATTGTTGTATGAGCTGTTGTTCTTTTTTTCTATTTTCATCAACTGCTTTGTTTATTCTCTCTTCTAGAGTTTTATTTAGTTCTTGGAGTCTTTTTTCTCCATCTATATTTATTCTTCTAGCCGTATATGCAGTTATTTTCCCTCTTTTACCAAATATAGGCTCAACTATGCTATATACCCAATAAAAGCTACCATCTTTTCTTTTGTTTTTAACTTCTCCCTTCCATGTTTTACCCTGTTTTATTGTTGCCCACATTCCTTTAAATGCACTTTTGGGCATATCGGGATGTCTTATGATATTATGAGGTTGTCCGATTAGTTCTTCTTTGTTATAGCCTGAAATATCACAAAATGCTTGACTGACATCTATGATGACTCCATCTAAATCAGCGATAGAGCGTATGATATACTTATCTGTCAGTGATGCAAAGTTTTCGCTATTTTTAATAATATTTGATATTAATATTATTGATATTAGTAGAGTCATGATGCTGAGTATAAATAATATACTTAAAATTATCATTATCATTTTTATTTTGAAAATATTTTTTTCTATATCTAAAAAAATATTTTTGATTAAAAAATTATCCATATTTTTTAATTTATCAATTTTTTTTGTGATAGCCTTAAACCATATAAATGGGCTAATTTTGGATATTTTATCTTTTTTGCCATCCAATACAATTTTTTCTATTTTTGTAGTATTCTCATATGATTTATTTTTAAAGTGCTGTTTCCAGTAACTTTTAATATCTTTAGGTGCATAACTTAAGAAAAGATTTTTATACATATCTTGCTTTACAATAAGGCTATTAAATTTTATAATCATCTTTTGTGTAATCTGGTCGCTAGAGAGTATGATGGTGCCCACGGCTCTTTCTAATCCGATATTTTCTTTAAAATTTTGAAAATAACTGTATGCTACGATACTTTGTCTGATTTTTGGAAAATTTGCTATTTTTGATATTTCTAAGATAGCGTTTAAACACTTGGTATTTAGCTCTGTAAAATAATTTATAGCATCTTCTCTTTTTATTTGATATTTGTCAATTTTGTTTCTGATATTGTTGAGATTTGAGAGTTTTGTCTTAATATTATTATATATTTTCTCAGTGCTTTTATTTAATTTTATTTTTGCTGTGAAGTCATTAAAATTTTTTATCTCACTATTTGTATTTTTTCTTTGCAATATAAGTTTGTTTTTAAAATTTTTGTCTCTGTTTGTTAAAAAGCCAGATGTCAAACCCCTTTCTGTCTGCACCTCATGAACTACTTTTGATAGCCTAGATATAAGAATAGTGGCGTTTTCGAGTTTTTTTAATGATCTGTTTTGCGAATATTTTATAGTAAGCAAACTAATAGTTGAAATTATCAGAACTAGCATTAAAAAAGCTATTGGTACAAACAGTTTTGTTTTAACTTCTTTTTTATCTAACATTATTGATCTGAGTCTAGTTTTTTTGGTTTGCCAAAATAGTAACCTTGAGAGTAGTCAACCCCTAGATAATCAAGAATGTCAAATATTTCTTTGGTTTCGACAAACTCCGCAATTGTTTCTATATTTTGCTCTTTTGCAAATGTTACAATTGTCTTGACAACAGATAAGGAGTAACTATTGTAAGCAATATTTCTTACTAAAGAGCCATCTATCTTTAAAATATCTGGAGAAAAATCCATAAGTCTTTCAAAATTTGAATATCCTGAGCCAAAGTCATCAATAGCAATTTTTACGCCAAATTTCTTAACTTTTGCTATAAATGTTTTAAGAATATCCATATCTTTTATTCCCTCATCTTCCAGTAGTTCAAATACAATTCTATTTGACTGTTCCTTATGCCTTTCGAGGTATTTTAGTATTTTTTCTCTTGTATTTTTTCTCTCAATATCCAAAGCAGAAAGATTCATAGTAACTACTTTATCCGTTTTGTCAAGAGCTTTAAATATGCTTTTTACCATGATATCTGTAATGTGAGAGTAGTACTTACTCTTTTTTGCTATTTCTAAAAAATGATATGGAGATAAAACCTCACCATTTTCTTTTATTAACCTAACTAAAGATTCATATTTCTCTATTTTTTTTGTTTTATTGTTGACGATGGGTTGAAAATACGGAACAATCCTATACTCGTCTATAGCTTTTTTTATCATTAGGATTGTAGCCATATTTTTTTGTGCTGATTGTAGTTTTTCTTCTGCTAAATTGTTTGAAATTATTAAACTCTGTTTTGTTTTGATGGCTTTTTTTATCCCTATTTTTGCACTTTCAATTACTTGACTACCCTCAAATACTACGCTAACCACAATAGAAATAGCATATTTTATATCTCCGGCATATACTATATGATCTTGTATGATATTTTGAAATTCTTTTATTTGGTTTATGAACTTTTCATTGTCAAACAAAAAATCTTCTCTTTGTGATGCTATGGTATATTCACCATCCCCGAGTTGAAATATCTTATTTGATTTACAATATGAAGTTGCTGCCTTACTCAAATACATAGCAATTTCATTTTGAATTAATTCTACGATCTGATTTTCATATAATTCTTCCAATATATCATAGTTGTCCAACTTGAGATATATTAATATGGGATATTTTGTATTTTTGATAAAGTCATTTAATTGTTTTTTAGGATTCATAATTTGCGTGATATCATTTCTTGTGGCTATATACTCTACTATTTTTCCATTTGTATTTAATATTGGTTTTATAGTGGTTTTAAAATAGAAAGTTTTATCATTTTTTGATATGTATTTTGTTATTCCTTGCCATATCTTTTTCTCTTTTCTAATAAATTTCCAAATTTTTTCAAAATCTTCAGGTGATTGCTTGTCGTATAATATATCACTATACTTTTTACCGATGAGTTCATCTTTATGCATCCCGGTCATCTCTATAAAAGCATCATTTACATAGTTAAGTCTTTCATCTATATTGACAATAGAGACTATAGAACTTTTGTCAGTAATTTCTTTATACTGTGTTAAGAAATTCTCACTTTTTTCTGCCTGAATTCTCAGTTTGATCTTTTGGACGGCTTTGCTGATTACTTCTATGAACTGCTCAATATCTATAGGTTTTAGAAGGTACCCCTCAACACCTAGTTTTATGCTGTCGATAAAAAATCCAGATTCATTATAAGCTGAGAGAACGAGTATGGGTATATTTGTATTTATTTCTTTAATTTTTTTAACCATCTCTAATCCGTTCATGCGAGGCATGTTAATATCGGTTATGATAATGTCTATTTCATTCGATAGAAATTTTTCATATCCATCCTCTCCGTTAATTGCAATTATAATATTATCAAAAAACTCTTCTAATACCATTGCAGTCGATTCCCTGGCCTCGAGATTATCTTCTACATACAATATGGTTAAATTTTTTGAATATTTTAAGATATTTTCTATTTTATTCATTTTTGTATCCTTATTTCCACCCTAAACACAGCACCGTCTTCATCATTTCTTACATCTAGCTTTCCATTGCAATGATCTTCTATGATAGTCTTGCTCATGTACAATCCCAATCCTGTTCCGTCTTTTTTTGTTTTTGTTGAAAAGTATGGATCA
>JAJRPV010000006.1 GCA_024280575.1 Campylobacterales bacterium
AGAGGTGCATTTTGCAAGATGTGCCCAGGCAGACTTGTAACACCACTTTTTGTCGGTGACTTTTCACAATGGACATTGGATTTTTCTACTAAAACAGCTCTATTTTTGACTGCATTTGGCCTGATATTTACAGTTTTGTTTTTTGTAGGATCTTTTATAAAAAAGAGATTTTTCTGTTTCTTTTGTCCTATGAGTGCTATGCACTATATATTTAGTGATTGGGCTATTTTAAAGCTTAAAAAAGATGGCGAAAAATGTACAAAATGTGGAGATTGCTACAATGTTTGCGATATGCAGATAAAAGATATAGCAGATGATGTAAAAAGTAAAAATATACTAAGGGATGACTGTATTTTTTGTATGAAGTGTGTGGCGGCATGTCCCGAAGAGGATGCTCTACATGTAGATATATTTAATCTCAAAATTTTTACATCTACAAAAGGAGGCTTCGCCAAAAGAATGCAAATTAACAAGAGAGATAAAAAATGACTAGAAAAAGAGAGATAGAGTCTCCAAAAGAGAAGCAAAATCGCCATAAAGCGATGGAGGCAGTGGCGATGCTAGATAAAATCAGACATGATTTTAGCGAACCACCAAAAGAGATGGATTATTTTTATGATTTGTATGAGAGGGTTTATTGCAAAAGAGAATCGCTTCACAGTAAAAGTGTAAAAGTCGGTACCATGTGCATACAAGTGCCGTATGAAATCATTTATGCACTAGATGCTGTCCCCGTCAGATTGTGTAACGGTTTCTATGCCGATGATGAAATAGGAAGTGATCTTGCACCCTCGAAAGCTTGTCCATTAGTAAAAGCTACTATTGGACAGTTTAGTTCTGGAAATTTTAGCGATAAGCCTGATTTCGTTATATCTCCTACAACTTGTGATCAAAAGTCAAAATCAGGTGCTATCATAGAAGATATGGGATATAGTATGTATGATATGGAATTTCCTCGCACCAAAGAGAGTGAAGAGAGCAGAGAATATTGGCGACGAAGTGTGAGGAAGTTTACAAAAGAATTATCGAAAAATCTTGGCAAAAAACTAAAAAAATCGAAACTTAAACGGACAATACAGAAGATCGGATATGCGCAGTATCTATATCATCAACTAAACGAACTAAGGCGAGAGCCAAACCCACCTATATTTGGAAAAGATATGTTTTTAGTAACAAACGCCTTCTTTTTTGATAAGATTGACAATTGGATTGAGGCAGTAGAGAGACTTTGTGAAGAGTGTAAGCATAGAGTTAAAAAAGAGGGTAAAATACATAAAAATAGTCCAAGAGTTGTTTATACTGGCTCGCCACCTGTCTTTCCAAACCTAAAGATACCTCTACTTATAGAGCAGTCAGACGGTATCATAGTTGCAGATGAAACCTGTTCGGCAAACAGGCTCTTTAATGACATGGTCAGTGTTGATGAGTGGTTTTTGTATGATATGGTAGATGCCATAGCAGATAGGTATCTAAAAGGGTGTACTTGTCCTATCTTTACAAAAAATTACGATAGAATTAGGAGAATCACGGATTTGGTAAAAGAGTATAAAGCAGAAGGAGTTGTGTATCAAGCTTTTGCAGGATGTCAAGTCTATGAGATGGAGCAGAGGTCAGTCTTAGAAGCTATGGAAAAAGAGGGGATACCTATCTTGTATCTTGAAAGTGACTATAGCCCTAGCCATTTAGGGCAACTGACAACTAGGATTGAAGCATTTATAGAGTCACTCAAAAACAGAAGGAGAAGAAGATAATGCACTATTTTGCCGGAATCGATATAGGCTCAACTGCTATAAAGATAGCGATTGTAGATGAGAGTGGAGAGTTGATAGGAGATAAGATAAGTGCAAGTGGAAGTATGTTCTATAAGTATGCCAAAGAGGCTTTGGCTGAACTTCTTAGCGAGTTGGATATAGCCCAAGAGAGTCTAGTATATACCGTTGCTACTGGTTATGGTAGAAAACTCTTTAAAGAGGCAAATGAAAAGATTAGTGAAATCACGGCAAATGCTATAGGTGCGAGAGCGGCAGCTAAAATCGAGGGTGCACAAGAGATAAAAACCATCATAAATATAGGAGGACAAGACTCTAAAGCTATATCCTTGGATAGTGAGGGCAATGTTGTTAATTTTGCTATGAATGATCGATGTGCGGCAGGAACTGGAAAATTTTTGGATGTTGTTGCACTAAAACTTGAAATTGGAGTTGATGAGCTAGGAGAGTATCATTTTAAATCTCAAGGTACACCCCTGTCCATTAACAGTACATGTGCAGTTTTTGCAGAATCTGAAATCATCGGACTCTTGGGAAATGATTATAGTATAGAGGATATTGTAGCAGGCGTTCACTATTCGATAGCAAGAAGAATTATAAAGCTTGTTAAGAGAGTGGGTATCAAAGAGGGTATATATTTTGACGGTGGTCCAGCATTAAATATGGGTTTAGTAAATGCGATAGAAAATGAGTTGACAAAGGAGATTTTTATACCTAAATATCCACAAATTACTACAGCTTTTGGGGCTGCCATATTGGCAAGTGAATCTTATGAATATCTTGAAAAGTAGGTTTTGAATTGTTTGAGAGATTGCTGAAATTTTTTATAGAGAATTATAAATTAAATCATATTCTATTTTTTCTTGTTTTTGGTTTGGGTATATATAGCTATACGCTTTTACCAAAAGAGGTTTCGCCTGTAATTGAGCCAGAGTCTATAACTATAAGAGGCGGATACAGTGGTACATCATTAGACACTCTTAATAAGATGGCAGTCGAAGAGATAGAGGCTGAAGTGAGAAATATAGATGGTGTAGATACCATCTCATCTCGTATAACTCCAGGTAGGTTTTCTATCACGCTTGAGTTGAAAAAAGGTGTAAATAAAGAGAAAGTTCAAAAAGATGTGGATGATGCTATAACAGCTATAAAATCGGATTTACCAAGTGATATGGATGAGCCGACAACAAGTACGGTAGCGCACTCAAGAAGCCTAATGCAAGTCTCTGTCTTTAGTAAAGTTTTAAGCAGAGATCAGCTTATTGAAAATGCAAAAGAGTTAAGATTGAAACTTTTAGCCATAAGAGACATATCAGATGTGACTATATTTGGTGATTCTGATATATATTATGAGGTGTTGATAGATGATAAGAAGGCAGAGGCTTATGGATTGACACAAAAAGAGATTATAGATGACATACCAAATCTCTCATACACTTTTCCATTGGGTAAGATTGAGAATGGGGGGCATGAGTATTATGTATCGTTGAAAAATAAAAAAGATGTATTGAAAGAGTTTAAAAAAACACTCTTAAATATAGGCGATAGAGTCATTCCTTTAAAAGATGTTGCTACTATCAAAAAAAGGTATCGTGACTCATCTACACTTGCAAGCATGAATGGTAAAAATGCTATAACACTATCAATTTCGCAAAATCCAAAAGGAAACGCAATAGAGATTTCTACACAAGTCCGTAAAATGATAGATAAGTTTAAAAAAGAGGGGATAGAGTATGACATAAGAAATGACCACTCAACAGTAATAAAAGATAGACTCGATATAGTTATCTCAAATATTTTGATGGGTATTATACTAATTACCATCATGACTGCCTTGCTTATAAATTTAAGGATGGCTATGGTTATAGCACTTGGAATTCCTACATCATTTGTCATAGGAGCCATTTACTTTTATCTTGGCGGATACAGTATCAATATAAACTCTCTCATAGGTGTTTTAATCGCAATTGGAATCATAGTTGATGATGCTATCGTGATAAGTGAAAATATACAGCAGTATATACAGAAAGGTTATCCGCCAAAAAAGGCAGCACTACTTGGCACAAAAGAGATGGCAAAACCTGTAACCATAGCCTCTTTGACAACTATATTTGCCTTTATACCACTTTTGATGCTTATGGGCAGACTAGGGCAAATTATGGAGTTGATTCCTATAGCTGTTAGTGTTTTGGTCATAGCATCTTTAATAGAGTCATTTCTTTTTTTACCGATTCACTCGGCTCACTTGTTAAATAAAAATGTCCGTACACTATCGTGGATAGGAATAAGCTCTTTTTACTCAAGAATATTAAAAATTGTTATTAAAAATAAAATTATATTTTTAACTTTATTTTTAATTATAACTCCACTTTGGATGTATAACAGTTTAAAGCATTTGAGATTTAAGATGTTTGAGCCTTTTGACTCCACTTCAATCAGTATCACATATAAGGCTTCAAAAGACACATCTTTGCAAAAATCTTTAAGCATAGTCCAAACGATAGAAAAAGATCTTTTAAAACATAAAAAAGAGTTTTTTATAGACTATGTAAGCTCAACCGCAGGATACAGAAGAAGTGCCACGGGAAGCGCTGAGATGTACCCTTATGTAGGCTATATCACTCTATATTTGCAAAAAAGAGCTCCATCAAACTTTTTAGAAAAGTATATAACACCATATCTTAGTTTTTACTACGATAAAAAAGGCAGAGTAAGGACTGAAAGCTCAAGGCAAATATCGAGAAAGCTTAGGAAATTTCTTAGAAAAAAGAGGTATAAAAAGAACTTTCATCTAAGAGAGATAAATACACTTGAAAGAAGAATGGGACACTCTAAGACAGATATAATGATAGGTTTAATTGGTACGGATTATAAGAGAGTTATAGCTGGTATAAAAAAACTAAAAAATAGTCTTAAAAAGATTAAAGCGGTAAAATTTGTGAGTGATAATATGAAGTTTGGCTCAAGTGAGATAAAGTTAAATCTAAACTCTTATGGAAAACAGCTAGGTATTACCCAAAGGTACCTTGGAAACTATATAGCTGATCTGTATCTTGAAAAGAAAAAGGGTGTTATTTCTGATATAGAGGGAATGTTAGATATAAAGGTTTCTTCAAAATATAAAGATAGACTTAAAGATTTTGATACTTTGCAAATTGCATTAAAAAACGGTAAAACGGTAAAACTAAAAGATATATGTGATTTTACAATTACTCAATCTTTGGAAAAGTTGACAAAGGACGATGGTGAGGTAAACTTCTATGTTTATGCAAATGTTGATCAAGATATAAGCACTACCGACGAGGTAATGAAAAAGATAACACCAATATTGAAAGAGTTAAAAAAGAGTGGACTTAGATATAAGTTGCAAGGTGAGTACAAGCAGAAAAAAATCTTGCAAAAAGATATGTTAAAAGCTATAATTATAGCTATAGTCTTGATATTTCTGTCCATTTTATATCTCTTTAACTCTATTAGGGAAACTTTGATAGTGATGAGTGTCATACCTTTGTCATTTTTGGGTGTGCTATTGGGCCATCAAATCATAGGCTTAAATCTTTCCATACCATCAATCGTCGGGGCTTTGGGTCTAGCGGGTGTTATTGTAAATGACGGCATACTGATGCTCTCAGTCATAAAAACCGCCAAGAGACAAGATGACATATCTACTCTCGCAGCCAAAAGATTTAGACCCATAATATTAACATCTGTGACGACTATCATAGGATTGTCATCATTGATATTTTTTGCAACAGGACAATCAGTTACCTTTCAACCATTAGCTATATCTTTAGGCTTCGGTTTGATTTGGGGAACAATACTGAATCTCTTTTATATACCAGCAGTATATAGTTATAAGAATAATAAGATTATTTTTTAATTTTTCTAGGATTAAAAATTTGACTTAAAAACAATATCATTTCACTTTATATTAATATATATACTGCTAAAATAGTAGCTTATTAAATTTTTAAGGCATCAAATATATGATAAAAACCTCTTTGATTTCACGACTTTTTGGAATATTTGCTTCTATTAAATTTCCAAAAATTATCCAAAAAATTATCAATAAAAGTTATGTAAAATTTATGAATGTTGATATGCTAGAGTTTCAACAAATAGACAAATATGATAGTTTAAATGCTCTTTTTACAAGAAAATTAATTAAAAAACGAGAATTTGATTTAGCTTCTAAAACCTTTATATCACCGTGTGATTCTTTTATAACAAGTTATGGAACTATAAGCTTTGGGCAAGCGCTTCAGATAAAAGGCTTTACTTATAGTGTTGAAGAGCTTTTGGGTAGCAACATAAAACAGAGTGAAAAAGATAAGTTAGAAGGTGGAAAATATATAAATTTTTATCTCTCACCAAAAGATTATCACCGTTATCACTCGCCAGCAGATATGCAAATTTTGAGAGCTGTCCACATTCCTGGGGCTTTATATCCTGTTAATTTAAAGTGGTTAAGGAAAATTCCAAGTCTATTTGTAGAAAATGAGAGAGTTATTCTGGAGTGTAGAACACAAGAAAATAACCTTTTTTATATGATTTTTGTCGGTGCTTTAAATGTCGGTAAAATGAGCTTTGTTTTTGATGAAAGAATTCAAACAAATTCAACTAAAAGATTCACAACTTACTATGAATATGGTGATGTGTTTTTAAACAAAGGTGATAATCTAGGAACATTTGAAATGGGCTCAACTATCGTAATGTTTTTTGAAAAAGACTTTATAAAACTTCTTACTACAGAGGGAAAAAATATCAGATTTGGAGATGTCATAGCTACATGTCAGTTATAAAATCTATTATCTTTGATATGGATGGAACTCTACTTGATTCTAGTTATGCTTTGACTTGTAGCATCAATTTTGTAAGAAAAAGTTTAGGCTTGAAGCCTTTAAAAAAAGAAACTTTAGAATACTATATAAATGAGCCTGATCAAGATTTATCAATGATGTTTTATGGCACACATGAATATTTAGATGAACATAGAGAAATGTTCAAAGAGCATTATCTGAAAACTGCAAATTTATATGTAAAGCCTTATGATGGAGCCTATGACTTACTAGAATTTTTAAAATTAAAAAAAATTGATTTAAGTATCGCTACAAATGCCTCAGATTATTTTGCAAAGAGTATGTTGAAACATGCCAAAATGTTGGATTATTTTACGCTTATCATTGGTTCTAATAATGTAAAGAATTCAAAACCAAATCCGGATATGATTGATTTGATTTGCGGCAAACTAAACAAATCAAAAAATCAAACTATACTCATAGGCGACAGCATAAAAGATGAACTTGCCGCTAAAAATTCAAATGTAGGTTTTGTATTTGCAAATTGGGGTTATGGGCGTAGTAATAATTCCAAAAAATTTGATAATATTTTTCAATTGATAGATTATCTTGATAATGATATTCTTTAATTTTGCTATCTTAGACGAAATCTTAAATTAATCGTAAATTTTTTTGGAAAATTAAACAGTTTGGTATCAACCTCGATTGGAAAACTGTCTTTTATGGATCTTATGATGGCTCTTTTAAAGATTCTTCTTCCTGATATAATTTTTATATCTCTAACATTTCCGTCATTTTGTATAATAAATTCAACTTTTACATCACCTTGGATATGACGCATTATCGCTTTTTTTGGGTAGAACTTATTTTTATTTATTCTTGCTTTTAATTTGTTTATAAAGATTGCTCTTTTTTCATCTATTTTATTGACTATATATTTTTGAACTATTTTTTTATGTGCTATTTCCCTTGCAGGGATCTTTATATCATCTGCAATATGTTTGGGAACAATAGTCTTTTTTGTTTTTTGAACAACTAGCTGTTTAACTAATTTTTTAGAGACTATTTTGGGTTTTTCTAGCTTAGGTTCTGGCTTTGGCCTAGGTTTTGGTTTTAGCTTAGGCTTAGGCTTAGGCTTTGGCTTTGGCTTAGGCTTTGGCTTTGGCTTTGGTTTTGGTTTTGGTTTTGGTTTTGGCTTTGGTTTTGGTTTTGGTTTTGGTTTTGGTTTTGGTTTTGG
>JAJRPV010000007.1 GCA_024280575.1 Campylobacterales bacterium
CATCTTATTAATATTACGGGTGAAAGCTACAGATTAAAGCAAAAACGGGAAGCTGGATTATTAGATATTTCGGCTAAATAGTGTTACGAAGTGGTACATATTTCCATTGCGTATTGGTACATTTTTGAATTGCGCTTGACATTTATCAATGATAAGTTTGATAGTTTGTAAGGTGGTGTACTTATCCCAGTCGCTTACGAAAATATCTTCTGATACATTGATAGACTCCAGAGTGTTGTTGAGTATTTTATTCTTATACATTTTTATGCTCCTGTTCTTATCTTATGCTTTTTTTAAAAGATGGAGAGCAACTAACCTTGGGGATTTGTCTTGAACCAATGCTCCACTCTTTCCCAAAGCTCTTACCACTTTTTGCACTTACAAGTTGTGTTCTAAGTGTCATAAAACCTTTTAGTATTACCTTGCCTCTGTTTTGTAGTGTCTCTTTGATAGTCTCGATAAAAATATCGATAACCTCTCCAACCTCTTTTTTAGATAAATTGTTTTGTAGTTTGTTCGCTACAACTGTTGTTATTTCGCCTTTATTCATGTGAACTCTCCTTATGTTTTGTTTGTTACATTTTTATTTATACGGCTATACGGTTTTTTTTGATTAATAACTTTGTGGGTGGGTTGTCTTTGCAAATTTCATGGGTATAGCTGATAAAAGTGATGTATATCTTGGCGACACGAGCTTTTGTGTCAAATGTGAGTATCAATATGAGAAGTATTAGTTTTTGCTAAGATGAGGGCAAAAAATGATTCAATGACATATATTTGATATTTTTTGATTTGATTGTATAAATAAAAGTAACTTACATTAGTTAATTCACAATGCGAGACAGCCTGTCTCGTATGATTTTCATATAATAACCCAAAACCTCCTATCTGTTTTTCTGTTCTCTTAGATTCTAACACTATATTTTAAAGGTCATTCCTCTCAATTATAAAAAAGCAATAAAAACTTATTTTCTTACATAAATAAATATGAATTAAAACTAAATGTAAGGAACTCACAATGCAAGTCCACCACCATATCGATAGTATCACTATCCAAGTAATCAATCTACAATTTTATCAAGAGGAGTTTATCTACTTTTACGAAATGCACTCTTTGCTCTTTATCTCAGCAGATGTGCAATCAATTGATGACATTCATAAACCAGATATTATTACCTTTGCCACAGATACAAGACACCCTATAATCTATTCATACCATAATGGGTCAGTAGATGGAACGACCTATACAACATTTAAATTTGTAGGTCTTAAATCATACAATCAAAAGTTAGACAAAAGAAAATACAGACTGCTCAATAAATTTATAGATTTTCTTATAAAAATAGAAATTGAGTATAGGTTAAAGAGGTTTGACATCGCTTATGATTTTCATATAAACAAATCAATTAAAAACTTTTTACCAATAATGGTCAATAGAATAGGATTAAAATCAAAACCAAATGACCCATTTAACTATTACGAGAACACTACTCTTTATCTTGAAGACAATAGTGTTAAAAATCCATCTCAAAGAGCATGTATCTATGATAAGTCAGTAAAAAATAATTTAGATGAGAGAATCATAAGATTTGAAATAAGTATTAGAAATATCAAGCATGAGCATAACAGCTATGAAATGACTGTAAAGCATATACAACAACAGCTATCTAAGTACAGGTTATTTTATTTCCCCATTATCGCAGAGTGCAATAAAAACAAGTGGCTATACAAATCTAAGTATAAACTTTCAAGAAAACTAGAAAAATCGATAGTAAAGTCTGGTGGTACAGCCATAGAATTATCACTATCTGATGAAATTTTAGAGTTTTTGGCGAAGCTATTTTGTAAAGATATTATTGAGAAGATGATTGTCGAAAATATTTGAAGATGGTGGGATACACATTTGTAATATGCTTCTTTTCAAAAGAGATAGATTCTACTTTTGATTGAAATTTACAGTTGTGTTTGAGTATGAACATTATCAACTCTGCTATTTGTGTGGGTGAGAATGGAAAATCTTTTATGGAGTCTATCATAAACAAAGTAGGCTCATAAAAAGTTACTAAGTCTCGTATGATGATATGATTTCGTTCCGTAATGATTTTTATGCTATCTATTTCTACAAAAAATATATCGCACAAATGGGAGAGTGAATCTACTCTTTGTTGATATTGAATGGGCTCTAAATCTGTATTGATGTAGCTTATAATCATATTTTGTTCTTTTCACAGATACTATCTACATCGACAAAAAAAGTAAAGAATCTGGGTTTGTATGATGGCAGAAAAGCTTATTTTAGTACTTCGTGGCAGGGAAAATATTTCATTTTAATACTGAACATTTATAAGCTATTGTGTGTCTTCAAGCCAAGCTTTGAGCTAAGTTGAACAACTTTTTTATAACTTTACCTATATTCAAATTGAGTATAAATAATAATATAGATTAACTATGGAGTAGATTATGAAAATTAGAAATAAAGAGATAACTTTTACATTAGAAGATGATACACATTTACATATTGCAATTGGAATGTTAATGAAAATGGGCGAGGGGATAAAAATAAGGAAGTCAGAATATATTAGAGATTCTTTACTAGCAAATTTTGAAATTTTTGAGGATGAATTAAAGAATGATAATATAGAACAACTTGCCAAACTTTCAAAAGTTTTTGTAGGTACAAAACCCCTTACTGTAACTCTGCCAATAGAGGTTATAGAGAAGCTAGAGTATTATAGTAAAAAACTAGGTATGAAAAAATCACACCTTGTTATGTGTAGTCTTTTGTTGGATGAAGAAGAGGAAGATTAAATTTAAAACTTTCATATAAGTAAGATTAAATCCAGAAAAAGATATACTTTTTTCTGGAAAAAATAAAAAGGAATTACTCTAATGAAGCTCTATGATAAGGTGTTTTACTTCATTTCTGGTCATGGTAGGGGGTGGGCATTCTCTCCAAGTGATTTACTTGAAAAATTTACTAGACAAGAGGTAGATAGTACTTTATCAGACCTAACAAAAAATAAAAAAATCAGAAGAGTAGCAAGGGGTATATATGATTATCCTAAATATAGTGATTTCTTAGAAAAAGAGCTTAGTCCAGATATAGAACAAGTTGCTCGTGCATTTGCGAGAAAGTTTAACTGGCAAATAGAAGTTAGTGGTGAAAGTGCATTAAACATTTTGGGGCTATCTACACAGGTAGAGGGTACATATGTTTATCTTAGTAATGGTCCAAATAAAACTTACACATTAAACAATGATACAACTATCAAATTTAAAAAATCTGCTTTAAAAAATATAGGTTTTAAGCATAGAGAGAGTTCACTATTAGTTCAAGCACTTAAAAGTCTTGGCAAAGAACATATTAACGATGAAGTTATTTTGAAAATAAGAAAAAGAATTGATGAAAAACTTTATAATAAGATTTTAAAAGATACAAAAAACTCTACGGGTTGGATATATGAAGTTATTAAAAAAGCTTTAAAAAAAGAGCAAGAGCATGAATAATATCGCAAAATTATCTCGTCAAGAGAGACAAGAGTTATTTTCAGAAACAGCTAAAATGATGAATACTACTAGTGCAATTATTGAAAAAGATTTTTGGGTTGTTTGGATTCTTGATAAAATATTTTCAGATGAAAAGTTAAATAAAATCTTAATGTTTAAAGGTGGTACAAGCCTATCTAAGGTATTTAATCTCATTGGTAGATTTTCTGAAGATATAGATTTAATCCTTGATTGGAATATTGTTACAAATGATAATCCAAATGAAAAAAGAAGTAAAACAAAACAAGACAAATATAATAAAGAAGTCAATGAGAATGCAAAAGCTTATATTAGAGATGAACTTTTACCGATAATCTCTGAACTAGTTGCACCGTTTTGTGCATGTGTGGTAGATGAGCATGATGAATTTAATATCAATGTTTCATACCAAACAACATTTGATGATAAGTATTTAAGACCAGAGATATTATTAGAAATTGGTCCATTGGCTTCGTGGTTACCATATAATAATTTTGAAATAACTTCTTATACAGCTGAGCACTTTCCAAAACATTTTAAAAAAGCTAAAACGAATGTAAATGCTATAGTTGCTTCAAGAACATTTTGGGAAAAAGCAACGATACTACATCAAGAAGCAAATCGAAGTGCTGAAAAACCATTACCTACAAGATACTCAAGACATTATTATGATTTAGCAATTATGGCAAAATCAAATGTTAAAAATGAAGCATTAGCGGATATAGAACTTTTAGATAAAGTGATTGATTTTAAAAATAAGTTTTATCCAGCTTCTTGGGCAAAATTTGATGAAGCTAGACCTGAAACTTTAAAACTTGTACCACCAAAATATCGTTTAGGTGCATTAGAGAAAGATTATAAATCAATGGAGCATATGATTTTTGATAAGAAACTTACTTTTGAAGAAATTGTGAAAATATTAAAAGAGTTAGAGACTGAGGTAAACAATATTTAGTTTACTACACCCTCTTTGGAA
>JAJRPV010000008.1 GCA_024280575.1 Campylobacterales bacterium
AAAAGAAGTCAGAGAACAGTTTGACAGCTATAGATTTAATGATGCCGCTACTACGCTGTATAGATTTTTATGGGGAGAATTTTGCGATTGGGGAATCGAGCTTAGCAAGGCTGATAAATCGAGCATAAAAGAGCTTGGAAGCATATATAAAGAAGCTATGAAACTGCTTCACCCAATAGCTCCTTTTATATCTGAATTTTTATATCATGAACTCTCAAACACTTCTCTTGAAAATTCTGAATCAATCATGATAAAAAGATATCCGATTTTTAAACGAAGAGATTTGGAAGCTGAAAAAACTTTTGGGTTAGTCATAGAAGCAATTGTGGGCATAAGAAGAGCAAAAGCAAATATAGAATTAGGTAATAAAAAGATAGAAAATGCTTCTATCAAACTAGAAAACCAAGAATTATTAAAGAGTGCTGTAAATTATATAAGCTTGCTTGCAAAAGTTGAAAATATCTCATTTGTTAATAAAAAACTTCCAAATTCCGCTAGCGATATCAGCGATAATCTTGAAGTTTATATACCACTAAGCGGAGTTGATTTGTCACCTATCAAAGAGAGATTAAACAATCAAAAAACAAAATTAGAAAAAGAGATAGCAAAATTAAGTGCGATGCTAGGCAATGAAAGGTTTGTAGCAAATGCACCAAAAGAGGTGGTTGAAACAAACAGAGCCTCACTAGAAGATGCAAAAATAAAATTTGATAAAATAGAAAAAGAGTTAGAGGAGCTTAACTGATGGATATATTGCAAGCGATTATATTAGGTATCATAGAAGGTTTCACAGAGTTTCTACCTATATCTTCAACAGGGCATATGATAGTTGCTAGTCGCTTCATGGGTTTACCTCAAAGCGAAGATATAAAAGCTTTTGAAGTTATCATTCAATTAGCTGCGATACTCGCTGTCGTTGTTATATATAAAGAGAAATTCAGCCTCAAAAAGATAGAACTTTGGAAAAAACTCATCGTTGCATATCTTCCGCTTGCTATTGTCGGTTTTATATTTAGACATCAAATCAAAGAACTTTTTTCTATCCAAATTGTAGCTATCATGTTCATAGTCGGTGGTGTTATATTTTTGATAGTAGAAAAATTTTACAAAGAAAAAGAGCATTTCGTAAGCAGAGTAGAAGATGTAACATACAAGCAATCCTTGTGGATTGGAATTGCACAAGTTTTTGCCCTGATTCCAGGAACCAGCAGAGCAGGATCAACTATCATTGGCGGATTACTCGTCGGATTAAACCGAAAAATAAGTGCAGAATTTAGCTTTTTACTCGCATTTCCAGTGATGCTCACAGTAAGCGGATACGATATGCTAAAACACTATAAAGAGTTTTCAAGCGAAAATATCCTCACGCTTGGGGTCGGATTTTTAGTTTCATTTATAGTGGCATTCATCACTATAAAACTTTTTTTGTCTTTTTTAGAGCGATTTACATTTGTCAGTTTCGGAGTTTACAGGATACTTTTTGGAGTGCTATTGCTAACACTCCTTTAAAATTTATTTTTGCTTTGGTCGAAATGGTTTTATAACTTCTTCTCTGCACTCTAAATATGGTCCTTCAAGTAAATCTATACAATATGGAACTGCTGGAAATACCGCGTCTAGACACTCTCTTATCGACTTTGGTTTTCCTGGTAAGTTTATGATTAAACTTTTGCCTCTTATGCCTGCAGTTTGGCGAGATAGTATGGCGGTTGGTACATATTTTAGGCTCACTTGTCTCATCAATTCGCCAAATCCCGGCATCATTTTATCACAAACTGCCTCAGTAGCTTCAGGAGTTATATCCCTCACAGCTGGTCCCGTTCCTCCAGTTGTCACTATCAAACAACACTCCTCTTCGTCAGCCATATTTTTTAGAGCCTCTTTTATCAACTCTAAATCATCAGGTATGACTTCATAAACACTTTTCCAATCACTAAGAAGATAGTTGTTCATTGTATCTATGATTGCTTTTCCTGATAAATCCTCATAAACTCCTGCACTTGCACGATCCGACATCGTTAAAATTCCTATTTTAATACACATTTTTTATAATCCTTTTGATATTTTTTTCATCGCAAATGCGAAAAATATACACACAAATGACAAACCTGCGGCTATTTGATATGTTTCATTTAATCCTATTAAATCACCTGATTTTCCTACCGCATAAACCATCACCGAACTCACACCAAAATTGACAGTCATATATATACTGTTTGCAAAAGTTGGCATACCTGAATTTAAATCCTGCACACTTGCCATAAGAACCGGGCCTGTCGCAAAAAGAAAAAATCCGATAATTGCCAAAAGCGGAAAGAGCATCACATCATGATAAAAAATAAACAGTACCATAAAAATTGCCGAGAGTATAGATGAAATCAAAAGCATATTATACCTTCCTATCTTATCTGAATACGACCCTGAAAAAAGCGTACCCAAAACTGCAAAAAATTGCAAAACAGATAAAGATATACCGGCATACCAAAGAGATGAGCCATTTTGAGTAAGAAAAACGGGGAGATATAAAACTAATACTGATTTCATGGCTGATTGAAAAAACATAAATCCGCCAATTACTGTAAAAAATGGGGTAAATCGTTTTAGAAATTTTTTCGTGTCCCCTCTGTCTCTTTTTTTACTCAAAGACGAGTGTACTTCAAAATTTCTTAATTTCCAAAAAAGCAAAAGTGATGCGAGTAAACCAAACGGAACTAAACGATAAGTGCCATCCAATCCCCAAAGAGAGATGCCCGCGGTTATCAAAAGAGGTCCAACCGTCCTAGCACTCTCACCACCGACCATAAAAAAGCTCATGCCAGTTCCTGTCTTTTCACCAGAAGCCTCTTTTATCAGTACGGGAGTTGGTACATGATACAGTGCCGCACTAAGACCTGCTACAAAAAGCAAAATCAGTGCAATTGTGTAAGAACTTGCCATTCCTAAAAAACTCATACAAATTGCCGTTATAGATGGCATCAAAATAACTATCAATTTAACATTGGTTCG
>JAJRPV010000009.1 GCA_024280575.1 Campylobacterales bacterium
CAAAGCTCTAAACCAATTCACGCTCTACTAAAGCTACGACTTTCGTCGAGAAGCTTTTATTTTACTGTCATCTTGGTCTAGAGCAAAGCTCTAAACCAATTCACGCTCTACTAAAGCTACGACTTTCGTCGAGAAGCTTTTGCTATCACTAAATACACTAAATATAAACTTAATAATTTACATTATAAATAATACTAAAGTATTACTTAAATATTTATTTACTTAATACTTCTTTTACTTTTTTACCTATTTCTGCCGGTGATTTTACTACTGCAACACCTGCAGCTTCAAGTGCGGCCATTTTTTCCGCTGCTGTTCCGGCGCTTCCGCTTATAATTGCTCCTGCATGTCCCATTCTTTTACCTTTTGGTGCAGTTTGACCTGCTATAAAAGCAACAACAGGCTTGCTTATATTTTCTTTTATAAAGTTTGCTGCTTGGATTTCCAAATCTCCGCCGATTTCACCAATCATTACGATTGCTTCAGTCTCGGGATCTGCTTCAAACATTGTAAGAAGCTGTATATAACTAAGTCCAATAATCGGATCTCCGCCAATTCCAACAGCCGTAGAGATGCCATATCCTACATTACAAACTTGGTTTGCACCTTCATAAGTAAGAGTTCCCGATTTTGAAATTAGTCCGACATTTCCTTTCTTAAAAACCATACCGGGCATAATTCCAATTTTACACTCTTGCGCAGTGATAACACCAGGACAATTTGGTCCTATTGTTTTCATATTGTTTTTAACTGCATATGCTTTTGCCATCATCATATCTTTCACAGGAGCGCCTTCTGTTATGATTACGGCGAGCTCTATACCTGCATCCGCTGCTTCCATAACAGCGTCACCTACAAAAGCCGGCGGAACAAAAATCATACTTACAGTTGCACCTGTTTTTGCTACTGCTTCACTAACTGTATTAAATACAGGAAGCCCTAAGTGAACTTGCCCACCCTTGTTTGGAGTAACACCACCGACAATTTTTGTACCATAATCTAAACACTGCTCTGAATGGAAAGTACCTTCTTTACCAGTAAAACCTTGGACTATTACTTTTGTATCTTTATTTACTAATATACTCATCTTACTCTCCCTTTGCCGCTGCAACTGCTTTTTTAGCGCCATCACCTAAGTCTGTCGCTGCTATAACATTGCCTATATTTGCATTTTTTAAGATTTCTGCTGCTTCTGGCGCATTTGTTCCGTCAAGTCTTACAATAACCGGTACATGTACATCTACAAGTTTTGTAGCTTCTAAAATTCCGTTTGCAATTCTATCACATCTTACAATTCCACCAAAAATATTAACAAATATTGATTTTACATTTGGATCTCGAAGTATGATTTCAAATCCTTTTGCCACAGTTTCCGCATTTGCAGCTCCACCAACATCCAAGAAGTTCGCCGGTTCACCACCTACATAATTGATTGTATCCATAGTACCCATAGCAAGTCCTGCACCATTTACCATACATCCTACATTTCCGTCCAATTTAACATAGCTCAAACCATATTTTCCAGCTTCTACTTCAGCTGGATTTTCTTCGCTTAAATCTCTCATCTCTTCAATATCTGGATGACGACCAATAGCACTGTCATCAAAACCCATTTTGGCATCAAGTGCGATAAAATCTCCGGCACCTGTTATTACAAGAGGATTAATCTCTATCAAGCTTGCATCATTTTCCATATAAACTTTATAAAGAGCTGCAGCAAATTTTATGAATTTACCAACTTGCTCTTTCGGAAGACCTAAGCCAAATGCTAATTTTCTACCATGAAAACCTTGAAAACCAATAGTTGGGTCAACTGCAACTTTTACGATTTTTTCCGGAGTTTCGGCTGCGACTTTTTCAATTTCCATTCCACCTTCTGTTGAAGCCATGATAACTGGCATCTCTTTTGCTCTATCTAAAACGACACCGAGATACAGTTCATCTGCTATATCCGCACCCTCTTCTATATAAATCTTTTGAACAAGTTTTCCCTCTGGACCGGTTTGGTGTGTTACTAAAGTCATACCAAGTATTTCATTGGCAAATTCTCTCACTTCATCTATACTTTTAGCCAATTTTACACCACCGCCTAGTCCACGACCACCTGCATGTATCTGAGCTTTAACAACCCATACTTTTCCACCAAGTTCCTTGGCATTTTCAACTGCTTCTTCAACACTAAATGCAACTTTACCTTTCGGTACCGGTACATTATATTTCGCAAAAATTTTTTTTGCTTGATACTCATGAATATTCATATAATCTCCTTATTAATTTACCAAATAAGCACACAAATACACTTGCGTGCTTATTTGGTAAATTTTTGAATTTTGACACTCTATTATTTTTTTCATTTAAACTTTTATAAATAAAATTCTTATACTTTATATTTATAAAAAATTAAGTTATACAGGAGAGAGAAACACCTCTCCTGTATAATCAAATCAACCTACATCTTTTATCTCATACTTAGCGCGACCTATTTTATATAAGTCATCTCCATAAGTGTCATTTACTACAGTAAGTGGAAAATCAACAACTTCCAATCTTCTAATAGCTTCAGGTCCAAGTTCTGGATAAGCTATGACTTCTGCACTTTTTATTTGACGAGCTAAAAGCGCACCTGCACCTCCTGTTGCTCCAAAGTATATAGCTTTTGATTTTACACAAGCATCTATAACTTCTTGATTTCTTTTACCTTTTCCTATCATACCTTTTTGGCCCATTTCATTTATGAGTCTTGGTGAATAAGAATCCATCCTATAACTCGTAGTTGGTCCGGCACTTCCTATTGGATCACCTGGTTTTGGAGGAGTTGGCCCTACAAAATATATAACTGAACCTTTGACATCAAAAGGGAGTTCTTTCCCCTCATCCATCAAATCAATCAATTTTTTATGAGCTGCATCTCTTGCAGTATAAACAACTCCGCTTAAATATACAATATCACCTACTTTTAATTGCACTACATCCTCATCACTTAGAGGTGCTGTTAAATGATATGTTTTACTCATCTTATCCTCCTTAAAGTTTAAAAGATGTGTGTCTGCTACTGTGACACTGCACATTGACCGAAACCGGCAAGCTGGCTATATGACAAGGATTAGCTTCAATATGAACACCTAAAACCGTTTCTCTTCCTCCCATGCCCATAGCACCAATTCCAAGATTATTTAGTTTAGTCATCAACTCTTCTTCCATATCTTCTAAAACCTCGTCCTCATTTTTTGTGCCGACAGTTCTAAATAGGGCATGTTTGCTGGAAATTGCAGCTTTTTCAAATGTTCCTCCTATTCCAACACCTACTATTATAGGCGGACATGGGTTTGGACCCGCATTTGAAACACACTCTTTTACAAATTCCACAATTCCTTCTCTGCCTGCAGCTGGCGGTAACACAGTTGCGCGACTGACATTTTCACTTCCACCACCCTTTGCTGCATACTCTATCTCAAGTCCATCACCCGCAACCAAATCAAAGTGAATGATAGCTGGAAGGTTATATCCTATTTCGTCTTTTAGGTTTGCTCTTGTATTCCAAACACAAGTTGAAGCTCTAAAATATCCTTCTTCGTATCCTTTTCTAGTTCCTTCATTGATAGCGTCTTTTAGAGTTCCTCCCACTACCTTTAAGTCTTCTCCGACTTTAACAAAGAAAACTGCCAAACCTGTGTCTTGACAAAGTGGTCTATCTTCGCTTGCCGCAATATCTGCATTTTCTAAAAGTTGTTTTAAAACTTCTCTGCAAACAGGGCTTTCTTCTTCCTCGTAAGCTTTATTTAATGCTGCAAGGGCATCCTTGGATAAGTTTGTACCACTATAGATAATATGATCTCTAACGGCCTTTACTATATCCTCATATTTAACTTCTCTCATATTTTTCCTCCCCGAAAAATTTTTTATCGTACAATACCTCAATAGCTTTTTGAACAGATGATACACTGTGTTCGAATTGTTTTTTCTCGCAAGAATCCAGTGAAACTGGTATGATTTTTTCAGCTCCATTTGCTCCAAGCATAACGGGTACACCTCCTACTACATTTTTATGTCCATATTCACCTTCTAACAGTGTTGCGCAAGAGTAAATATTTTTTGAATCTCTTAAGATTGCATCTATCATAATCGCCGTTGCTTTTCCCGGTGCTAAATAAGCAGAAGTTCCTAAATATTTTACTATCTCTGCTCCACCATGCCTAGTCTTCTCGACAATTTCATCTATATCTTCCTCACTTAGCAAGTCATGTAAAGGAATTCCGGCAACTGTCGAAAACCTTGGGAGTGCAACCATAGAATCACCGTGTCCTCCGATAACCGTTGACCTAATCTGTCCGGCTCCAAATCCTAGCTTCTCTTGTATAAAATGCGTCATTCTAGCGCTGTCTAAAATCCCTGCCATACCTATAACTCTGCTTTTTGGAAAACCTGATTCTTTTAAAGCAACATAAGTCATCGTATCCAAAGGATTAGAAACAATTATAAGTATAGATTCAGGTGCCACCCTTTTTACTTCACCCACAACTTCTCTCATAATTTCAGCATTCTTCATAAGCAAATCAGCACGACTCATTCCCTCTTTTCTTGGAAATCCTGCGGTTATAACAACTATTTTACTATCTCTTACATCTTCATAGCTATCAGCTACCGTAACACATGTATGTGAACGCATAGCAGCTGCAGCCTGATTCATATCAAGAGCTTTTCCTCTAGCTCTATCTATATCTCTATCAACCAATACAACTGAATGTGCCATACCATGCATAGCAACCGAATACGCCACAATACCTCCGACATTACCACCTGCTCCAACAACTGAAATTTTACTTTTTGCGCTCATATAAATACTCCATTAATATAATTTGCCCCTCAGCCCTATATTATATAGAATTAATTATTGAATTCAGAGTCTCGCTTGGCCTCATAGCCTTGCTTGCAAGCTCATCGTTAGGTTGATAATATCCACCGATATTTTGTTCTTTTCCCTCAACTTCCAGCAATTCTTCTATAATTTTTTCTTCATTTTCTGCCAATGCTTTTGCAACAGGAGAAAAAACATCAGACAA
Source organism: Campylobacterales bacterium (assembly GCA_024280575.1). Taxonomy (GTDB): domain Bacteria; phylum Campylobacterota; class Campylobacteria; order Campylobacterales; family Sulfurospirillaceae; genus JAADIZ01. The sequence goes on from JAJRPV010000009.1 coordinate 5,061, forward strand.
CTCCTTCACTTCAGAATTTGCCAATGCTTTTGCCCAATAAAGTGCTAAATAAAAATGACTTGCTTTATTGTCTGGTTCTCCGACTTTTCTGCCTGGTGATTTGTCGTTGTCTAAATAATCAGCATTTGCCTTATCTAATGCTTTTGTAAGTGCATCCAACTCTTTTGATGAATGTTTTTGATTTATGTATCTCAACGATTCAGCAAGAGCCAAAAACTACCAAGGCTGTCCCATCTAAGATGACCTTCTTTTAAAAATTGATCCACATGTTTTGGTGCGCTTCCACCAGCTCCTGTCTCAAAAAGTCCTCCACCGGCAAGCAAAGGAACGATAGATAACATTTTTGCACTAGTTCCAAGCTCTAATATCGGAAATAAATCAGTAAGATAATCTCTTATAATATTTCCAGTAGCACTAATCGTATTTAATCCTTTTCTTACCCTTTTAAGTGAAAATCTCATGGCAAGTTCCGGTGCCATTATATGATATTCTATCGGGTCTTTTTCCAAGTATTGAGGTAGATATTCAAATACTTTTTCAATCATATTTGAATCATGTGCACGGTTTGAATCCAACCAAAAAACAATAGGTTCACCTGTGAGTTTTCCTCTCTCATGGGCTAGTCTAACCCAATCTTTTATAGGAATATCTTTGGATCTACTCATTCTCCAAATATCACCTTTTTGAACATCAAAACTCATAAGAACCGTGCCATCACTATCTTTTACCTCAACAACTCCTTCTTCTTCTAAGATAAAAGTTGTCGGATGGGAACCATACTCTTCAGCTTTTTGCGCCATAAGACCAACATTAGAAACACTTCCCATGGTAGCTACATCAAACTGTCCGTTTTTTTCACAATCTTTGATAGTTTCTTTGTATAAAGTAGCATAAGAACGATCAGGTATAACAGCTACCACTTCTTGAAGATTTCCATCTTTATTCCACATTTGACCGCCATCTCTAACAACAACAGGCATTGAAGCATCTATGATAATATCATTTGATGCGTGCAAGTTTGTGATTCCATTATCGCTATCAACCATGGCTATATTTGGTCTTGTTTCATACTGTTTTGTTATAGCATACTCTATCTCTGCTTTTTTGTCATCAGGAAGTGAATCTAACTTTTTATATAAATCTCCAAGTCCCAAGTTCGCATTAACTCCGATTTGTGCAAATTGGGGTGCAAATTTTTTAAATACATCGTTAAAAAATACTTCAACTGCGTGTCCAAACATCACCGGATCACTGACTTTCATCATGGTAGCCTTCAGGTGAAGTGACCACAACAAACCAGCTTCTTTAGCATCACTTATAGTTTGAGCTAAAAATTTTCTCAAAGCAGAAACCGACATAAATGCACCATCTAGTATCTCTTTATCTAAAGCATCAATCTCTTTTAATACTTTTCCATTCAATTCTATAGTAACTTTTCCATCGCCATTTTTTATGATAGATTGTTCATTGCCATAAAAATCACCCTCTTTCATATGTGCTACATAAGTTTTTACTTCCGGTGATATAGCTCTTAATCTATGTGGATGTTTTTTTGCATAATTTTTAACAGCAAGTGCTGCCCTTCTATCTGAATTACCCTCTCTAAGAACTGGATTTACAGCACTTCCTAAACAATGTGCATATTTCTCTTGTAGTGCTTTTTCTTCATCGTTTGATGGATTTTCTGGATAGTCAGGTAAATCATATCCTTTGCTTTTAAGTTCGGCTATGCAAGCTTTTAATTGCGGAATTGAGGCAGATATATTTGGAAGTTTGATTACATTTCCTTCTGGCTCATGCACGACAACTCCTAGATAACTTAAATCATCATCCACTTTTTGTTCATCTTTTAAAATATCATCAAATGTTGCTATAACTCTGGAAGACAATGAGATATCTCTGTGCTCAACATCTATATTTGCATATTTTGCAAAGGCTTGCACTATCGGAAGAAGCGAATAAGTGGCAAGGGCTGGTGCCTCATCTACTTTTGTATATATAATTTTAGGATTAACCTGACTCATTTTTTCTCCTTGTTTTTTGATAAAATAACCAAAGCTGATAAAAAATAAACTTTAGTTATATTATCACTTACTTTATAAAAATTATCATAAATTCTTAATTAAATAATTAAAATAAACTAATAATAATCATAATATTTCATTTTTGTAACTTTTTAACATACTTTTTATGTTGAGCATATGTTTTTGAAAAAGAATGAACTCCTTTTTTGTTTTTAACAAAATACAAATAGCTGCTTTTTTTAGGAAAAATCGCTGCTGCTATCGCTTCCTTGCTGACATTACATACCGGATACTTTGGCAATCCTTTAAATTTATATGTATTATAACTTGTTGTGTCTTCTTTTATCCTTCTTGATGTTATTTTAACATGTGAGTAAGGACCATAATTTAACGCCCCATCCATCTGCAATTTCATACCTTTTTTTAATCTATTGTATATCACAGATGAAATCATCGGCATCTCATGTTTATTGGCTGCTTCTTTTTGTATTATTGAAGCAATGATGAGATATTTATACCATTTATTTTGTTTGTACTCTCCAAAAATCTTAAATGAGTACTCTTTTTGTATCTTCCACGAATAATTAATCAAATAATATATCAAATGTTTTTCGCTTATGCCTAAAGGTAAATTATAACTTTCAGGTGCAAGAAAGCCTTCTTTAAAAGGTGACTTTTGATAAAATATTTTATACAATTTATCAAAAGATAGGTTAAAATCTTTTGAAACCGTTTTCAAAAATACTTCCGTTGTCTCTCCCGGTATGAGAGTAAGGGTTTTCATAGCAGCTTTTGAGTGTGATAATTTATAAAAAAAATCTCCTCTAGTTAGCCTAGTTTCTCCAATATTTATCCAGCCAGATTGTGGTTTACCGATAAAATACAATAAATATTTATCAATATCTTTTGCGATAGAAAAGTTATTGGAATTAAGATATGATATAATTTGAGATACAGAACCTTTAGGAACATAAACTACCCTGCTAGATTCCATAGGTTCTGCCAAATGAAAAATGAGCGATAAAATGATAATCAGCGCAACATCACATGTAATTAAAAAAATTTGGATTGTTTTTTTACTCATTATAATAACTCTCATAGCTTTAATTGGTGCACTAATGCATGGTGTAAGTATACAACATCTAACCTTACCAAAGTTAAAAATAGAGAGACTAAATATCAAATTAGATAAAAGATTAATCGTAACTGCTCATAAAATTGAATACCAAAGAGATTCTAAATCCAAAACTTCCATGTATGAGATAAATAAAATAATTAGTTATTTTAAATATCTCAATCCAATATTTAAATCCATATCTCTTAAAAATATTATATATAATGATGAAAAAGTTAATTTATTATATAAAGATGATATTTTTTATCTAAATAGTAAATTTCTCACAATCGATGCAAATGTGACGCAAGATAAAAGCAAAATTATAAAAATGAATATCAACCAAATGATTTTAAAAGATTATCAACTTGAATTTAGGGGAAATTTGAGCATTGATTTGAGAAAGAAGATATATAGCTATGATGGAAAATTTGATATTTTAAATATCGATGGAAATATCAAAATGAACATAGATAAAAATATACTATATTATGATATCAACACCTCTTCTTTTGATACTCTTTCTCCAATCATGAAATACTTAAAATCAAAAGTTTTTATAGAGCCTCTTGCTAGAGAGTGGATTTACAAAAAAATTACAGCTAAAAAATATAGGCTAGAGAGACTTAAAGGAAAATTCAATCTAAAAACCAAAGAATTCTATCCTGGCAATATGAAAGGCTCGGCAATTGCCCAAAATGCTATAGTAAAATTTAGCCCAACAGTCAATCCCGCATATGTAAAAACTATAAAAATCAAGTTGAGAGACAATACTCTGTTTTTTAAACTTACAAAAGCAAAATATGAGAAAAAAAGTATAGGAATTAATGACATACATATTTATAATATTTTAACTTCTAAAAATGGAATAGTTGTGGATATCAATTCAAAAACTATCTTAGATAAATATATACACAATATACTAAAGAGTTTCGGAATAAAAATCCCCATCACTCAAACAGATGGAAAAAACCGCTCAGATCTAAAACTTGATGTAAAATTTCGCCCTTATTCAATCAAAGCCAATGGAAAATTTATCATCAAAAATTCTCATTTTACACTAGTAGGGATACCTTTTTATACCAAAAATGCGAACATAAGACTGGATAATTTTGATGTATTGCTAAAAAATTGCAATCTCACTTATGGTAAATTGTTTGATATAGATTTAACTGGTATATTTAAAACCAAAGAGAAAACTTTTGATGGTAATATAGATATAAATTCTTTCTTTATAAATATCAAAAAAAGTCCTATTTTACATATCACAAACCTTAAAAAACAGCCTGTAAATCTAAAAATTGGTACTAAAAAAAGTGTTATCAATCTCAAGGATTTGGATACAAAAATCATATTTGAGAAAGGCAGGAACAAGTTTATCTTGAAAGACATATTAAGATACAAAAACTTTTCTAATTTTATAAAAACAAACAACATAAATCAAGGCTTAATCAGCATCGAAACAAAAGATTTTAAAAACTACGATGCAAAACTAAAAATTTTTGGTTTAAAGACGCCTTTTGTATATAAAAATAAAAAGATTAAGGATTTTGACATAGATATGTCCACTGATGGCAATAAAATAAAAGCATCCGCAAACGATGGAAAATTTAAACTTTCATACGACAAGCATATCATTTTGAATCTAAAAAAATTAGATATCTTGCTAGATAACAACGATTCGATAATGCAAAAAAATATAAATATATCTATAAACGGCAAAATTGTAAATTTTTTGGTTAAGGATTTAAATTCAACTATTTTGAGTGACAGTTTTACCTATAATAAGTTCAAACATCAAACTAGATTTTATAGCGTATATATGAATTCTACTCTTAGTTATGAATAAAACAGAAGTCATATTTCTATACATGGGAAAAAATTAAGCAGTTATTTTATAAATAGAGCTTTAAACAAAAATATATTAGACGGTGGATCTTTTAATCTTGAAGCACGCGGGACGGATACCAATATGCTTGATGGAAATATCACCATCAAAAACAGCATACTGAAAAACTTTTCACTTTTTAACAATATCATGGCTACTATAAATACAATACCCTCTTTGATATTCTTTAAAGATCCTCATTTTAACGAACTAGGATACCTAGTAAAAAATGGGGATATTTCTTTTAAAAAAAATGGGGATATTTTATCTTTTAGTAAAATTGAACTAAAAGGTGCCAGTACGGATATGCTAGGTGCCGGCTATATCAATCTGAAAAATAAAACAGTAAATATGGAAATGCAAATTAAAACTCTAAAAGATGTCAGCAAAATAATAAAAAATATTCCGTTCATAGGATATATCTTATTGGGAGAGGATAAAAGTATATCCACCATCATAAAAATAAGTGGATCTACCGACAACCCCAAAATTAAAACTCAGCTATTAGAAGATACCTTAAACAGCCCATTTAACATAATAAAAAGAGTCATTAAATCCCCACTAAAGCTTTTTCAGTAAACAATTAATTTAATTAGTTTCTTTTTATTGCATATTTCAAGTACTTAACTCTTTACATAGTTAATCAAATCTCTTCCTGTTTATGTTAAGAATTAGTTGTGAAGCTGCTTAAGTCTTCTAATTCCTTGTTAAAAAACGACCATTAGTTTATCTTCATATGCTCAGATATTTTAAGCTAATCATTGCTAAAATAATATAAATTTAACTATTTTATATTCAAAGGTACATTATGCAAAAATTATTGGATCTAATTCATCAAAAAAAAGAACAATTAGACAGATCAAGACCATTATCTGATGCACAACTGAAAAATCTAAAAAATGTATATGATATTCAACTTACATATAATTCAAATGCTATTGAAGGCTCAACATTAACCCACAGCGAAACCAAACTTATTTTAAATGTGAGGGTATTACAATTGGTGGTAAGAGCATGAATGAGCATTTAGAAGCTATTAACCACCAAGAAGCTATTAGTTTCATTGAAGAACTTGCAAATATTGACACCAAAGAGATCACACTCACTGACATAAAAAATATTCATCAGTTGGTTTTAAAAGGTGTTGACAATAAAAATGAGGGAGCATATAGAGCGCAGAATGTTGGTGCTGTTAAAAGTGATGGAGAGATACATAGTTTTACCCAACCTTTAAAAATAGAAGAAGAGATGAATGAGTTTATAGAGTGGCTTTACTCTCAAACCATAGAAGAACCAATGTTACTTGCTGCATTAGTACACTTAAAATTTGTATCTATCCATCCATTTATAGATGGCAACGGAAGAACTGCAAGATTATTAATGAATTTAGTACTACTACAAAACGGTTATCCTCAAGCTATTATCAAAGTATCTAACAGAGCAGCATATATTCAAGCTGTTGAAAAATACCAACAAAGTAGTGACAATAATTACAATGACTTTTATAAAGTAATTTTACAAAGTGTGAATGAGAGTTTAGACCTCTATTTAAAAATTGTTACAGATGATATGCAAGTAATTTAGGCTAAAGCAATGATTATAGGTTACATCAGAGTAAGTACAAAGCAGCAGTCAATGGAAAATCAAAAACATAAATTGTTAGCGTATGCTCAAAACAATAAAATGATCATTGATGAATTTATTGAGCTAATTATGGCAGAATCGCACCCTTGAAGCGATCTATTCTATCGTCTATATGGATGCCATGGTCTTCAAGATAAAGAACGACATTGGCTTCTATTAAAACAGAGGAGTGCTAGAAAAACAACTGGAATGAACTCTCTGCCTATTTCCAATATTTTGAGCCTATTAGACGAATTATCTATACTACCAATACTGTAGAAGGTTTCAACAGGCAAGTGAGAAAAATTACAAAATCCAAAGGAGGTTTCAGCAATGATGAATCACTTTTTAAACTGGTATTTCTGATTTATCAGGATATTTCAAAAAAATTGGAAAAATCTATTTCCAACTAGGGAGAGATTATCTCTTAGTTCTCTATCCATTTCAGTGAAAGATTAGAGGGGAAAATAAGATGAGCTGTGTTATAATGAATTTCTCAAAAAGCGGTGAATTTGGCTTACACAAAATATGGGGCGGTCTCTTAGTTTCTTTTTGATTTCCCTTCTATATCTATGCCTTTTCTTAAATAAGTTGGCTTATCTAGGTTTTCTTGCCCATGTATTTCCATTGATATCTTACCAATAATTGGCATTTTGATTATCTCAATTTCACTGATATCTTTTCTGCCATAAATTTCCAAAACTCTTTCAATTGCATAGCAGAAGCCTTTAAGGTATATTGAATGTTTATTGTCATCTATATCCGCATTTTCAATTGATTTTTTATATGATTTATAAACACTTTCTAAACTCTCTTCAATTTCTTTATATTTAATGCAAAATTCTTTTTCATTGTGTGCCACTTTAAATTTCCTTTTTTTTCATATTTTAACTCTTTATATAGTTAATCAAATCTCTCCCCATTCTTGGATGTTTTAGTTTTTTTATAGCGCTACTCTCTATTTGTCTTACCCGCTCTCTAGTTATATTTAAGACTACACCTATCTCTTCAAGTGTAAAATCACAATCATATAAACCTAAATCATCAAGTTTTTGCAAAATACACTTTGTACTGCCACCACACCAAAGTAACTCAGACATAATCCTGTCATTTTGAAATCTCTCAATTGATGTTGTATTTGCTTTTATCATTTTCAATCTCCCTTATAGTATCGAAAATATCTTTCATCTTATTTAGAGCAGTATCTATTTGATTTTTTCCAGCCAGTATTACCTTCCCAATATCTGCCATTTTTTCTAACAGTTTTAAAATATGCATCTGGATTAATAACTCTATCTCCATATGGAGTATACCAAGTATTACCTATTCTGGTTGGAGTCTTTCTCCAAGAGGTGCAGTGACTATGCGTTCCAAACCAGTAACCCATAATTCTTCCTTTTTTCCAAAATTATATACTGTAAAACAGACAAAAACTGTCTATAAAATAGTTTATAAAGAAATTAACATATTATTTATGGTTACAAGATTTCATATCCACAAAAATTCTGTTCATAAAAATATCTATAAACTTTAAAAGCCATTTCTCGTGGAAGAATTTTCAGCGTATTTTTATCATACAAAAGACCTCTATTATCTATACCAAGTTTCATATCTTTATAGTTCAGATCAGGAAAGTAGTTCTTTCTTATATCTGGTTTCATTTTTCTTCTAAAGTCTCTTACAAAAGTCATCAAATTCTTATCCACCTGTTTCGTTACTATTGTATTTGCTTTTAGCAGTTCTTTTATTTCTCTAAGTTCTCTCAAAATATCTTTAACACAATCTTGCGTATTTCCTGCTTGTTTATGGCTATCGCCTTGCTTATAGAGTTTTTATATTTTATCATATAGATTCATTTTGCTCCCAAGAAGATATCTGGATTGTCAAGATCTATGGCGCTTCCTAGTGACATACTGCCTCTCAAAAGCTTATATACCCTCAAATCATCTTTGTCTTCATGTATCAGACGAACAATCTTTTTTATTAGCTCAGATAATTCTTCTACAGTTGCATCAGGATACAAATATATAGATCTTTGAACCCTAAAAGCTTCTCTTTCTATAGTCTTAGCTATCTTTGCTAATCTTTTTTCATCACTTATATCATAGGTTATTATAAAATTTGCTCTTGTTTTTATTTTTCATCCTTTATTGATGCCAAGATATGCCCATTTTGATCTATAATATAAACAGGTATCTTTAGAGACAATCTATAAATATCGCACAGATTTATATTTATAGTTTTGTTTATATAAATATTTTGTATATTTTTATATCCAAGCAACATTGGTACTCCGTTTGATGTAAATTGCAGGTATGTTGAAAAAATTCTTAATTTAGCATTTGGATTTTTAAAGATTAACTCTTTTTTCATAACATTGCCCTTATTTTTGATATTTCGCTATTTATATGTGGTTCGAGTCCAGTCCACAACTCTTTAAGAGGCTGATATAATTTTTTTCTTCCATCATATTTTAGATAAACACCTCCTTTTTTGGTGAAATCTTGCAATGTTACTATATTTTCATCTATGATTATCTTAACAAATTGATTTATCTGATCGCGAAACAGTTAAAGCAAATCCGAACTAAGTGCATTATGGTTTCTAAAAGGAACATGCAAATAAGAAATACTAGGGTCAAAGCCAAAACCTAAAAGTCTTATTGTTATGATATTGTACAAAATAGTATAAAAAAAGCTAAGTAGTGCATTTATGGGATCCTGTGGTGGTCTTTTTGTCCTTTTGGAATTATGTAGTTTTTTGGGAAATAGCGTAAAATAATGACCAAAATACTCTCTCGAAAATGCGCCTTCTATGCCTAAAATAGTTTGTACATCATCACATATTTCCAGTTTTTCCAAGTATTTTTTTATATCTATAACAATTCCATTGGCTCTTAAATTAAAGGTATGTCTTTTAAGCTTTTCAGATATAATATATTTCGCAATATCAATCCTTCTAGATAACGCTTCATATTGTTTTTGTTTTAGTTCTCCATTTTTTTGCTTTGTTGAAGTTATGATTGAGCTGCTATTTGTGTGATTGTTTATCAATATGATATTGATACCATTTTTTGTAATCTTTATTAAATCTTTTGAATTAACAATTATATTTGAAGACAAGATGATAGCATCGCTCAACCTAAATGGCAATTTTATATCATCAAATTTGATTGTATTATTTTCTACTTTAAGAGTTATATCTTTTTTATCTATTATGGTTATATTCATACTATTATAACCCCTTGATGATATTTGATATGTTTTGCTTTACCAAATATAGCTGGCTCCCCGTAAAACGGGATGATATTTATCTTATCCTGCTTCTTTACAACTTTCTCTATTTTCTCGATAAGCTCTCTCACTTCATTTTTAGAAAGAGGAGCTTCCAATGCTGATTTTTGTCCTCCAAGCGCATAAGAATATACTATCTTTGCAACTTTGTATAATCTTTTTGGATCGCAAATATCATAAGCTATAAGAAAATTTTTCATATTTTACAAAAAAATGACCAGTAAAATAGCGATTATAAACAACCACAAAAATATGCTTTTTTCATCTGTGCCTTTGTCTGTTGAAAAATTTTTATCTCTTGGTGATTTAGCAATACCTCTTGAAACTTCTTTAGCAAAAAAATTTGCGAAACTCATAATGTCTCCTATAATTTTATGATGAAATTATCACATCTATTTGAGACAAAAACTGTCTAATATTATATAATTTGTGGGGGTTTTATCAAGATGACATCAGATTGTTTTTCAGGCAAGTGCTTTTTTTAATTCATTTTGAAACTGTTGTCGTAAAGAATCCGGAGAGATAATCTTTATATCAGGAACCCATCTTTTTATAAATGGCAATATTTCTAAAGGTTGAGTAAATTCCAAAGAAAACTCAATACTGCCATCATCAACTGTCCGTATGAATTTTTGTGATGGAAAGAATTTTTTCATATTCTCTGTGAAATATTTTGCTATATTTGGTGATGCTATGAGCAATGCTCTTTTTTTCTCTACACCATAAAGTGTCAGCGAATTTTGAAATGTCTTAAAAAAATCCATATATTTTGCATTGATACTTTTTTGAAATGAATAATCTCTAATCTTTTTTATATTGTCTATAAAAGATACTCTAAGAAATTCGAGTTTACTGTTTTGATTTTCTATGGCTATATACCAATTATTATCCACAAAAACCAGCTTTAGACATTTTGCATCTTTATATGCCTGTTGCTCATCATAATTGTAGATCAGATCTCTGTATTCATTATTTTTGACCGCGATTTTAAGTTCATCAAATATATCTTTTATCTTACATATACTAAACTCTTCAAAAGGATACGCCTTAAATAGAAAAATATCTTTATTGAGAGACGAGATTTTCTTTAGAGCTCTTTTTGTTTCATTTTCCAAATCTCCCAAAACTATACACTCTTCTTTCAGCCATTCGAAAATAGTACCTATGTTACTGTCTTTGAGTTTTATAAATTCAGATATGATATTTGAGGCTTTTACCAACTTATAGTAGTTTTGTCTTGATTTTTTTATAGTTATAATATGGTAATAGTTCATCTCCATATCTTTGAGATATCTATCAAGTGTCTTACTACTGATCTTAAACTCGTCAAGCAAAATTGGATCATTGTTACATATCTCTCTTCCATCTAGGAAATATTCCATTAATTTAAACATTGCTACTACTTTTTTATCTGTTTGATTCGTTCTAGGCATTAAAAATCCAATCTATATTTTTTTCTCGAGTAGATTTTTTTACTTTTTATTACTCTTGTTATTGGATTAAAACCCCAAGTTACTCTTGCTTTTGGTTTTTTTATATTTATATTTATTTTTTTCATAATTACTCCTAAAAATTCATGGGATTATATCATTGCATAAAGACAAAAAGTGTCAAAGTTTGAAATATAGTACCTTTTTATGAGTGATTTTCCCCAATAAACTTTTTTTTAATATTCACTATTATACTACATAATTTGTTTATAGTATAGGCTAATATCCATTTTTTTAAACTCATTGAAACTTTTTGCTAATCCCCTTCAAATCGGGTCTACATGTAATGGACAATGTAGTTTTATATTTAGATTATGGAAATGTCTCAATCCCCTTCAAATCGGGTCTACATGTAATTTATGTTGAAAAAACATTTTATGGCACAATTGATGGTCTCAATCCCCTTCAAATCGGGTCTACATGTAATCATTTGGCAAAAAATCAAAAGGAACATTTGGCAAAGTCTCAATCCCCTTCAAATCGGGTCTACATGTAATTTGGTTATCACCAACGAACATTGAGCAGATACAGTCTCAATCCCCTTCAAATCGGGTCTACATGTAATAGAAAAACCAAAGAGAAATATAACAAAATATTTGTCTCAATCCCCTTCAAATCGGGTCTACATGTAATAATCTTAATGCTGATTATTTATACGGTAAAGATGTCTCAATCCCCTTCAAATCGGGTCTACATGTAATTTGGTGTTTTACCAATGCAAGCAAACACTAATTTTAGTCTCAATCCCCTTCAAATCGGGTCTACATGTAATTAGGCAAACTTGGAACTATTCATTAAGAACTTTTGTGTCTCAATCCCCTTCAAATCGGGTCTACATGTAATACTTTGTATTATTTGCGAACTAAAAATCAAAAATGTCTCAATCCCCTTCAAATCGGGTCTACATGTAATAATATTATTTTTTCTTTTTTGCTTCTTTTATTTTGTCTCAATCCCCTTCAAATCGGGTCTACATGTAATATATAATATTCCTCCTTATACAAAGGATACAAGGTCTCAATCCCCTTCAAATCGGGTCTACATGTAATTTATGGCAATCAAGAAAACAATGGTAAATGCATGTCTCAATCCCCTTCAAATCGGGTCTACATGTAATTGCTCCCAAAAGTGTCAAGCGCAATTCAAAAATGTACCAATACGCAATGGAAATATGTACCACTTCGTAACACTATTTAGCCGAAATATCTAATAATCCAGCTTCCCGTTTTTGCTTTAATCTGTAGCTTTCACCCGTAATATTAATAAGATG
>JAJRPV010000010.1 GCA_024280575.1 Campylobacterales bacterium
AATGTCATTATAGCTTGTTTGGATATCAAAATCAACAAATAAGTGCGTATTGATAATGTGTGATAATTTTGATTTTTATGGTTTATTGTGCGTATTGCTAAAGTTTTTGTTATTTTAATCCATATTATTTATAAGTTTTTTATTATTAATTGTATATTTTATTTGTTAATTGTATAATATTACATTAAAAATGCACAATATGCTGTTAAGGATTATTTTGAAAAAGAAGCTATTGGATATCGTTAGAGATAAGATTAGGGTGAAACATTAAAGTAAAAAGTGCCAGGGTTGGACTTTACACTTTTACACAACTTTTTCAATATCCATTCAGACAAAAAGATACTTCCTGATCAGCTCTTTTCACCATCCAAGTTCTTTTTTTTCTTTTTTCTTTTTTTGTTTTTCATCTTGTCTTTGGCTAGTTTTTGCATATCTTCTGTTGTGTCTAGTTCATCCATGATCTCGACTCCTAGAAGCGTTTCTATGCAATCTTCGAGTGTTACGATTCCCTCGGTTTGACCATAGCTGTCTGTTACTAAAAACATATGTTCTTTTCTTTTTATAAACATATCTAGCGTATATGAAACTGGGATATTTTCATTTATAGAAAATATGGGCTGCATCAATTCTTCCAGTTTTATCTCTTGTGATTCCAGTGCTTCTTCAAAAATTTGCTTGCTTAGGACAACTCCTACTATATTGTCTATAGTATCTTCATAAAGAGGGATTCTTGAAAACTTCCTAATTCCCGGTCTGCCTATGATATCTTTTATCAGGTTATCTTTTTTTAATGCAAAGATGACACTTCTAGGAGTCAATATCTCATTGACTTTACTTTTATTTAGGGTTAAAATATTTTCTATATAATCAGACTCTTTTTCATCTATAACGCCATCATTTTCACTTATGAGTGTACTCTCTAACAACTCTTATCTTGTTATTATATTTGCATTTTCATCTTTTGATATCTTTTTAGTAATAAACAAAGAGACTAAAATCAGCGGATAAGTGATAAAAACAAAAAAGTTGATAGCATAAGATGCCACAGGCGCCAACTCTTTGTAGTATCTCGCACCTATCGTTTTTGGTATTATTTCAGATATGAAAAGTATCACCAATGTTAAAATAGCTGAGACATAAAACATATACTCGTTGCCAAAAAGCTTACTCGCCTGTGCGCCAACTCCGGCAGCTCCTAGAGTATTGGCTATGGTATTTAGTATGAGAATTGAAGCTAAAGATATATTTAACTCTTTTTTTATCTTTTCGAGTGCTTTACCGATAGTTGGATTTACTTTTTTTACAACATTTATATGGGACATATTTAAAGATAGCAGTATCGCCTCAAGCATTGAGCATAAAAACGAAACTCCAACGGCTAGGGCAAAATAGATTATCAGCAGTGTCATATCTTAGCTCCTAAGATACCACACCGCTTAAAGGGCGAATGTTCAGACATAGTAGTTTTTTAATAACTCCTTGTTGTTTTTTATCAATTTTCTTTTAATCAAATCTTCAAGAACCGTTTTATCACAATCAGTATCTTCCGGCCATTCTCGTTCGTAGCCGTCTTTTTCACTTTTATTTGTGGCATCAATTCCGATATATTCTGTCTCTAAAAAGATATCTCTTTTTGCATCTATGTTATTTACAACTCTCCATACAAGCATATAAGGATTATGGACATCATTTTTATCAAAATCTACGAAAACCAAAAGTTTCAAATTATCTTTGAATTCTTTCAGCTCTTCATAAATCTCCTTAATCGGTCTTTCTTTTTTTATGCCTATCACACATATCGGAGTTTTTGTATGTGTTTTGTAGTGATGCAATGACTTGATTTCTGAAACTTTGGAGCTAAGTTTAGCAAAAAGTTCCTTATCCTCCAATATATTTTTCTTCGGATATCTGACATTGTCATGCGTACAGTCAACACCAAGCTTTCCCCCATAACACGCATTTGGTGAGGCATGGTCGAGGGCATCACAGACTCCTTCACTTATCAAAATATTTTCTACACTAACTCTGTCGCAAATATAATCACTGATATCTTCATAATTTTCCAGTTCTGGGGCATCCTCATTTACAAAAAAAGCATGTTTTACAAAACTCATCTGCCCTACTCCCCAAAAAGCGTGCATAAACTGTTTTGCATGTCCGGGATAACAACTCTTCATCTTGGCCAAAATTAGATTATGAAAAACACCATTTTCAGGCATCCGATAATCAATCAAATCCGGAGTTGTTGTTTTTAAAAGTGGTAAAAATATTCTCTCCGTCGCCCAACCCATATATTTATCTTCCAACGGAGGCTTTCCAACAACCGTAGCTTGATAGATTGGTTTTTTCTTGGTTGTGATACAAGTTACATCCATAACAGGATAAGGCTCTTTGAGAGTATAGTATCCTGTGTGATCACCAAAAGGTCTCTCTATCTCTTCGCAAGATGGATCAACCCAGCCTTCTATCACTATATCGCTATCAGTCGGTACATATATAGGGTTTGTTTTTGATTTTACTAAAATTGCATTTTTTTCTTTGATTAATCCATAAAGTAGCAATTCAAACATACCATTTGGCATAGGAGCTTGTCCACACCAAATATAAAGCGGATCTCCGCCGATTGCTATGCTTACTGGCATCTTTTTGCCGGCTTCTTTATATTCTTTGAAAAAATGAGCACCGTCTTTGTGAATTTGCCAGTGCATTCCTAATCTGTTTTTATCATACACTTGCAATCTGTACATCCCTAGATTTTGCTTTTCTCCGTCTAGACTTTGTGTATAGACTTGTCCCATAGTGATAAAAGCTCCACCATCTCCACTCCAGGTTTTTAAAATCGGTAAATCAAAAAGATTTATCTCCTCTTTTACTACTTCTTGGCAAGGTGCTTTTGAATTAACTCTTTTTGTAAAAATATTTTTAAGCTCAAAAAGCTCTTTTAGCATCTCTAGTTTTCCCATAAAGCCTGATGGAGGTTTCATATGAAGCAGTTTTTCTATCGTTTGAGCAATCTCATCCGGCTCTTTTTCAAAAATCAACCTGGTAGCTTCGTATGAGCCAAAAACATTCATAAGAACTGGCATATCAAACTTTTTGTTCAGTTTTTTACTCACAGGATGAGTAAACAAAAGCGCACGGGAGTCTTCTTGTTTTACTTCAACATAAGCTATATGAGCCATCTCTAAGTCTATATCTACCTCGTCGTCTATGACTCTTAGCAGATTATTTTCTTTGAGTAGCTCAATAGTTCTTTTCATTTACAATATCTCATTTAAAGCCATATTTTCAGCTCTTTTTAGTAAATCTTTAGCTCCTCTATCAAGCATATTTTGAGCTAATTTTTTACCTATATCTTTATATCTGTCTTTTTTTATTTCAACTTTTTCTCTTAAAACTTCTGTTCCGTCAGGTAATCCGATAAGACAAGATATGCTGATACCATCGCCTTTTACTTTTGCGTTTATTCCTATTGGAACTTGACAACCACCCTCCAAAACAGTTACAAAATCTCTCTCAATAGTCGTCTCTATTATCGCTTCTTCGTCATTTAAAACTGAAACAATTTTTTCTACTTCAGGATTATTTACTATCTCTATGCCCAAAGCTGCCTGCCCGCTTGCCGGCGTCATAACAGATGTATCTATTGGGGAAAAATAGTTAACTTCATCTTGAAGTCCAAGTCTTTTTATGCCGGCACTTGCCAAGATGATAGCATCATATTCGCCATCTTTTAGTTTTCTAATTCTAGTATTGACATTGCCTCTTAGGTTTTTTATCACCAAATCAGGTCTTATTTCTAAAAGTTGCATTCTTCTTCGCAGACTCGTAGTTCCGACGACACTTCCTTTTGGGAGGTCGTCTAAAGATTTGTACTTTTGCGAAAGCATGGCATCCCTAACATCTTCTCTTTTTGTGATAACAGCAAGCTTTAAACCTTCAGGAAACTCCATAGGCACATCTTTTAGACTATGCACTGCTAGGTGTGATTCTCCTCTTAGCATAGACTCTTCCAACTCTTTGGTAAAAAGCCCCTTTCCTCCTATCTTTGCAAGTGGGGTATCTAGGATTTTATCACCTTTTGTCAGCATTTTTTTAAGCTCAACTTCCAATCCCGGATGTGAGTCCATCAAAACTTGCTGCACATGTTCAGATTGCCAAAGAGCAAGTGTGCTTTTTCTTGTTGCTATTATCAACTTTTTCATATTTATTTACTCTCTTTTGCCAATTTTTTATACAAGGCTCTAGTTGGATCTTTTTTACCATTTACATACAGAGTTGGAGTTCCTCGAATCATTAAGTTATTTGCAACTCTGATATCTCCATTAACTCTCTCTAGTATGTCTTTTGCGTTTATTTGCTCTTTAGTCAGTTTTGTTTTAAAAATTCTGTTAAACTCTTTTAAAACACTTGCTTCACTGTTATACTTGAAATCAAACAGTTCTGTATAAACTTTCAAAGTTAAATCAGCATCACTCATAATTCCTAATTTTTCAGCAGCTAATTCAGCCTTCACAAGGCTTTTGCTTGTAGGGTGAATCGACAATGGAAAATGATAATAATATAATGCAAAATTTTTGGTATGTTTTTTCATCCATCCTATAAGCTCCGGAACATATTCCATACAAAAAGGACATTGTGGGTCACTAAACAAAATCAACTTGTTTTTTGCATTTGCATTTCCTATGAGAAGATGAGCTTTGTCATACATCTCGGGTGTAGCAGGAAATGAAAAAGAACCCTTAATGCTTCTTCCGCTGTTTATATCTATAAAATCTTTACTGATAAGTTTTCCATTGGAAAAAATAATATCTTTCACAGAAATATTTTTATTTTTGCTAGGAATCTGCAAATCAAGCTTTAAAAAATAGGCATTCCAGTTTTTATTTGAAGGAACTACTTCTTTGTGTATAATTTCCGCTTTTTTAAACTTGTACCCATTACCCGTATTTACAGCTTTGTTTATAAAGCTTATTATTTTTTCTTCAGTAGTCTTTGCATTTGCTATTGCACTACTTATCAGAATTATGCTCAATAATCTCAACATCAATGACATCATCATTTTTCTCCTTAGTATTAAAATTTTCATAACTATTATGTTTTCTTACATGTAAAATTTTTCTCGCACAAAGTGTTGCAAAAAAACTAAACTGGAGCAAAACCCCTAAAATATCGCTGAAAAAGCCCGGTAATATCAACAAAATCGCACCTAGGAGTGAAAAAGCATTTAGCTTTTGAAACTCTTCTATGGATATAGTTCTATTATTTAGGGCATTTAAGCTTTCAAAAAATGTATATCTGAAATTTGCTATCAAACTAAAGCCAATCATCGCAGAAACTATAATTTCCAGAAATGTTGAAAATCCTCCGATAGCTGAAGCGATTTTTGTACTAATCATCACTTCTAAAAAAATATACAATACAAAATAAATCAAGACAACAAATCCTTTAAAACTTCAAGAATTTCATCTTTCTTTATCTTCTTTTTTGCCAATGTTTTTCGATCAACCAACTCTACTTCACCATCTTTCAAGCCTTTTCCGATGATGAGTGCGTAAGGAAAACCGATTAGTTCAAAATCTCCCATTTTAAAACCAAATCTCTCTTTTCTGTCATCTAGTAAAACTTTTTTAGTATCAAGTTTTTCATATAGTTCATTTGCAAAACTGTTTTGCTCATCGTCTTTAGTATTTGAAATGATAATATCTAGCAAATACGGAGCAGTTTGTTTATTCCAAATGCAACCTTTTTCATCATAGCTTACTTCAATCATAACTGCGACTAGACGGCTGACCCCTATACCATAACAACCCATATAGAAAGGTTGTGTTTTTCCATTTTTATCTAAAAATTTTGCACCCATCGCAGATGCGTACTTTTGCCCTAATTGAAATATATGACCTACTTCTATGCCTTTTGTAACACCAAGCTTTCCACCACATTTTGGGCAAATATCACCTGCATTTACTTGTACTAAATCTTTATATCTGGAATCTTTCAGATTAAACATAGAAACTCCAACGAAGTGATAATTCTCTTCGTTTGCACCGCAAATTAGATTTTTTTCTTCTTTTAGCTCTTCATCTATGTAAAATTCTACTCCCTCCGGCAAGCCGATAGGTCCACAAAATCCCGGATTAAACCCTGCTTTTTTAACCTCTTCCTCGCTTGCATCAACAAGCTCCAAAGCTCCACAGGCATTTTGTGCTTTTGTTTCTTGCAAAGTATCACAACCTCTTACGAAAAATGATATAATTTTTTCTTCATCTTTATATATAGCCTTTTTTATGACCGATTTTATAGTGTAAAATTTATCTACTTTGAAAAATTCTGCGATATGGTTTATACTGTCTTTCACAGGAGTTGGTGTATAAAATTTTGCGAAATCTGCCTCAGGAGGCTCAACGACAGTAGTTCTTTTGGCTCTTCTTGCAGCTTCAATATTGGCAGCATAATCGCAACCGTCGCATACTACAATGTCATCTTCTCCATTATCAGCTAAAACCATAAACTCTTTGCTACCGCTACCGCCAATAGCGCCACTATCTGCCTCAACTATTCTAAAATCAAGCCCAAGCCTTGTAAAGATTTTTCTGTAAGTCTCTTCCATTCGGTCAAATTCTTCTTTTAAAGATTCTTGAGAATCATGAAAACTGTATCCGTCTTTCATGATAAATTCACGACCTCTTAAAAGCCCAAATCTAGGTCTTGCCTCGTCTCTAAATTTTGTTGTTATTTGATATAAGTGCAATGGTAATTGCTTATAACTAGTGATTATGTTTCTAACCATATCGACGACAACCTCTTCATGAGTCGGACCAAGTACAAATTCATTGTTTTTTCTGTCTTTGAATCTCAACAACTCTTTTCCAAAAGCATCATATCTTCCGCTTTGTTTCCACAAATCTGCTGTTGTTACAACGCCCATTTGAATCTCATTTGCACCTGAGTTGTCCA
Source organism: Campylobacterales bacterium (assembly GCA_024280575.1). Classification (GTDB taxonomy): domain Bacteria; phylum Campylobacterota; class Campylobacteria; order Campylobacterales; family Sulfurospirillaceae; genus JAADIZ01. The sequence goes on from JAJRPV010000010.1 coordinate 6,958, forward strand.
TCTCTTCTTTGACAATGTCTCTTATCTTGTCTAATACAATTTTTCCCATCGGCAAAAAGCTATATAATCCGCTACCGCTTTGAGTAACAAAACCACCTCTTAGTAAAAATTTGTGGCTAGGAAGTGTTGCATCTTTTGGTGCATCTTTTGTTGTCGGTGCGTAAAGTTTTGAAAATCTCATTTATTATTCTCCATCATATTATTTTCCATTTGGTATTCACATTTATACATATTTAATTTCTTTGCCTGGTCTTCATTTATATCAAAAATATATTGCACAGATTGCACGATAACATCGGCTTCCGGTTTTTCGGCAACCTCTTTCAGCTTGATAGTCGGGGTATGCAAAAAGCCGTTAAACGCCAAATGTATGATTTTCATCACCTCTTTTTCTTGAGATTTATCAATATAACCTTTTTTGATGGCTCTTTGAAGTTCATGCCTTGAGCAAGATTCTGCTTTGCTACGCATCTCTTTTATGATTGGGTCTATACAAAGCGTCTGAAGCCACTTGAAAAATTCCATCGTTGATTTGCTGATAATAGAGTAAGCCACTTTTGCCTGTTTTTCTCTTTGAGCGATATTTTTACTAACTACTTCTTTTAAATCATCAACTGCATAGATATATAAATTATTCATATTAATATTTTCTATGTCCCTAGGAATCGCTATATCAAACCAGTGTCTGTCAAACTCTTTTTCTTCAATCATCTCTTCAGATATGATGGTGTGAGGTGCTCCTGTCGCACTAAAAAGTATCTTATATCTATTTATATATTCGCTTAACTTTGAAAATGAAGCGATACTTGCCATCTCTCCTAATTCATCAGCTAGCTTTTGAGCTTTTTCCATATTTCTATTCATTATGATAACATTTACACCGTTTGCTATTAAGTGTTTTGCGGCAAGTCTTCCCATCTCTCCGGCACCTATGACCAAAGCTGTGTAACCGCCTAGATTGCCATATATCTCTTTTGCTTTGTTCACAGCAACACTTGCTATTGATATAGAGTTTTTTGATATCTCAGTATTGCTTCTGACACTTGCAGCACACTTAAACGCATGATGCATGGCACGACTTAGTTTTTGGTCGCAAAAGCCTTTTTCATAGGAAAATTTATAAGCATCTTTGAGCTGTCCTACAATCTGAGTTTCACCAATTACTAAACTGTCAAGGGAAGATATTACAGAAAAAAGGTGGTGAATTGCACTATTGTCTTCGTAAATATCACCTCTACTCTCTAATTCTTCTTTGGGAACACTAGAGATTTTTGACAATTCTGAGAAAACATGATCAACTATAAGTTCACAATTAATAACACTTAGAATGATTTCGACTCTATTACATGTAGAGAGAACTATTGACTCATTGGTATGTTCAAATTCGTTTAATCTTTCTTGAAAAAGTGAGCGTTTTTCAGGGTCTGCGAGAGAAAGTTTTTCTCTAATCTCTATATCTGTATTTTTGTGAGTAAAACTGATAGTGAGATAGTGCATTAAAAATCTCTCTCAATCATGTCTTTAATAATTTTTTTCAAGCCCTCGCTGTCTTCATCTCTTATAGCTCTCATAGCCTCTAAACCGAGCTTTTTAGCATATTTAATAGAATCATCCAAGCTTGAAGTCTCCTGCATTTTGTTTTTAATCCAGATTTTATCATCTTTGGATAAATCTTTTTTAAACAAACTTTTTAGCCTCTCTTTTTCGTATTCATCTATCCTGTCGTATAGGTACATGTAGGGCAATGTGGTTTTACCCTCTTTGAAATCGTGCATGGAAGGCTTACCAAGTTTTTCGCTCTCTTGGGTGATATCCAAAACATCATCTATGATTTGAAAAGCTAACCCTAAATTTTTACCATACAACTCATAAATTTCTACATTTTTACCTGCTAACATAGCAGCACTTGCACTTGCTGCTTCTATGAGTGAAGCTGTTTTTTTATAGATCATATCCATATATAACTCTTCATTGGTATTAAATTCTTCAGATAATTTAACATCAAGCAGTTCACCGACTGACAGAAGAGCAACTGCATTGGAAACTTTATATGCAATATTTTGAGCCAGTGTTGTCAAAGAAGTAAATCCTTTAGAATAGAGTATATCTCCAAGCATGATAGAGGTTTTATTTCCAAATACCGCATTTATCGAGTCTTTGCCTCGTCTTGTGAGTGCATCATCTATAACATCATCATGCAACAAGCTTGCGGCATGTATAAGCTCAACGATGGCTGCTAGTTTATATGCATCATCACTTAAACCTGCAATTTTTAAAATCAATTTTGCTCTTAATCTTTTGCCCTTTGGAATTTTATGAAAGAGTTCCAAAATATGCTTATCGTTTAAAGACTCAATCATCTGCTTCATTAAAAATTCAACTTTTTCTAACAATTTAATCCTTTTTTATGGTTTAAAATCAACTTTTATCTTTTTTGTTTCATCTTTTATATAGACATTCAAAATAGCTATATTTTTGTTTTTGTTAAAATCAGAAAACACAATTACTGCATAAATCTTGCCATTGTAATCATTTCCATCAGCTAAAAGCTTAATACGAACTCTATCCATAGAACGCTTTTTCTTTAAAACATACTGATGTGGATACCCCATATAATTTGCTAGTAAAATCAAATTTTTATTAGCATACAAAGTCCATCTAAATTTAAGAACATATAGGCTTTTTCCCTGTTTATTCTTATCACTTCTGTTTATAAAAACGGTTGCTATTTTATCTTTTTTGAGATTAAAACTGTATTGAAAATTCCAAATACTTCTCTCTTTTGCAAAAGAAATATCACAAAACAGAAATAAAATCAGAAAAAGTATTTTATTCATGCTGAGTAAGCACATCCCCGGTAGCAGCGATAAAAAGAGAATTTTTTCTCTCTAGTAACTCATCAGCCCGTTCTAGCATAATCTCATTTAAGCGATATTCCAGCTCATTGTCATCTTTCACGAACTCTTCCAAAAGCAATTCCATAGCACTGTACTTGTCAAATACGCCTTCTATCGACTGCTCAACCAACGACCTGTTTGCATTGAAAACTATATCAAAAAATTTACTTTTTGGACTTCCCATCAAAAAATCATCTTCATCATTTGAAAACATTATTTACTCCATTTCTAATATAAGTCTTGGATTGTATCATATAGTTTCATAAAAAAATATTAGAAAATAAATTTCTAGATATTTATTTCGTCAAATATTTAGAAAAATATAAAAACAAATAATTAATTAAATAGAAAATCAACAACCTGATTAAAAAAGCAATAAAATACTCATCAATTTTTGTGAAACATTATTCTTAAATATGCGTAATTACTAACGCGTTAGTTGATTAAATAACCAAGATTAAGTCACTAATAATTCCCTATTTATCAATCTTTACATATTATTATACATATTATTCTATGTATAATAACTAACTAACAAAATTTAAGTTTTCTTGCTAACTAACAAACAATATTTTTATTTCCTAGTGAATTTAATATTTGAAATTATCTCATACTAATTTTATAAGTTTACTTGACTTTAATTTATATTTACTATATAATTCGTCAAAATAAATCGATAGGCACCCTGCCCTATCTTAAAGGAAATAGAAGATGAATCAAGAAACACAGGCTCTACATGTAGGTTATGAAAAAAATGATTTCGGAACAATGTCTGTTCCGATTTATCAAACTACTGCATATGATTTTGAGACGGCAGAAAAAGCAGCAAATCTTTTCGCACTAAAAGAGTTAGGACCAATCTACACTAGACTTAACAATCCAACAACAGATATATTTGAAACACGAATGGCATCTGTTGAAAACGGAGAAGCTGCATTGGCAAATGCAAGTGGTCACTCTGCCATACTTTTTTCTATCATAAATCTTGCAAGCGCCGGAGATAATATAATAGTATCAAACAAGGTGTATGGAGGAACAACTTCACTGACAACTCATACGCTTAAGAGATTTGGCATAACTTGCAAGAATTTCGACAGCAGCAATCCTGAAGATTTGGAAGATTTGATAGATGAAAATAGTAAAGTTATTCTGTTTGAGTCCCTTTCTAACCCTCAAATTGCCATACCTAATGTAGAAAAAATTGTACAAATTGCTCAGAAATATAATATCGTCACTATTTGCGACAATACAGTAGCAACTCCTATCCTTTTTCAACCGCTAAATCACGGGATTGATGTAGCGGTTCACAGTACGAGCAAATACATAAATGGTCAAGGAACAGCGATAGGCGGTGCATTGATACAAAGAAAAGACTTGAATGATAAACTAATTGGAAACAAAAGGTATCCCGAGTTTAATGAACCAGACGAAAGCTATCATGGTCTTATTTACGCCGAACTTCCGTTTCCTATATATATATTAAGGGCTAGATTGTCTTTGATGAGAGATTTTGGTGCCGCGCCCTCTCCTTTTAACTCATGGCTGAACATACAAGGATTGGAAACACTACATGTAAGGATGAGAGAGCACTCTAGAAATACTTACAAAGTGGCAAAATTTTTAAAATCTCATCCAAAAGTCAAAAGCGTTTCGTATCCCGGACTTGAAGATGACCCACAGTATCACTTGGTTGAAAAATACTTTAAAGACAATATGAGCTCAGGTCTCATGAATTTTGAGGTAGAAGACTTTGAATATGCGAAAAGCATACTAAACAGTACTAAAATATTTGCAGTTGCAACAAATATAGGTGATTCAAAATCCATAATAACACACCCTGCCAGCACAACTCATAGTCAAGTTCCTATGGATGAACTCAAAGAAGCAGGAGTAAATCCCGGCTCTATAAGACTTAGTGTTGGCTTAGAAAATGCGGATGACTTGATAGAAGATTTAAAAAGTGCACTGGGGTAAAAATGTCACTTTTAACTAAAAAAAGCATATACGGATTAATGGCAGTTTATGAACTATACAAGTTAAAAGAGAGCTCAAACCTTATGCAGTTAAGAGATATTTCAAATATCACCGGTATTCCCCGTAACTTTCTTGAGCAGATATTTATAGAATTAAAAAAAGCAAATCTTGTAAAAAGCATAAGAGGTGCAAAAGGTGGTTATAAAATCACAGACAATGCAAATGAAATCAAGATAAAAGAAGTAATAACAGTACTAGATGGAGAAATCAGTACTATCAAAGATGAAACAACAAATCCAGTTTTTAATCTGTTTTTTAATGATTGCGATAAAAAACTAGTAGAAATCTTTGATAAGCCTCTCTCTAGTCTGGAAGAATACGAATTGATGTTGAATAAACAAGTCAATTACAGTATCTAAGGAGTTAACATGTATGCAAAAAATGTAAGAGAATTAGTCGGTAATACACCACTGGTTAAAATAAACAAGATTTCAGAAGAAACAGGTACCACAATACTAGGGAAATGTGAATTTTTAAATCCTTCCCACTCTGTCAAAGACAGGATTGCACTAAACATGATAGATCATGCTCTGCAAGATGGCTTCATAAATGGAGATACAACAATGATCGAACCGACAAGTGGAAATACGGGCATAGGTTTAGCTATGGTATGTGCTAGCTATGGTTTAAAACTCATACTTACAATGCCAAGCTCCATGAGCATAGAAAGAAGAAAACTTCTTGGAGGATTTGGAGCAAAAGTTATACTTACTGATGCAAAACTTGGCATGAAAGGCTCAATTGACAAAGCAGATGAACTTGCCAATGAAATTCCAAATTCTTTCATACCGCAACAATTTAATAATCCAAATAACCCAAAAATACACGAACTGACAACAGCCGAAGAAATATGGAAAGATACCAATGGACATGTGGATATCTTTATAGCTGCCGTCGGGACAGGCGGAACAATAAGTGGTACCGGAAAATACTTAAAAGAAAAAAATCCAAATATAAAAATATATGCAGTAGAGCCAGATTTATCGCCTGTTTTATCAGGTGGAAAACCAGGGCCTCATAAAATACAAGGCATAGGAGCAGGTTTTGTACCGAATATCTTAAATACAAACATATATGACGAAGTTCTGAAAGTAAGCTACGAAGATTCACTAAAAACAACAAGAGAACTTGCAAAAACCGAAGGTTTGCTAGTAGGTATAAGTGCCGGAGCAAATGTTTTTGCAGCCAAAAAGATAGCATCAAAACCAGAAAACAAAGGTAAAACAATAGTCACAATTTTATGTGATACAGGTGAAAGATACTTAAGCAGTGGTATATATGAGTAATTAAATAACCTTTAATAGCTTTGTGGTTGTAGGGACTTTGAACGCTCTTTGAGTCCCTATAACTATAGTGCGCAAGGTCAGTAAACAGAAGTAGAATTTTATTCTCCAAAAAGTATTATTTCGTAACTTTCTCTTTTTACTAAAGGATTTTTTACCGTATTTAAACTATTTTTATTTGAGTAAGCCATCTGGCTTTTTAACTCTTCAATTTCATCTTCAAAAGATTGGATTTTTTCCTTTAATCTTATTATGATATCTACTCCCGCCAAATTTACTCCCAAATCTCTTGTTAGCCTTTGTATCATCTTGATTTTATCTATATCTCTTTGCGAATACAATCTCATCTTGCCATCAGTTCTTGAAGGACATATGAGCCCCTCTCTTTCGTATTGCCTGAGAGTCTGAGGGTGTATCGTCAAAACTTTCGCTACTACGCTGATCAAATAAACTGGTTCTTCATATCCATGCATGTTATTTCTCCGGTAATTTTTCTTTCATTTGTTTTTTTAAATCTTCATCTATATTTTTGACATCTGGAAGAATAATATTTGCCTTTAGATATAGATCACCTTTTGAATGTGTTTTTCTATTTTCTACACCATAATTTTTCACCCTAAATTTTTGTCCGTTTTTTGTATTTTCTTTTACTTTTAGAGTTACTTCTTTATACGGTGTTGCAACACTCACTTTTCCACCGAAAAGGGCAGTTTTAAGCGGAATATCAATATTTTTTGCTAAATCATCGCCGTCCCTTTCGTATTCAGGACTGTCGGCTACCTCTACATGTAAGAAAAGATCACCTTTTTGGCCTTGATAAGATTTACCTTTACCTTTGAGCCTCATCTTTTCACCATTTTTTATGCCGGCAGGAATTTTTATATCAAAACTCTCTCCTCCGTATGAAATAGAGTGTTTTCCACCTAAAATCGCGACATTAAATGGTATGGTTATTTTAGCTTCTACATCCAAGTTTGGAGCTTGTTGTCCTCCAGAACCTCCGCCAAAGCCACTACTTCCACCAAAACTGCTAGAAAAACCGCCAAAGCCTGAGTGTCCTCCACCCATGCCTCCACCAAAGATATTTCTAAGTATCTCATCCAAATCAGCACTGCCTTGGCTTGATGCAAAATCATGGAAATTTTGGCCACCGAACATGCTGTCTCCATGTTGATCGTATTGTTGTCTTTTTGTATCATCTTTCAATATCTCATAAGCAGCATTTATCTCTTTAAATTTCTCTTCTGCGCCTTTTTCTTTATTGATATCCGGATGATACTTTCTAGCTAGTCTTCGATATGCTTTTTTTATCTCATCTTTAGATGCACCCTCGGATACACCTAGTGTATCGTATAAACTTGCACTCATCCTCGTTACCTCGTATATTAAATTTGACATGCATTATACCATAAAACTTTAGTCTATGTCAATCAAGGTTAATTAAGTGCCTTACAAAAAATCTCATTGTAAATTTATTAATATAATATTTAATATTGTATTTTATAATTTAAAAAATAACCCACAGGAGATAAACATGAAAAAAAATATAATTATTATGTTGCTTTTAAGCAGTACATTGCTGATGGCAAATGTAAAATTGCAGTCAATGCCGGGAAATCCGAAAAGAGAAAATGCATCAAATACAAATGTTATACTGTCGTACCATAACTCTATAAAAAAAGTGCAAAATATTGTTGTAAATATAGCAAGTACAAAAAAGCTTGAGATGAATGAAAATTTTCAAAATATGCTAAACAATCCTTTTCTAAAAGAGTTTTTTGGAGATCAATTTCGCCAAATGAAAAAACAACGAAGGAAAGCTTATTCGTTGGGATCCGGAGTCATTATATCTCAAGATGGATACATTGTTACAAATAATCATGTTGTAAATGGTGCCGATAAAATAATAGTAACCGTACATGGTGACAAAAAAGAGTATAAAGCAAAAATAATTGGACAAGATCCAAAAACGGATATAGCTGTCATAAAAATAGATGCCAAAAATTTACCCGTAGCACAATTCGGTGACTCTTCAAAATTATTAACCGGCGATATAGTTTTTGCTGTTGGAAATCCATTTGGAGTAGGAGAATCAGTTACACAAGGCATCATTTCTGCGCTAAACAAGAGCAGTATCGGACTCAACCAATATGAAAACTTTATACAAACTGATGCTTCTATCAATCCCGGAAATTCGGGTGGTGCTTTGGTTGACAGCAGAGGTGCCATCATAGGAATAAATAGTGCTATTATCTCTAGAAGCGGCGGAAATAATGGCATCGGTTTTGCCATCCCTTCAAATATGGTCAAAAAAATTGCGATAACCTTAATCAATGACGGAAAGGTGCAAAGAGGATATTTAGGGGTTTCTATCACTGATTTAAAAGCTGATATGAAAGATTTATACAAAAGTGATTCTGGAGCATTAATACTCACAGTTGAGAAAAAATCATCTGCTGAAAAAGCTGGCTTACAAAGAGGCGATCTTATCATTGAAGTTGATGGGGAAAAAGTCAAAAATGCAAATGACTTAAAAAATATTGTTGGTTCCATTTTGCCAAATAAAAAAATAACAATAAAATTTGAGAGAAATAAAATTATAAAAACTACTCAAGCAATACTTTCCAATATGAATAACAGTAGTAACTTTAGCAATAATCAAGAAGATCCATATATCAAAGGTTTGACTGTTTTAAATATAGATCAGAAACTCAGATTAAAATATCAAATTCCAAAAAGCATAAGCGGAGTCTTGATTACAAAAGTTAAATATAATTCAAAAGCAGACAAGATTGGATTTAAAAGAGGTGATATCATCATTCAAATACAAAATCAACCAATCACAGATATAAAAAGTCTAAACAAAACTTTGCAAAAATTCAAAAATAAAACCAAAATGATATATATTAACAGGAATGGATTTGTAACATATTTGATAGCAAAATAAGAAAGCGTCAGCTCTCTTATGGTATAATATCCCTTTGAGTAAAGGGGATATTTGCCATATGATTAGATTATTGATGATTGAAGATGATTTGGAGTTAGCTGAAATTTTAGCAGAATATTTAGAACAATTTGATATCAAAACTACTATTGCAGAAGAGCCTTATATTGGAATTTCTCATCTTAATAATGATAAATTTGATTTAGTTATACTTGATTTAACTCTGCCTGGCTTAGATGGACTAGAGGTTTGCAAAGAGATAAGAAAAAGACATACGATACCTATCATAATTTCTTCGGCTAGACATGATTTGACTGATAAAATCACTGCACTTGAAAATGGCGCAGATGACTATCTTCCAAAGCCTTATGATCCGTTGGAACTCAGAGCAAGAATCATGAGTCTCCTAAGACGCCATAATCAAAATTTTAAAATTAGCAATAGTAAAAGAAAAAAAGAGAATGATTTAATCCTAGATGAAGAGAAAATGAGTATTTTTTTTCTTGGTAACGAGTTGCATTTAACCGTAGCAGAGTATGAGATACTAGCTTATCTTATCAAAAAAGAAGGTGGAGTCGTATCTAGGGAAGAGCTTATATATAATATCGAAGCTATCAATGAAGATACCACAAATAAAAGTATAGATGTTATGATTGGTAGGATAAGAAATAAATTAGACGAAAATTCAAAACATCCAAAATATATACATGCCATAAGGGGCATTGGATATAAACTCATACAGCCATAATGAACAGAAACTCTATATTTTACAGCATAACATTTATATCTATTATCTCTGTGGTCAGTATTATATTGGCTTTTATTTTTCTCATGGATTATGATAAACAAAACTATACTGAAAAATTAAACAACAAATACACACTTGTAGCCAAAGCAACACTTTTTCATCTGAATAATTTTATAACAGAAAAAGAATTGGAAAAACAAGTTAAAAATTACAATATGAAAGAAGTTATAGATAAAACACTAAAAAATACAATAATAAAAAAGGCAACAGTTTTACAAAAAATTGTAGGAAAAATCGGAGCTACCGCTATCTTGGTATTTGAAAAAAACAATTATCTTTTAATTGAGCATGGAGATACGATTCTTTTATTGAAAGATATGGATTATCAACCATATAGATATCATACCATAAGGGGTATATTTGCACTTGTTCTTTTGATTATTATAGTGGGATATATATTGACTATCAGAAAAATTAAGCCTCTTAGAAAATTAAAAAGAGAAATGGACAAATTCGCTAAAGGAGATTTAAATATATCTTGCGCAAGCGAAGGAGAAGACGAAATATCTCAAGTATCAAACTCTTTTCAAAATGCAGTTAATCAAATTGAAAAACTAAATCAATCTAGACAGCTATTTTTGAGAAATATTATGCATGAATTAAAAACACCTATCACTAAAGGCAGAATTAGTGTAGAAATGATTGATAATTCCAAGCAAAAACAAAGACTCATAACAGTTTTTGAAAAGCTTGAACTCCTAATAAATGAATTTGTCTCTATTGAGCAAATTACATCTGGAGAAAAACTTAGAAATATAAAACCTTATAGACTTAGTGACATAATTGACGAGGCTATCGATTTGGCCATGATTCGAAGTAGGCAAATAAACATAAATATAGAGAAAAATTTTATTTTAAATGTTGATTTTCGCCTTTTTACGACAGCTATAAAAAATATACTGGACAATGGTATAAAATACTCTATCGACAAAAAAGTTATCGTAGAAACTTCATACGACAAAATCTCTTTTATATCACAAGGTGCTCCTTTGCAAGATTCATTAGAACATTATATTGAACCCTTCACGCAAAACAAAATTTCACATAAAAGTTTTGGGCTTGGATTATATATAGTTTCAAGTATTCTTAAAGCTCACAAGTTAGAATTTACTTATGAATACAAAGACAGCCACAATTATTTTAATTTTGAAAACCTCTCAAAATTAAAATAAGTCTATTCATTTCTTAAAGTATCCAATACATTTATTTTGGTTGCTTTATATGACGGATAATATGATGAAAAAAGAACTATTGCAACAGATCCAACCAAAATCAAAGAAAAGTCCATCAAAGATAGATCTAGCGGAAGTTTTGAAGTTCCATATACATCTGCCGGCAAAGATACAATATCAAAAGAACCAAGTACATATATAGATATCCAGCCGAGTAAAATCCCCATCACAATTCCGCTTCCTCCAATAATAGAGCCTAGAGAGAAAAATGTTTTTTTGATTTCTTTTTCAGTGGCTCCAAGTGAAAAAAGAAGTGCTATCTCTTTTCTTCTACTCATAACTGTCATCAAAAGAGAACTTATTATGTTTAGAGACGCGATTAAAATTATCAACATTAAAACGATAAAAAGAGATCTTTTTTCCAATTTTAAAGCTGAAAAAAAGTTACCATTCATCTGCCACCAACCTACGACTCCAAGATTGCCCGGCAATATTTTTTTTATCCTTTTGATATCGTCAAAAGGAGCTTCTGAGTAGATATGAATACCGTCATATATACCCTTTTTATATCCCAATACTCTTCTTATGGATTCAATAGTTGTGTACATGTAGACTTTATCATAAGCAATTAAACCAGATTTAAAATAGCCTTCGTATTTGAATCTTTTCATCTTTGGAATTAGCGAAAAACCTGTGGGATTGCTTGCTGTAAATATGAGAGTTAATTTGTCCCCATTTTCTAAAAAGTTTTCATCTTTTATGCCCTTCCCTACAATTAAACCATATTTGCCTATTTTTTTGTCTTTGATTGCTGATTTTAAAACAGAATTTATATTTAACTCATTTTTAAAATTAACACCAAACAAAAGCCCACCCTTTAGCTGGTTACCTCGCTTGATTATTACTTGAGAAGAGATATAAGGACTAAATTTTAAATTTGGAAATTTATTTTTTAAAAACTTCAAATCACCATCATTTACTTTTTGAAATGTTTTTGGAAAGATACTTAAAGGATAATTCATAGTAAAAAGCTTATTTTCAAACTCCTTATCAAAACCATTCATGATAGCCATAGCCACCATAAGCACCATAACTCCTATACAGACACCCAAAAAAGCTAAAAAAGCACTGACGGTGATAAAAGGTTGAGTTTTATCTAGCCTTAAGTACTTCTTTACCAGATATCCGCTTAGAGTTTTTATGCCAATGCTCCTTTTTTCGGACCACTTTTGCCACAACAATTTTTATATTTTTTGCCACTTCCGCAAGGACACGGAGCATTTCTAGGTATTTTTTTCTCAACTATTATAGGTTGATTATCTTGAGGTTCTAGCACGCTATCGTGTTCAAAAGTAACTCCTTTTGAAGCCTCTTCTTCCATGGATCTTATCATCTCTTCCATGGCTCTTTTTTGCTCTTCTTCATTTTCATCTTTTAGCTGAACTATATAAAGAGTTTTAAAGCTTTCAAATTTTATCTCTTCAACTAATTCTACAAAAAGATTATAACTCTCTTTTTTATACTCAACCAAAGGATCTTTTTGGTTGTAGCCTCTAAGGCCAATACCGGTTTTGAGTATATCCATCTGATAAAGATGCTCTCTCCAAGCATTGTCTAAAACCTGAAGATACAGCACTCTTTCAATCTCTCTTCTTTGCTCATCATCTATAACTGACATCTTTTCATTGTAAGAATCTAAAAGTATTTTTTCTATATTTTCTTTTAATTCATCAAAATCCAAATCCTTAAAATCTTCAACACTAAATCTTTCCTGAAGTTGTTCATTCATATTTGAAACCAATTTTTCTAAATCCATATCATCCTTAGATGAACCATCAAGAATCTCTGCTTGATATAAAAGATTATCTACAAACTCTTTTCTTATCTCATCAAGTTTTGCGCCTATGTCATACTCTTTGTCTAAAAGATGATTTCTAAAAGCATATATTGTTTTTCTTTGCTCATTTGCAACATCATCATATTCCAATAGGTGTTTTCTTGACTCAAAGTTCATGTTTTCTATCTTTTTTTGAGCATTTTCAACAGCTCTTGTTACCATTTTGGATTCTATATGTTCACCCTCTTCTATGCCTAGTCTGTTCATTATATTTTTGATTCTGTCGCTTCCGAAAATTCTCAGAAGATTGTCTTCCAAACTTAGATAAAATCTACTTTTTCCAGGATCTCCCTGACGACCTGATCTACCTCTCAACTGGTTATCTATCCTCCTGCTTTCATGTCTCTCTGTACCAATAATATATAAACCACCTAATTTTTTAATTTCATCAGATATTTTTATATCAACACCCCGACCAGCCATATTTGTAGCAATAGTGATAGAACTTTTTTCTCCGGCATTTTTTATAATCTCTGCCTCTTTAAAGTGATTTTTAGCATTTAAAACAGCATGTGGTATATTTTTTTTATCCAACAAATAATGCAGTAATACACTTTTTTCAATAGAGGCGGTTCCGACAAGTACCGGTTGTCCTTTTTTATAACAAGCCTCTATATCTTTTATAGCAGCATCAAACTTTTCTTTTTCAGTTTTGTATATGAGATCATTATTGTCTTCCCTGACTGTCGGAACATTTGTCGGAATTGATATAACTTCCAACTTGTATATTTGAGCAAATTCAGTGGCTTCTGTTTGAGCAGTTCCTGTCATTCCTGCTAATTTATCATACTGTCTAAAATAGTTTTGAAAGGTGATATCAGCCAAAGTTTGAGATTCTTCTTTTATTTCTACGCTCTCTTTTGCTTCAAGTGCCTGATGAAGACCTTCACTAAATCTTCTGCCCTCGCTTAGTCTTCCCGTGAATTCATCTACTATGACAATTTCACCTTCTTTTACAACATAATCAACATCTTTTTCAAAAAGATTATGTGCTTTTAAAGCTTGATCAAGGTGATGAGCCAATATAGCATTGTCCAAACTATAAAGATTGCCAACGCCAAACAGCTCTTCAGCTCTTTCGTTTCCTTCTTCAGTTATCAAGATAGTTCTGTTTTTTTCATCTACTGTAAAATCAACATCTCTCTTAAGTTGTTTTGCTATCACATCTGCTTTTTTATATCCGTCAAGTGTTCTGTTTGTAGGTCCTGAGATGATAAGAGGTGTTCTTGCTTCATCAATCAAAATAGAGTCAACTTCATCAACTATGACAAAATTGTAATCCCTTTGTACTTTTTCTTCTAAAGAGTAGCGCATATTATCTCTTAAATAATCAAATCCAAATTCATTATTCGTACCATAAGTGATATCGCATGCATATTGTTCTTTTCTCTTTACCTCATCTTCAACATCTGCTGTAACTACACCAACACTTAAGCCTAGAAAATTGTATATCAGCGACATATCTGCAGCATCTCTTTTAGCCAAATAATCGTTGACAGTAACCACATGTACACCTTTGCCACTCATCGCATTTAACACAACAGGGAGTGTTGCAACAAGAGTTTTGCCTTCTCCTGTTTTCATCTCGGCGATATCTCCCCCATGAAGAACCAAACCACCGACCATCTGCACATCAAAATGACGCAAACCGGTAGTTCTCTTGCTAACTTCTCTTACGATTGCAAAAATATCATACAGCACATCATCTAAAGTTTTTTCTTCGGCATTCACTTCTTTTTTAAAATTTTCAAAAGCACCTTTCATCTCTTCATCACTCATTTTCTCATAAGTCTCTTCTAAATCATTTATCTTCTTAACTCTTTTAAGATAAGTTTTAACCAATCTGTCATTTTTGGTTCCAAATATTTTCTTTGCTACTGTCTCTATAAACATTAATCTACCTTTTATTTTCAATAAACTTGCAATTTTATCATATTTTTACTATCTATTTGCTAAAACTTCACTATAATATGTCAAGGAGTTAGATTTTATGAAGATTTTATTGTTTTTATCAATGTTTTTTTTAAGCTTACAGGCAAATATTTTTAGTTTTAAGACTTTAAGTTCTAGTTTTATTCAAACTATAACAAATGATGAAAATAGCACTATAACTTATACTGGCAATTTTTACGCAACAAGCAAACAGATGGCTATATGGATATATAAAACTCCAATTGCAAAAAAAGTTTATTTTATAAAAAATAAAGTTGTGATAATTGAACCTGAACTTGAACAAGCTATAATAACTACGCTTAAACAAAGTCCTAATTTTGCGACTATTATAAAACGGGCAAAAAAAATATCAAAAAATAAATACACAACCAAATATGAAGATACTAACTACTATATTTATACAAAAAATGGGGAAATTTCGTCTATAAAGTATAGTGACAAACTAGAAAACAAGGTTGTTATAAAACTAAATAATTTGGAAAAAAACATAATTTTGGATGATGCTTTATTTAAAGTAAACATACCTAAAGACTATGACATCGTAACTGACAACAACTAGCTAGGTTATTTTATGCACATATCTTCCTTTTTTAGTGCGTCTATGATTTCTTTGGTATTTGGTTGAGTTTGTATTTTCTGAATATAAATATTGTCTATGTCCACGCTGTATTTACTTGTTGTATAGGATTTTAAAGTCTCTTTTAATTTAATTTTTCCTTGTGAAGTTATTAAATCTTCCAAATAAAAACTTCCTATTACTATATTTAAAGCATCAATTATCTTATAGCCTTCATCCTCTACATATCTGCCCTCAACCATAATTTTAAGATTAATAGTAACCGGTTTTTTTGTAACTTTAGAAAACACTTCCGAACTAAAATTATCAATATTGAGCATTTGTGCCGACAAACTAGCAACCGCTAATAATATAACAAATAAAATCTTTTTCATCAAAATATCCTTTATTTTTCAAAGTATAGCAAATTTTTATCTTCTTCTATCTTTAAAACTTCACTATTTTTATAAAAATCTATTACTTTTTGCGATACTTGCGTAATTCTCACAATCCATCTCTCAAGATCTCCATAGTTTAAGTCCAAATATAATTTTTTAGGATTTTTAGCCCTTGAAATTGCTACATAAAATTGGCTTTTTTCAAATATATTATCTATATTGCAAACAAGTTCGTCGATACTCATGCCTTGAGATTTGTGTATAGTTATGGCGTATGCCAGCTTTAGAGGAAACTGCTCAATCGACACAAGAGGTTTTTCTTCTACTTTGTCGTTTAAGATAATATTTTCACTCATAGTGTATTCCATCCTATCTACTCTGACAAAATCATCCTCTTTTTCAACCAATACATAATCATCCCCAATTTCTCGCACTATTCCTCGTTCACCATTATAGTATTTTTGCCATTTGTTTGTGCAGAACAGTACTTTTGCTCCAATTTTCAAGGTCAAGTCGCAAGGAACAGGCAAAGATTTCTTCCAGCTGTTTATCTTATTTTCATGTAAACTCTTTACATGTAGAGTCTCTTTTGCTTTTATAAGAATTTCTTTACCTTTTAGCTCTTTTAATTTTTTTAGGTTCATCTTGTCTGCCTCGGCATTTCTAGCGAACAAAACAGTCGCGCCACTATCTAAAATATCGTTATTATCTCTCAGCACTTGCAGATAAGAAATAACTTCTTCATCGATAAATGCCCATCTTATTTTGTTTAGTATTTTAAAAAAATCTTTATCTTTTGTTCTTTTGGTTTCGGTTAGCTCAATCACTATGGGATTTAGATATTCCCATGCACTACTTTCAAAAGCATATCCGTTATTATTTAGTAGAGACTTATCTTTTTTTTTAAAAACCGGCGGAAGTTGAAAAAAGTCTCCAACAAATAAAACTCTACCTTTGAAACCACCATTTCTCAATCTATATTGAATCATATCAAGCAAAGAAGAGGAAACCATACTAATCTCATCAATGATGAGTAAATCACACCTGCTAAGTATCTTTTTTATCTCCGGCAATCTGTTTTTATTGTATTTGTCATGTTTGTTTAATTCTTCCAAAGAATTACTTATACCAAAAGCGAAAAAACTGTGTATAGTTTGCCCATTGACATTTACAGCACTAACTCCCGTGCTTCCCAAAACTACCACCTGTTTTGATTCTTTTTTGGCCTTTTTGGCTAATTTTTCAGACAAATAACTCTTTCCGACTCCACCACCTCCGGTGAGTAGGATATCTCTTGTTTCTAATATTTTTTCTATTTTTTCTAACATTTTCATATATCTTTATATTTATTTTCCTAATTATAGCAGATATTAATTATGTTTTAACGCTCTATTGGCTACAATAACCTTAATGGAAAAAGCAAAATTATTAAAATTATTATATCAATATCGCTCATTTGGCTTTGAATATATCAAGGATTTTAAACCATTTATATCAAAGCAAAATCAACATTTATCTTGCAATTTAAATGAAATAGAAATAAATGTAAAAAATTGTCATCTCTGCCCACTGGCTAAAAGTAGAACAAATACTGTTTTTGGTGAAGGCAATCTAGATGCAAATCTTATGTTTATCGGAGAGGGTCCCGGAGCCAATGAAGATAAGACAGGAAAGCCATTTGTCGGAAGAGCGGGCATGCTTCTTACAAAAATCATAGAAAATGTTTTGCATCTCAAAAGAAGTGATGTATATATAGCAAATATAGTAAAATGCAGACCCCCGAACAACAGAGTTCCTACAATTGAAGAGGTAACAGCTTGTAAACCATACCTTATGGAACAAATAGCATTAATCAAACCTAAGATTATTGTAGCACTCGGTTCTACAAGTTATCATCATTTAACAGATGATTATGATATGTCGATATCTAAGATTAGAGGTGAAGTTCTTGAATATGGTGATGCAAAACTAATTCCAACATATCATCCGAGTTTTCTTCTCAGGAATCCTTCCGCAAAAAAAGATGTCTTTGCTGACATGTTAAAGGTTAAAAAATTATTATGAAATTTATCGTTTTTTTACTTATTTTTATAAGTAGCATATATGCTAAAAGTGAAACTCCTTCGCTTATACCGCCGGCTAAAAATATATTTATGAATCTTGGCATAGAAGAGTGTGACAGAGCATGCTTGATAGACTTATTAGAACGAGGTAAAATTTTTTCTTTTTTAAGCGTTTACAAAAATCACTCCCAATTTGATGATATACAAGATGAATATGACAAATATTCATCCTTATTTCAAATCAACGAAACAGGAAATATCAAAATAAAACTGGCTATGCTTGTACCGCAAAAAATCATAAGAAGATATGCCACAAGCACTGTAAATTCAACTCTTGCTTATCTTTTATATAAAAAATATGATTTTGATTTAAAGATTTACAACTCTGGTGACGAGAGTGAAACTTCTTTACTTAATTCTCTCTCCAAGATAAGAGATGACGGATACAAGTATGTTTTAGCACCATTAACAGAAAATGGAGCAAAGATTGTTGTGCAAAATGCCGATGGACTTGTCGTATATATACCCACAGTAAATAAAAAAGTTATTAACACCACTAATCCAAATATCATATTTGGAGGAATTGATTACAGTAACCAGATACAAAAGCTATTAACTTATGCCACAAATAAAGTAGCAATTTTTTCAGATAGTAGCAGTATCGCAAATGAATTAAACAGTGATATTCAAAATAGTGCCGAGCACATAGTTTATATGAAACAATTCAAAAATTCTAGAGTAAATTTCAAAAAAATATTGAAGTGGAACAAAAGGCTTGATAATTCTTCCATCTTTTTAAATTTACCTCTTGTAAAAGCGAGTCTTTTGGCTTCACAACTAAGAGTTTACGATAGAACTCCCTACAACCTACTCTCCACTCAGATAAACTACAATCCTATGATATTGACTCTCACACAGTATAAAGACAGACAAGCTTTGTTGATAGCAAACTCTATAGGAAAAGTAAATGACGAGATAACCATCTCAAACACTCTTTTAGATAGTGATATTGAGTATAATTGGGTAAATTATTCTACTTCCTTAGGAGTTGATTTACTATACAATAACTATGTTTTGCAAGGTGGAAGAAGAAGTTTTGCAGAAAAAGTTATAAATGGGCAGGTTGAGTATGAAACCTATATAGTATCACCAAAAAGATATTCGATTGAAGCATTTACAGATGAAGGGATGTAAGAAAAACTCTCATCTCTTCATCAATCCGCATTGGTTTTCCATTTTTCGCATAAACTAAAATTGAAGTAATCTCAAAAAGTTTTATATCACCTTTCCATACCGCTTGATAAAGCTTCATGGAGGTATTTCCTAAATGCAATATTTTATGTTTTACTTCTATTATATCGCCTAATTTTGCTGATTTTAAAAACTCTGCATCTATGTGCTTAACTACAAAATGGGCTCCGTCAACCGTAGGCATTTTACCTTTTTCGAAAAAAAGCTCACTCCTAGCCCTCTCACAATACTTTAGATAATTTGCATGATAGACGATACCTCCGGCATCGGTATCGTCATAATATATTCTGATTTTCATTTTTAGTTAACTCTACAACTCTATATTTTCGATTATTTCAAGACCGAAACCACTTAAGCCTATAAAATCTTTTCCTTTGAGTGACGATAAAAGCTTAATCTTTTTAACACCTAATTTGTTTAATATTTGAGCACCTACACCATACTCCCTTATCTCTTTGCTAAAAGCATTTTCATTGCCTATAAATACAAGTACGCCGCCATTTTTCTTGAGATATTCTATGGCTTTCATTATTCCTTCAAACTTACTTTTATTGGCAAATAATTCATCATCCGACATAATATTATGAAATTTCACAGTTGCAGTCTGTCCCAACTTTCCAAACTCATACACAGTATGGTGATTACCCTCATGATCAACCATGTCAACGCGTCTTACCTTAGAGCCAAGAAAGGAAGTCATGGATGATGATATTTCCCGAACTAGAGATTCATGTCCCATACGATACGCAACTATATCAGATATATAAACCATACTTATATCATTTTCTTTACAAAAAATATCTAAATCATTTCTTCTTGCCATAGTTCCGTCATCTTTCATAACTTCACAAATAACTGCTACGCTAGTCAAACCCGCAAGCTTACAAAGATCCACTGAGCCTTCTGTATGACCCGTCCTGACAAGTGTGCCGCCTTTTTTGGCTATTAAAGGAAAAATATGGCCTGGTCTAACCAAATCACTCGGTTTGCTAGAGCTCTCAGCAAGCACTTTTATAGTCATATCTCTCTCATAAGCAGATATTCCCGTTGTACAGGTTGCAGCATCTACGGTTACTGTAAAAGCTGTTTCATGTTGCGAATTATTATTTGCAACCATAGGAACCAAATCTAGTTTATCCGATATCTTTTTAGTAAGAGAAACACATATGAGTCCTTTTGCATGTGAAGCCATAAAGTTTACTTTTTCAGGGGTGGAAAAAGTAGCCCCATATACCAAATCTCCCTCATTTTCTCTATCTTCATCATCAACCATCAAAACCATCTTGCCTTGTTTAATATCCTCAATCGCCCTCAACACCCTGTTTATTGACATAAATTCCTCCGAATTAATTTTATTTCGTGAAATTGTACCATAATCACTTGACAATTAAGATAAAAATGACTATAATTTCACCTCACAAAATGAGTGAAAGGTTATTTGAAGTCAAATTTCAAATCATCTAATTTCAATGTCGCGGGATAGAGCAGTTTGGTAGCTCGTCGGGCTCATAACCCGAAGGTCGATGGTTCAAATCCGTCTCCCGCAACCAATTCTTAAAAAAACAGTTTGGGGATTCGCCAAGCGGTAAGGCATCACGTTTTGGTCGTGACATTCACAGGTTCGAATCCTGTATCCCCATCCACTTTTTCTTAAACACAAAAATTTATATTTACTTCATTAATCATTTTTTTGATATTATTACAATTATGAACAAAATAGAAACCATTATTTTTCCGATCTTAATTATTCTTCTTGTATTTATGGGGTATTTTGGATACAAATGTCATATATATACCAAAGCTTATGAAAATAGTCTCGAAAAGATTGCTAATAAGTAAGACATAAACGCGATAGCTCAACAAAAAATAGATAATTTAAAATCTACTATTTCATTTGGTCTCATAAAAAATGAAGCTAAAAAAAAGTTTGAACTTTTACAAAAAAATAAAAATGAAGCTAAAAAACTTGCCAAAAGTGAATTTTACTATTTCCTCACAACTCTTTTTATAATCATTTTATTATCTTTTTTGCTATCATTAAAATTTGGAACCATGATACTTAGTATTGCTACAATGATATCTCTTGTTTTTGGTCTTATAAATCCTGTTTTAATGGTAACAATTCATAAAGAAGTAGAATATTTTGGTGATGTAATTCTCTCTTTTGAATCAAAAGGAATCTTGGATGCTATTGTAAAATTATTTTCTACTGGGGAAAGTATTATAGCTATTGTCATACTATTATTTTCTGTTATTTTACCTTTAACAAAAACTTTAACACTTGTACTTATTCTTTTATTTCCATCTTTTAAAGCGAGTCATAAAGTATTAAACTTTTTAAAGCATATAGGCAAATGGTCGATGATAGATGTTTTTGTCGTGTCCACTTTTTTGGTTTTTCTTGCTAGTAATAATGGCGAAATAACACATGCAAAAATCGAAAATGGACTATATTTTTTCTTGATTTATGTTTTTTTATCTACGATTACATCTATCAAAATACAAAAACTTTTTAACACTTAAAGCATTACAAATACTCTGTTTTTGCCTGAGTTTTTTGCTTCATATAAAGCTTTATCAGCTCTAATAAATATATTTTCTATAGTGGTATCCTCTTCGATATGCATATGCGTCAGGCCAATGCTTATAGTAACTCTTATGGATAATTTGTCATCAATTTTGAATGGCGGGTAAGCAATAGTAGCTCTTATTTTTTCTGCAAATTGTTGTGCACCGTCTAATTCTGTATTTGGTATAAGTATTATAAACTCTTCGCCTCCATATCTTGCGATGATGTCGCTTTCTCTGGATATACTTCTTAATCGCCTTGATATCTCCTTTAAAACCTTATCTCCAGCTAAATGCCCATAGGTATCGTTAACGACTTTAAAGTCGTCTATATCCGCCATAATAACGCATATTGCACTTTTCTCTCTTTTTGCGATAGAAAGGATATCTTTTGATACATCTGCAAAATAACGCCTATTGTAAAGCTTAGTAAGAGGATCTTTTTGCACTTGCTCCAATAATATTTGCTGTGTTTTAAGCAACTTTTTTTCTTGTAATTTTAGTTTTTTATTAGCTTTTGCCATAGAGACTTGTTTGTAGATTATCATAATTGCAATAATCATTATTAGTACAACAATCTGAATAATCAGTGTCCAATTATTTTTTTTCTTAACTATAGGTCGAGGAGTCCATTTGGTTTGTAGCTCATATGATTCTTCAAGAGTTATAGAATTTATAGCTTTGGTTATAATTTTTTTCAATACATCATTGGTAGATAATGTTCCTGCAAACAGATATTCTTCAGGCAAACTCTGCTTAGGATAAGTAAAATCTATATTCTCCAAGTGTTTTTTTTCAATCTCATTTAACATAAGATATTCTGGTGCATACAAAGCATCTAAATTTTTATCTTGAAGTTCTTTTATGGCATGTTTTATGTCTTTATATATTTTTATATCTACTGTGTGATAAAGAGACTTAATCAAATTCTTTTTATTGTTAATTTTCTCAAGATTATATCCCAATATACCAATATTTTTTAACTCTTTTTTTCTATTTTTATCATTAACAAAAAGATACTCGTGTACCTTTGAAAAAGATGGAGTGTACGAAATATCAGCACCTGATATCTTTGGTATAACACCAATAATATCTACATCTTTCTTTTCAAGTGCTTTAGTAAGAGCTGAAATATTTTTAAA
Organism: Campylobacterales bacterium; assembly: GCA_024280575.1. Classification (GTDB taxonomy): domain Bacteria; phylum Campylobacterota; class Campylobacteria; order Campylobacterales; family Sulfurospirillaceae; genus JAADIZ01. The sequence continues at coordinate 29,924 of JAJRPV010000010.1, forward strand.
ATATTTAAACTCCATATTTAATTTTGTATATTTTGAAATAATACTTAATATATCGTGAAATAAGCCAACATGTTTACCTTGTGAATCAATAGTATCAAAGGGATAATAGTTTTCTAACACACCAACATATACCACGGAATGAGTTTCTATGTAGCGTTTTTCATCTGGATAAAATCGAATTTTATCTTTCTTGTGTTGTTCATAAATATACGAACTATAGTCTGGAGTTTGTTCTTCTGATAAATTTTGTAATTTTAAAGATTTGGCGAAATTTTCTATTTTTTGCGGATTTATACTTCCTAATTTGGTCTGTTGCACAAATGCAAGTTTTTTAAGTTCCTTTGCTTCATATTTTAGATTTTTTTTAGTAAGATTTTGAGTATTATAATTTTTATATATAATTTCAACGGTTTCGTCTATATGTTTAAATGCGTAATTCCAACCCAAAACAGTAGCCTCATAAAAAGCATCTACAGTTCGTGTATTATTGTTAAAAAAATCTTCGGTTGTAAATAAAATATCGTCATAAATATTTTTTTTGGTGCTATTTGTATTTATAAATTCTTTAGAATTATTATTGATTTTTTGCAAAGCATCGGATTTTTTTTGGCATAAAGCAAAAAGTAAAAGAAATGGTTTTTGCTCTGCTATTCTTTGCTGGATAACAGTATCTCCGCCAACTCCAAATTGAGCACTACCCTGCAGTACCTCTTCTTCAGCATTTACATTTGAATCATACTCTTTTAAATCAACATCCAAACCTCTATATCTGTAAAATCCTTTTTCTTTAGCTATGATATATCCTGCAGATTGAAATTGATACTTATGTGCTAGTTGAAGTGTTACGGTAGTTAGATCTTGGCTAAATAAAAATGAAATCAACAAAATAACAGAAGATAGGATTTTTGCCACAAATTTTCCATATTTGATATATTTTTATCATTATATCATATAAAACTTAGTTATTCATTTATCTCTAAAAAAGCAAACAATAATGCAACTCCAATCCCTATAACATCAAAGTAAATATACTTTTCTCCGGCAATAAACATCACAACCACAACTAGAGCTGCAGCTAAAATAGTTGTAAAAAATCTACTATTTGAAACAATTCCCATAAGATATACAGGGATAAACAGTAAAATAGCAGTCAAGATTATATTTGCATCCATCTTACCACCCTCTTCGCTAAATTATAGTCCATTCAAACTTAATTTTCAAATATTTTACTCTTAAGCACCAACCATGTTTACAAGAGTATTAAATCAGTGTATAATAAGTTTAAAAATGGTTTTTTATGTTTAAAAATTTCTTCCAATCCCGTATTTCACTCTTGTATTTATTATCTGTTTCTTTAATTTTTGCATTTTCCGCATGGATGTCATTACTAAATAATTTTGTTATAGAGGTAGCATCGTTTAATGGAAGCCAAATTGGTTTTTTACAAAGTATCAGAGAAATTCCCGGTTTCTTATCTTTCAGTGTCATTTTTATACTGGTTTTTGTCTCTCAGCAAAGATTTGCATATATCTCCATGATAGTACTTGGCCTAGGAGTAGCTTTTACCGGTTTTTATCCAAATCCACTTGGATTATATACCACAACTATAATTATGTCATTGGGCTTTCACTATCTAGCAACCATAAATCAATCTTTATCCCTACAATGGCTAGATAAGAAAACTAGTCCAATTACTCTAGGAAAAATCACTGCTGCTAATTCTTTTACAAAATTATTAGTATTTATCTGCATATATTTTATGATGAAATTTTACAACATTGAGTACAAATATGTCTATCTTGTTTTTGTAGGAATAACAGCCATATTAGGATTATTAGCTTGGATTTCTTTTGAACATTTCAAAGAAGATATTGTTCAAGAAAAAAAATTAAGAGTAAAAAAAGAGTATTGGCTTTTTTATATTCTGACTTTTTTTGCAGGAGCTAGAAGACAGATATTTATAGTTTTTGCTAGTTTTTTACTTGTCCAAAAATTCGGTGTTTCAATTGAAAATATGGTTATATTACTTTTTATAAATTCTATTTTAAATATATATTTAGCACCAAAAATAGGAAAATACATAGTAAGATTTGGCGAAAGATTGGCTCTAAGAGTAGAATACATAGGACTTATTATTGTTTTTACATCTTATGCTTTTGTAAACGATGTCCATGTTGCTTATGGTCTATATATTTGCGACCATTTACTTTTTTCCATGGCTATCGCTCTTAAAACATACTTTCAAAAAATAGCAAATCCAAAAGATTTGGCAAGTGCGAGTGCTGTTAGTTTCACCATAAATCATATAGCTGCAGTATTTTTGCCGGCAATTTTAGGTATTATTTGGTTATGGTCAAGCTCTTTAGTTTTTATTATAGGCACAATTATCGCAGTTTGCTCGTTTGCCCTGTCTTTTTTGATACCAAAAAATCCACAAATAGGAAATGAAACAATTCTTGTTAGAAAATAGACAATCCTGTCTTGGTTGTAAAAAGCTCTAATGCCTTTGTCCCCACCAAAGAATTTCCTTTCTTGTTTAATTTTGGTGACCAAACACAAATAGACATCAAATCCGGAACAATAGCGACAATTCCTCCACCTACCCCGCTTTTACCAGGAAGTCCCACTCTAAACGCAAAATCACCTGATGCATCATAATGTCCACATGTAAGCATCAAGGAGTTTAGTCTTTTGGCCTGAGAAGAGGTTAAAAATTCTTTTTTTGTGATTGGGTCAATTCCATGATTTGCCAGATACAACATCGCCCTGCTTAATTGTTTTGAACTCATAGAGATAGAGCACTGTTTAAAATATATCTGCATAACATCTTTAATCTCATTTGAAATATTTTTAAAACTTTTCATCATATTTACCAAAGCCATATTTCTAAAACCTGTTTTTATCTCTGAGAGTGCTATCTCTTTATCATAATCTATATTTTCATCATTTCCTATATCTTTGATAAAGTTAATTATTTTTGAAAAAGTTTGATCTTTGTATTTTGATCGGAGTATATCCGTGATCACTATTGCCCCGGCATTTATAAAAGGATTTCTTGGTATCCCTTTTTCGTGTTCTAACTGCACCAAAGAATTAAAAGGATTTCCTGAGGGTTCATGCCAAAGTCTCTTGTGCAATGTTTTTTGATATAAAGATATCGCCATGGAATAAGTAAAAACTTTAGATATGCTTTGAATAGAAAATTTACAATCTACATCTCCCACCCCAAAAGTGGTACCATCAAAAAGTTGCAAACTCATAGCAAAGTGTGTAGGATCTACTCTGCCAAGAGCCGGTATATAATCAGCGACTTTCCCTTTTTGAAAAAGTGGTTTAATCTCCTCTCTTATCTCTTCTAAGATTGCTTGATAATTCACTCTTTCTCCTCTATAAGCTCTACATGTAACTCTTCATCATCAAAGTCATTATATGTAATTTTGCTATTTTTTAACGATTTTATGGTTTTTGCACCAAGTGATTTCAACTCTTCTGTTTTTTTCATCAGGTTACCGCTTCCCGTTGCTAGTTGTATTTTTGCACTTTCGTATGTATTGCTCACCGTTTGGATTTGATTTCCCATCTTGTAAAAACTATCTGAGAAACCAAGCATTTTATCATATAATTTTCCAGCTGCATCAAACATCTTTAGTGCATTTGAGGTGGATTGTTCACTTTGCCAATACAAATATATGGTCCTTAGCGAAACAGTAAGGGTTGATGGCGTCACTATGGCTATATGTCTCTCAAGTGCAAATTCATAGAGAGTTTGATCCTCTTGCACTGCCAAAGCAAATGCACCCTCTATCGGAACAAACATAAAAATATATTGCAAAGTCCCCATTTTATATTGTGAATAATCCTTGGAATCGAGTGCTTTTATATGATTTTTAAATGCGCTCACCACTGCCTTTACACAAATCTTTTTTTGTGCATCATCTTGTGCTTTTATGTATCTATCATAATCATTTAAAGAAACTTTTGAGTCTATAATGATTGTTCTGCCTTGTGGAAGTCTTACTACTACATCAGGTCTTTTTATATTGCCTTCTTCATCCCTAAAACTCTCCTGAGTCTCATAGTGCTTACCTTTGATAAGTCCGGAAAACTCCAGAACACTCTCCAAAATCATCTCTCCCCATCTACCTTGCGTCTGCTTTTTGCCCTTAAGCGCTTCGGTCAAACTTCTCGCTTCTTGACCAATATCTACACTCATCTTTGTGATTTGCTCTATCTCTTTTGAAAGTTCTGCAAATTTTTTAGTGCTGTGTTCTTGTGAATTTTCAATTTTTTGCTTAAAAGAATCAAGATTTTCTTTAAATGGTTTAAGTAAACCCTCCAATGATTTCATGGATGTATTATCAAATTTTTTCAGTTTGGTTTCCAAGAGCTCCTGCATTATCTCATTTATCTTCAATTCTAGCTTTTTACTCTGATCTTCAAGATCTTCTTTTAGTTTTATATTGCCTTCCTGCTGGGCTTCTAGTTGGGCAAAATATCTTGAATTCGACTCTTTTAGAGTATTGATTTCATCATGCATCATCTCTATCTTTTCATGTGCTTCTTTTAGATTTTGCTTATCAACTTCAACTCTTTTTTTCTGCTCCCTCTCCTCTTTTTCCAAGCTCTGATTTAAAGAGTTTAGCCTCTCTTTTAGAGCATGATTTTGAGCTTGTAAATCACTGTCTTTCTCTCTTAAATTTTCATATTTTTTCTCAATTTGTATATACTTTTCTTCTGTTTCTGATTTTATACGCCAAGCATTTTCTAAATCTTTCTGTTTTTGGGCTAATAAAATATCTCTTTGATTGACTATCTCTTCTTGAGTTTTCAAAGCCACGGACAACTCACTATTTTTATCTTTAAACTCCTGAAGATTGTCAAAAAATTCTCTTTTGGCTTTTCCTTTTAAAATGAGTCCAAACCAAATAAGTGTCACTATCACCAAAACAGGCAGTAAAAATACCGCTAAATCAAAATAGCTCATCTGCAAAATTTATCCTTTATTTTATATATAGCTGTCTTTATATTCATTTAATTTTTTTATGACCTCTTCTTTGAGCTTACTAGGCTCTTCAACCAAAATATTTGGCATATATTTCAAGATAGTGGGGATAATATCCCTAAAACTTTCATCGCTCACCCCAACTTCATATCTGACATATCTCTTGTTATTTATCTTTGTCCTATAGTCCATTTTTTGCCATAAATCAAAAAACTTTGCTCTTTCTATATACTCCACTATATCTATATTAACGAGAAGATAGACTGTGACTATGGGGTTTTGCGGTGAAAAATAAGCATTCATAATGTGCTTAATTTTCTCTTCCAAATTAGCAAAATCATACTCAAAAGTATCTTTGGAAACCTCTAAATCATCAATCTTATAAAGAGCAAAAAACTTAATCTTTTGTGAATTTGTCTCCTCTTCGTTCTTGCTTTGTTCATAGCCCAACAGATACCAATAATACTCAATATTTACAATCTTATACGGGAAAACTACCCTTTTAGAACCATTGAATTTAAAATTTAACTTCATTTTTTCATCAATAGCAGTGAGTATGAGAGCTGATTTTTCTTCCATATTTTCATCTATCTCTTCACTATTTTTTTGCTCAAAGATATATAAACTTGTCTTTTTGATATAGTTACTAACCATCATTTCCACGGCAGAAGAAAGACTTTTACCTAACCTATTTTTACCTCTTAGCATAGAGTTTAAAACTATAATTTCCTGAGGTTTTATCAGCTTTTTATCTAAAAAACCTCTCTGTACAGCTGTCCACTTTTTAACACTAGCATCGTAAGTTATATCTTTTTTTAAAAAATTCTCCTTCAAACTTCTTAGATGCGCCCTAACGGAACTACCGCTAAGACCATATCTCTTTTGTATATCCACAGTTGAAACAGCAATCCCATTTGACAAATCTCTTAATATATAAGGAAGCAACTCTTCAATCTTTTTAAACATAAAATACCTACCCAAATCTATCTCTAATTATACAACAATTAACGACAAAATTTTCTAGCGACAAAAAAAGTTGTAATTTGAATTTAGTTATAGCATTTACACAAGTCAAACAGGAGAAAATATCAAGAGTCCTTTTTATCTCTCAAGAATTTCAATACAACATTTGTACATGTGGAGCAAGTACACATTTCCGTCTGGTGTACCACCTCTACCTATTTCAATACAACATTTGTACATGTGGAGCCAATCTTTAATACTTGTTAAATCTTTTAAGAAATAAATTTCAATACAACATTTGTACATGTGGAGCAAGTTCAAGAGTGTTTACCCCTATAAAACCATCCGGGATTTCAATACAACATTTGTACATGTGGAGCATAAAATGCAAATAGGTTTCATAAAACAAGAAAGTAATTTCAATACAACATTTGTACATGTGGAGCAGCTAACTCATTATTAATTGCAGAACGCAAAAACTTATTTCAATACAACATTTGTACATGTGGAGCTAGCAACGCCTCCAACAATCAATAGAGGTACTTTATATTTCAATACAACATTTGTACATGTGGAGCAGGGATCTCATTATGATATTGGTGGAGACGGTCAAGATTTCAATACAACATTTGTACATGTGGAGCTTCAGCTAAGGATGTAAGTATTACTTATATTAATGCATTTCAATACAACATTTGTACATGTGGAGCCTTGTATTAGCTATAAGTGGTAAAGCTATGAGTTAATTTCAATACAACATTTGTACATGTGGAGCCATTAACAACTTCCGGTTTTTCTTTGCCGTAACTATTTCAATACAACATTTGTACATGTGGAGCTTTTTTATATCAACCCATACCTTAAGTTCTTTTATAATTTCAATACAACATTTGTACATGTGGAGCGCATCTGCAATTAGCTGATGACAATTACCCTACCTGATTTCAATACAACATTTGTACATGTGGAGCACACCATTTTTATATAATAACTTTAAAACTTCTTTTATTTCAATACAACATTTGTACATGTGGAGCGCACTTGTAGTGTTATAATTTGAAGCAAAAAAACTGATTTCAATACAACATTTGTACATGTGGAGCTTTAGCTCCTCTTTCTCCAAAACTAACCGCTATTTCATTTCAATACAACATTTGTACATGTGGAGCCATAGAGTATCAAGTTTCTTTAAACCCCTTGTACTAATTTCAATACAACATTTGTACATGTGGAGCTTTACTTGGATTCCTTTTGCTCTTTCTCTTTATTGATTTCAATACAACATTTGTACATGTGGAGCTGCTACTAGAGGATATAATTCTCCTCCAACCTGTCAATTTCAATACAACATTTGTACATGTGGAGCTGTTGATAAAAATATGTCAAAATATGTCGTTTTTTTATTTCAATACAACATTTGTACATGTGGAGCTTGGCAAAAATACTTTATTTCGAGTAACATTTTTTATTTCAATACAACATTTGTACATGTGGAGCGAAGATTGAAAAGACTTCCATTGGAAACGTATTATTATTTCAATACAACATTTGTACATGTGGAGCAAAAATAAAGACCTTACAGCAGAAACTACTACTTAATTTCAATACAACATTTGTACATGTGGAGCATTCAAATAATCAATGTGTTTGTAATATAGGCTATAAATTTCAATACAACATTTGTACATGTGGAGCATCTCAAAAAATTCTGATAGTGTTCCTTTTTTGTCATTTCAATACAACATTTGTACATGTGGAGCGCCGATAGGGTATATTTTTAAAGGTATTGCTTCGTCATTTCAATACAACATTTGTACATGTGGAGCTTTGTCCTTTACTAAGTAAAAATTATTCTGTAAAATATTTCAATACAACATTTGTACATGTGGAGCAAATAATTTCTTCTACTACTAATAAAAATATTGTTAATTTCAATACAACATTTGTACATGTGGAGCTTTATAATTCTCGTTTCTCAATTCCTTTCGTCGAATTTCAATACAACATTTGTACATGTGGAGCTTAGGCGTTTTACAACTTCAAGAACTCTTATTCCTAATTTCAATACAACATTTGTACATGTGGAGCTATTGTTTTAATTTTAGTTTTGCTATAATTCTTCTATTTCAATACAACATTTGTACATGTGGAGCTCTAAAGAATTTTCAACTGCAAAAGGCATTTTTACATTTCAATACAACATTTGTACATGTGGAGCTTAGGGAAGGAATTAGCAGGAAATACTGCAGGGGGGTAATTTCAATACAACATTTGTACATGTGGAGCAAAGAAATTATGTTAATGGTTCTACTCATACCACTATTTCAATACAACATTTGTACATGTGGAGCAATTTGTTTTTAAATCAGAAATATTTGTATTTATACCATTTCAATACAACATTTGTACATGTGGAGCATTTGCAGTCTTCTGACGATGCTTTTGATACTTGATTTCAATACAACATTTGTACATGTGGAGCTCCTATTAAGCCTTTGCTTCCTAACAATGTTGATTAATTTCAATACAACATTTGTACATGTGGAGCTTTTTATCGTCTTTCCTTATATACAACTAGTGTTTTATTTCAATACAACATTTGTACATGTGGAGCTATTCCTGATCCTCAATATTTGGGTTTATCTTATAAATTTCAATACAACATTTGTACATGTGGAGCGGTTTTGAATCACTTGTTAATTCTACTCTTTCTGCATTTCAATACAACATTTGTACATGTGGAGCACCATATTTTTCATCTTTGAGAAGTTTTCATTTTATTTCAATACAACATTTGTACATGTGGAGCTCCTTTTTTAGGTGCTATTCCTATTATTTCTAATTATTTCAATACAACATTTGTACATGTGGAGCTTACAAAATGATATTAGTACAATAGACAATCAATAATTTCAATACAACATTTGTACATGTGGAGCAAAACGAAGTAAACGAAGTGCGACAGTAAATCAAAAATTTCAATACAACATTTGTACATGTGGAGCTAATTCATCATATGTTTTATCAATTCTTGACTTAATTTCAATACAACATTTGTACATGTGGAGCTATAATGATTCTGCCGTTTCTGGTACTTGTGTTCATTTCAATACAACATTTGTACATGTGGAGCAGGCGTTTAATTCAAGGTAAATTACAATCTTTGAAATTTCAATACAACATTTGTACATGTGGAGCAATAGGGGAGAGATGGAGTGGGGTCTAGTTCCCCATTTCAATACAACATTTGTACATGTGGAGCGGAAAATCTGTTAATGATGAACAATTATACCAAGCATAATTTCAATACAACATTTGTACATGTGGAGCTAATAAGAAAAAAAAGAAATAGGAATATGGATATATTTCAATACAACATTTGTACATGTGGAGCGATAAATAATTATAAACTTTGTCATTTTCTAACTTTATTTAAATACAACATTTGTACATGTGGAGCAACTATTCCTTATCGTTCTTCTACTGTTACGACTTCATTTCAATACAACATTTGTACATGTGGAGCAAAAGATTTTTTTGATAAAGTTAATTCTATTTGGCAATTTCAATACAACATTTGTACATGTGGAGCATAAAAAAAGTATTGGTTAATGAGGGTGGTTATGTAAAATTTCAATACAACATTTGTACATGTGGAGCCGGAGTTTTACCAACACCACCTTTTTTAGCTATTACATTTCAATACAACATTTGTACATGTGGAGCGACCCATATTTCTACACTTTTGCGATATTGTTTTGCTATTTCAATACAACATTTGTACATGTGGAGCAAACAACCTGATAAGAAGGGTTAAAACTTATTAGGCATTTCAATACAACATTTGTACATGTGGAGCTAGAGGGATTTTATAGTGTAAGAGCTATTTTGAGATTTCAATACAACATTTGTACATGTGGAGCCGTATAGGGTTTTTTAAACCACATGAAAATGTGACTATTTCAATACAACATTTGTACATGTGGAGCATTCACTAAAACCATATATAAAACAGCAACAACTTTATTTCAATACAACATTTGTACATGTGGAGCCCGAAGAAGATGAAGAGGAAAAAGTGTTTGAAAGTGAATTTCAATACAACATTTGTACATGTGGAGCTTACCTAATTTTATTTCAGTATTAACTTTTTTATTATTTCAATACAACATTTGTACATGTGGAGCTAGGATAACTAAATTCAAGAATATTGCTAGGCGAAATTTCAATACAACATTTGTACATGTGGAGCTTTACAGATATGTTTTCGCCAACTGCACCAGCTGTTATTTCAATACAACATTTGTACATGTGGAGCTGATATTTCCTTTACTATCCATTTTAACCCTTTAAAATTTCAATACAACATTTGTACATGTGGAGCCTACTATGCTCGGTGCTTGGGCAAATTGTAGCTCCTATTTCAATACAACATTTGTACATGTGGAGCCCATCATATTTACTATCAAAAACTATCTTATTGCCATTTCAATACAACATTTGTACATGTGGAGCCTTTGTCTTTTTTTAATGATTAAAAGGCTTTGAAAATTTCAATACAACATTTGTACATGTGGAGCAAAGAATAGTTAATTTAATATTTCTTTGTAAATAATTTCAATACAACATTTGTACATGTGGAGCAATATTGATGTCAAGATACCTGTTAAAATGAATAAATTTCAATACAACATTTGTACATGTGGAGCTAAAATATGGCGAGCGTGTAATATATATGCGTACTTATTTCAATACAACATTTGTACATGTGGAGCTCGCCTAAAGCGGGTACCACTCCTCCATCCCAAGATTTCAATACAACATTTGTACATGTGGAGCCAAGTAGTGCTACTAACTTAATTGGTACTTGGCGATTTCAATACAACATTTGTACATGTGGAGCATTCCCCCTAAGGTCTTTATATAATTACTTTGAGATACATTTCAATACAACATTTGTACATGTGGAGCAAACTATCTTCTAATTTATGTAACTGATTGTAATAATTTCAATACAACATTTGTACATGTGGAGCTGAATGTGTAGCTTATTTAGACGCTATTGCAACAGTATTTCAATACAACATTTGTACATGTGGAGCTAATATCTCCTGCATTTAGTTTACCGAAAAACATATTTCAATACAACATTTGTACATGTGGAGCGATAAAATCTGCTGTTGTTGTGCCTGCCCAAGTGTTATTTCAATACAACATTTGTACATGTGGAGCTAGGTTGTATTTGTATCTACATTTATCCAATCAAAATTTCAATACAACATTTGTACATGTGGAGCATAGTCATAGCCCCGTCTATAAATGCTTTTTCTAATTTCAATACAACATTTGTACATGTGGAGCCAAAATAAACCAATGGCTAGAAAGCCACACAGTTGTATTTCAATACAACATTTGTACATGTGGAGCCCTTTACAAAAGAACTGCAATAGGTATTCCTATAGCATTTCAATACAACATTTGTACATGTGGAGCTATAGCAGATAACGCATATAGTATAGGTAAACCAGGATTTCAATACAACATTTGTACATGTGGAGCTTAATTTATTAAGAGTTTCATATTTAATCCATGCATTTCAATACAACATTTGTACATGTGGAGCCATCGGTTTCCAGCTATTTGCGATAATCCCAATCGGATTTCAATACAACATTTGTACATGTGGAGCTCGTCTGCCCTGGAGTGCAAACAAATATAATGCTATTTCAATACAACATTTGTACATGTGGAGCGAAGTAGCTGAAACGAGAGTGATTACTGAAACTGGTATTTCAATACAACATTTGTACATGTGGAGCTTATAATCAAGGCTTAGTTCATTTGCAAGTTTTACATTTCAATACAACATTTGTACATGTGGAGCCAGTAGTTGATTTTGTAGCTGAAGCAGTCATTGCATTTCAATACAACATTTGTACATGTGGAGCTATCAAAAGCGGAAGATGATGTTGTCGCATATTTATTTCAATACAACATTTGTACATGTGGAGCTACCGTCAAAACTATCTTTTTTTGAGTGTTTTGCTTTTGATTGCTGTATTTTAGCATATTTTATTGGTTTTTTCCAATCTATTTTTAAATTAACAATATAAATTTAAAGAACTTTACAATCCCTGCAAGACAGAGGCTTTGTGAAAAAATATCTCACAGAGATTGGAAAATTATATAAATATTGATTCTACTTTTTTCTTATCGCTTCCTATGGTCTCCTCATCGAAGAGGTGATTGTTTTTCATTTTTATAATTGTTACAAAATCACTCTCTTTGTTTATCGCTTTTTTTATCTCTTCTTTTAGAGATATAAGTTTTGATGATGTTATATTGCCTCTAAAAACTGAATTTTGGTGATGCTTTAGGTACTTTTTGCAAATCTTAAATACCTTATTTACTCTCTTTTCTCCAACATCATACATTAAAAAAGCATAGTTGTAGTTCATCTTTTTTCACTCAAACAAAATGGCTGGAAAATTTCGCCATTGTTTAGCATCTTGATTAGCTTATATCCGTCTAATTTTATAGCATTTTTATATGTAATTTGACGATTTAAAGAAGAGGGTTTAAATGTCTCGTTTAGTCTATTTTCAAATGCTTCTATAAAGATTTTCTTACCATTTTCGTTGAGTAAAGCATAATTCAAACTTTTATCAAAATGCTTTTGTACCTGTAGTTTTTTTCTTCCGACAACTTCAAATATAGTCTTAAAAACCAATATCGGCTTAAAAACCTCACTCAAATCCAAACTCAAACTAAATCTTCCCTCGCTTGGTTCATGCAAAAAACTTATACACTGATTTAGGTGAGTATTATAAATAGCCGATATAGTTTTGGTGTAAAGCAGAGTATTTCCAAAGCTGATGAGAGCATTTATGGGGTTGTCAGGTGGTCTTTTTACTCTTTTATTTATGATAAAATCATTTGGCAAAAACAGCCTAAAACTATCATAAAACTGTAGCCAAATCCTGCCCTCAACAGATAATATCTGTTTTATGCCAGCACTTCCATCTACCAAATCATCCAAATCAACTCTCAACCAATCCAAAAAGATCTTTAAGTCACTCTTACCATGCCTATAATAATGATATAAAACTTCATGGATATTTTTACCTATACCTTTTACTATCTGTTTAGCTATCAATTCCCTATATTTCCCAAATGCCTCACTTTGTCTCAAAGTCAAGTTTCCACTCACATAATGCTCTTTAGGGTAAAATGTACCGCTATACCCCTCATTATAATTGAAAAAGTGCATCACTATACCGGCTTTTGAGATAAAATCCAAAAATTTTGTATTTAGACTTACTTCATTCATACAGTATATCTCTCTTGTGTCTTCTATGGGTATATAAAAGTTGCCCTTTTCATTTCTAAATGCTATCGAATTATCTTTTCGCTTCAACTCACCCATAGAAAATATATATCTAGTATGATTTTTTGCCATCAACTTATCTTACACAAAACAGTACTCATAGTATGCACATTTCTTGCATTTTCTCTGTTTCTTTGGTTTAGGATGGCTTTGCTGGTTGATTAGATTTCTAATCTCTTCCAAAACTTTTAACAACTCTGTCTCCTTTGTTTCGTCTAATTCAACAAAATGCACCTTTTTAGCTTGTTTGTTTTTTTCTATAAACTCAATCTTACCCTTTTTATATATACCTTTTTGTTTTAATTTATACAGATATAAAAGCACTTGCCACTTTGTAGCCTCCATATCGCTATCACTCTTTTTTATCTCAACAACATAATCTTTAGTTATCTTATCCACTTTGATATTTTCGATACTAACTTCACTCTTACCCTTTTTCTCGGCTATCTCATGAAGGACTTTACCTATGCGAACATCTTCAGAATTATCCTCAAGATTTATGCGATTAGCATGAAGCCAACACTGGGTTTTGCAGTGAAAGTAGTAGTTTATGAGCGTACCGTTTATCTGCATTATGCTCTAAAAACCTCCATATCCAAATCTCTTAGAATTTTATAGTGCTTATCATTAGCAGTAATCAAAGTAAGCCCATATCTGGTGCAAGTGGCACTTATAATGCTATCGGCTATTTCCATAGAGTGGCTTAAAAAATACTCCTCCATATAAAAAAGTGCTTTTGCCGAAATTTCCTCGTCTATATAGATGACCTTTATGCCCCAAGATTTCACCATCTTTTGAAAAGTTTTAAGCTCTTGCTTGTTTCTCATACCCTGCAAAAGCTCCATATAAGTTATGGACGATATACAAAAATCTATATTTTGAAGCAGTTTTTTTGCATTTAAATTACCCCGAAGATACCAAATTACAACATCAGTATCCACCAAATAATCATATATCAAATCTTCTACCTTTTCTTATCTTTCTTACCATCTTATCAACATTCTCATCTCTATCACTCCAAATACCAAAGGCGATATCATCTTTTTCATGGCTTTTTTTTTCATTGATACCTATAAGTTTCGCTCTAGCTTTACCTCTATAAGTGATAATAATATCCTCAGACTTGCCCAAAGCATCAAAGAGCATAGAGATATTAAATCTCAAATCTTTAGCAGTAACAGTCATTTCAACTCCTTAAGTTTATAGTTTAAGTATATACTTATTTTTAGAGAATGTCAAATATTATAAAA